>JBEKLE010000408.1:0-6066 GCA_050010355.1 Rhodopila sp. | reverse complement strand
GAGGGCCTGCCGGTCGGGATATCATCCGGCGCCGTGCTGCATGCCATGATCGGCCTCGCCGGCCGGAAGGAAAATGCCGGCAAGCTGATCGTCGGGATCGCCGCGTCGTTCGCTGAACGTTACTTGTCCACGCCGCTGTTCGCCGGATTATAGCCCCGTTACCAGACCGGCGCGAGATACGTCCCTCAGTGGGCCAGGATGAACGCCTTCACCTCGGATGAGCGGTCGCCGCCTGACATCACCAGGTACCTCGGACTGACTTGCGCCACCGCGACATCGTCCAGCGCCCGCGGCAGTTGCGCGGCGCGAGCATCGCGATCGCCTCTGGACGCCACCAGCCTGTGCAGCAGCTCATTGGGGCCCTACTCCGCTGCCGACTGTTGGGTCTGAAGGGCGCCGCGCCTGTGCGCCGCCGCGGGATGGGTGTCCGGCAGCCGAACACGCCCGAACAACTTTTGGCGGAGCGGACCGCGCGCGTATTGATGCTTGTAGACACCGCGGTCCTGCAGGATCGGCACCACCAGATCGACGAAGTCCTCCAACGTCTCCGGCGTAACAACGCGGCTCAGATTGAAGCCGTCCACACCGGTTTCCTCAACCCACGCGATCAATTCGTCGGCGACCTCCTCCGCCGATCCGACGATCGGCGGGTTGCGGCTGCCCAGGCCCATCTGCCCGATGATGCGGCGTAACGTCCAGGGCTCTCGGCTGAGCGTGGTAATCGATTCGACCGCCGAGTTGTTGGAATTGTTTTTTTCGTAACGGATCGGCTCGTCCAGTTCGTAGCGCGACAGATCGATGCCCGTGGAACTGGAGAAATGGGCCAGCGCACCCTCGATGCTGGCGTGTCGATGATACTCCTGGAATTTTTCCTCCGCTTCCAGGCGGGTTCGCGCCACGACGGCGGTTCGGCCAAGAAAAACAAGAATATCGGCGGGGTTTCGTCCATGGGCCGCGGCCCGGATCCGGATATCACGAACCACCATTCGCATGTTTGCCTTGTCCGGCCCGTTCACGAACACACATTCCGCGTGCCGGGCGGCGAATTCACGTCCACGCGTGGACGATCCCGCCTGATACAGCACCGGCGTTCGTTGCGGCGATGGTTCGGCAAGGTGGATCGCATCCACCTGGTAATGACGGCCGACATGCTGGACCCGATGGACCTTGGACGGATCGGCGAAGACCCGGTTCGCACGATCCCTCAGCACGGCGTTGTCTTCCCAGCTACCTTCCCAAAGCTTGTAGACGACATCCATATACTCGTCGGCGATGGCATATCGCCCGTCATGATCCGGTTGCGCAGCCAACCCCATGCCACGCGCGGCACTGTCCAGATAGCCGGTGACGATGTTCCATCCGAAACGACCGCCCGTCAGATGATCCAGCGTGGATGCCCGGCGCGCGAACAGATACGGCGGTTCATACGTCAGGTTGCTGGTGACGCCGAAGCCGATATGTTTCGTTACCGCAGCCATCACCGGAACCACGAGCATCGGGTCATTCACCGGAATCTGCTCGGTATTCAGGATGGACGGGCCTGGACTGTTCTTGTAGACATCATAGACCCCAGTGATATCGGCCAGGAAAATGCCATCGAACAGTCCACGTTCGGCGATACGAGCCAGATCCTGCCAGTATTCAATGGTGTTATAGCTGGCGGACCGGTCGCGCGGATGCGTCCACATCCCATGCTGGATATGCCCGATGCAGTTCATGTCGAACGCATTCAGCCTGATCTGCTTTGCCACGGTCCGATACCTTGTCAAAACGAACACGCCGCTCGGCCAGACTTGAACAATTGACGCACTGAGCGGTACGCGTAATCCAGGGTGGGCCAGATGCTCTGGTCCATCTCGCTCACCCGGACGTCCACCGCTATGAAACGAACACCGAGTTCGTGTTCCACCGCCGCGCCCAGGAATACACCGTCAACCTCAATCGGGCGGGAATGCCGCATAGGCACCGGCCGGTCTTCGGACGGGCGCGCGGCAGGAGCAGGGCGTTGCAGGTTATGCCATACAAACATGAAGAAAGCCTTGATGCCTGGAGTGTCGTTACGCTGGACAATCCCACCGAAGGGATGTGATGTCAGATCAGCGACAACATCCGGCCAACATGGCAGGGACCAGGAGCGCAAAAAAATGGATCATGCCGGCCTCCATTCCACGAAAGGATGGGCGCGCGCTGCGCCCTTAACCGACCTAATTATACGCCTTCAAAATGCCTGTCAATCCATTAACACGCCATTAGAACGTGAATAATGGAACTACCCGTCCGCCATTGGTCCGGCCGGCACGGCCGAATTCGCAACAATCTCGCCAAACGGACCCGCATTACGCGCCGAGCCGCGGTGGTATCCAGTCGTAGCCTTCAACCGCAGCAGCGGAAATACCAGCTCCGCGAAGCGGTAGCACTCTTCCAGATGGGGATAGCCGGACAGGATGAAACGATCGATCCCCAGCTCCATGTATTCCCGCATCCGCGCTGCAACCTGTTCCGGGTTCCCGACCAGCGCGGTGCCAGCGCCGCCACGCACAAGGCCGACACCGGCCCACAGATTGGGGCTGATCTCCAGCTTGTCGCGCCGCCCGTTATGCAGCCGGGCCATCCGCTGCTGGCCCACCGAATCGAAGCGGGCGAACGTGCGCTGCGAAAACGCGACAGCCTCGTCATCGACGTGCCGGATCAACGCATCCGCCTCTCGCCAGGCCTCTTCGACAGTCTCCCGCACCACGACATGCAACCGGATACCGAACGACAAGCTCCGCCCTCGGTCGACTGCACGCCGCTGAGCCCGCCCCAGCTTTTCCGCGACGTCCGCTGGAGGTTCGCCCCACGTCAAATACACGTCGCAGTGTTCGGCCGCCACGTCCTGGCCAGCGTCGGACGATCCGCCAAAATACAGCGGTGGATAAGGCTTTTGGACCGGCGGATAGAGCAGTTTGCCACCTTCGACCCGCACGTGCGCGCCAGCGAAATCGACGGTTTGGCCCTGCATGAGCTGCCGCCACACGGTCAGGTATTCCGCCGTCGCCTTGTAGCGCTCGCCATGACTGAACCACACCCCGTCGCCATGCATCTCAACCGGATCACCGCCGGCGACGACGTTGATCAGAACCCGGCCCTCCGAAAGCCGATCGAGCGTGGCTGCCATTCGCGCGGTCATTGAGGGTTGGGACAGACCCGGGCGAACCGCGACGAGAAACCGCAATTTCGTCGTCAGCGGGACCATCGCCGAAGCGATGACCCACGAATCCTCACAGGACCGTCCGGTGGGCAGCAGCACGCCGAAATAGCCAAGTTCGTCTGCTGCCCGGGCTATTTGGCTGAGATAACCCAGCGTGACATGCCGCGCACCAACCTCCGTGCCCAGGTATCGGCCATCGCCATGGGTCGGTAGAAACCACAGGATGTCGGCGGCATCCGTAGGCGGCGGCGCGTGGGGCATGGAAAACTCCTGGCAAGCACGTCTCATTATACATAGGGAAGGGCAGGGTGTAATCCACTAACAACCAAAAATAGTGAGAAGCTCGGCACCATACCGGTTCGATGATGCGCCGGATGCAACCGGGAGATCGTCGACAATGTGTCGCCCCCCTTTACGAGCAACGTTTGGATCAGAATATCCTCCCCCACGCGGCGCGTGTCGTCGATGACAACGATCGCCGTGATCGGTGACGGATTCAGCGGTGCGTTGCTGAGGCTGCATCTTCTGCGTCGCTGTCCGCCGCCCACCCGTCTGGTGCTGATCGAGCGCAATAGTCAGTTCGACCCTGGCCTCGCCTGTCGTCGACGAACTGAAAACCCAGCCCAAAACGGATTTTCACCGGCTCCGCCGCGCGTGGAGCTGAGGCTGCTGGCACCGCCGCCATAGCACCTAAGATAGAACGTCTCGTCAGCATGGACGCCAAACGTTCATGCCCGTTCCCCATGGTCGTTATCAGGGCCGCCGATATATTACACCTTTCGTAATCGTTCAATAGGCGCACAGCGCGTAGCCCAAATTGGACGGCACCTAACGTGCGGACACGCTGTCCGGCGGCGAACAACCGATGGTCGCAATGGCGCGCGCGCTAATGGGCCGGCCCAAGCTGATCTGCATGGATGAACTAACGATGGGTTTGTCACCGCCCCATGCGGATCGGGTGCTGGAGTTGATCTCCGCCATCAACGCGCAAGGCAAATCGGTCTTCACGCTGGAGAAAATGCCAGCCTGGCAATGACGGTTGCCCATTATGGCTATGTCCTGCGGTCCCGACCTATCGTCCTGTCGGTACACGCCGCGGACCTTCTGGGCGATGCCGCGATCCGGGACGCCTGTCTGGGTGGTGAGCAGGACGCAGCATAATTACGTCGCAGCCGCGGATAATGGTTTATTCACGTTGACCTCGCACACATCACGTGGTTCTGTGGTTTGGCTAATACACGGGCTCGCTTCCGATAAGGAGGAACAAGCATGAGTGCCATCGCGACCATCGCTCCGCCAGCATTGGATATCCGGCTGCTCACCGGCCGCATCGGCGCGGAAGTCAGCGGATTTGCCCTGTTCGGCGATCTGAACGAACCGGCCGTCAAGGCGATCGAGCAAGCCTTGCTGCATCACAAGGTCCTGTTCTTTCGTGGTCAGCATCATCTGGACGAAGGCGGCCAGGTGGCGTTCGCGAAGCTGCTGGGCGATCTGGTGCCGCACCCAACGGTTCCCTCGTTGGACGGGACCGACTACGTTCTGGACATCGACGGCTCGCATGGCGGCGGCAGAGCGAGTTCCTGGCACACGGACGTGACGTTCGTGCCCGACTATCCGAAAATCTCGATCCTGCGCAGCGTGGTCGTGCCGGAAGCGGGTGGCGACACGGTGTGGGCCAATACCGTGACGGCCTACCAGGAATTGCCGGAGGTCTTACGCGACCTGGCGCACCGGCTCTGGGCGCGGCACAGCAATGATTACGACTACGCCGCCAGCCGCCCCAAAATACGCGCGTCCGATGAGAAGCAATTCAGGGAAGTGTTCACCAGGACGGTCTACGAAACAGAGCACCCACTGGTGCGCGTCCACCCGGAAACCGGGGAGCGGAGCCTCGTCCTGGGGCATTTCGTCAAGCGTTTCACCGGCATCGGCGCTGCTGACTCGCGGCACCTGTTTGAAATCTTCCAGTCGCACATCACGCGGCATGAGAACACGGTGCGGTGGCACTGGGCCCCCGGCGATGTGGCGATCTGGGACAACCGTGCCACACAGCACAGAGCAGTGGACGATTACGGGGATCAGCCGCGGATCGTCCGGCGCGTGACACTGCGTGGTCCGCTCCCGGTCAGCGTGGATGGGCGAACCAGCGTCGCGATCAGCCCGGCGGCGTAGCCGATCGGTATCGGCCACCTCATAATTCGGACAATAATCTGTCGTCGGAAAGTGTGTAAATGGTTGATCACCTATCACATCAGGTATATCACAAAGTGACCCGGAAACGGGGTTCCCTCCGCATAGGCCAGCACAACCTCTATGACGAGTAAAAGCAGACATGCCTGAGACACCCCGTCGGGAACCACGCCGAACGACGCGCGGCCGCAAGTCTGCCCCGGCAGCAAGCATAGCCGCTGCCCTGTTCGGCATAACGCTGGGGCTGGCCGCCGCCACCGCCGCCGCGGATCCCGTCACGATCCGGATCGGCTATCCGGGCGTCGGGGCCGATAACCGCCCCTTCGCCAGCGGCGATATCGTCGCCGTCGCCCATGCGGGCCATTACATCGACGACGCGTTCGCCCAAGACCCCGACATCAAAATCGAATGGACGTTCTTTCGCGGCGCCGGCCCGGCGCTGAATGAATCGCTGGCGGCCGGGCATCTCGATTTCGCCGCCGGCCTCGGCGATCTTCCGGCGATCGTCGGCCGGGCGAACGGGCTGCGGACCCACTACCTGCTCACCGACAAGGTGCGCGACACCATCTATCTCGCGGTGCGCCCCGGGTCGGGTATCCATACGATCGAGGACCTGACCGGCCATCGCCTGTCCGAGTTCAAAGGCACCAATCTGCAGCTCGCGGTCGATCGGGTGCTCGCGGCCC
>JBEKLE010000407.1:0-6074 GCA_050010355.1 Rhodopila sp. | reverse complement strand
CGACGGCGACGCTGGGCTGTGGCGGCTGCAACGCGAGGCGCTGCCGAATGCCACAGTCGTTCTGGACTGGTGGCATGCTGCAATACGCTTCGAACACGCGCTGCAGGCCGCTCGCGGCCTTGCCGCGGCCGACGAGCACCTGGCCGCCGAGGCGGTTCGCGGACTGGAGCGTGCGAAGTGGCGCCTTTGGCACGGGCGCTGGCCGGGATGCCGGCGCAAACTCGCGGCGCTATGCCGCTGGGCGCGGCGTACCTCTATAAGCGGCGTGGCTGGCATCGGGCGCCTGGAGCACCATGCCAAAGAGTTGCTGGGCTACCTCGAGAGGAACCAGGGTGCGCTGGTGCATTACGCCGCCCGGCGTCGGCGTGGTGAGGCGATCTCGACGGCGTTCGTGGAGAGTTCGGTCAACGAGATCATCGCCAAACGCATGAACAAGAAGCAGCAGATGCGCTGGAACAGGATGACGGTGCAGCCCTTCCTCGACGTGCGGACAGCGGTGCTGAACGATACGATCGAGGACGCCTTCCGTCGTCGTTATCCCGGCTTCCGCCCCGCAAACAACGATGACGCAGTCGCATTGGCGGCGTAATGAACCCCACAGGATTGCATGCTCTCCCCGCAGACGCAGGCTGCGTCGCTGGTCGGACTAAACCTACGGTCGGGCTAGTCCAACCATTGGCCCGTCCGACCGGCCGTCCGCCAGTATCGCTGACCAGGTTTGCCTCATGGCTCAGCCTTAGGCCGTCCACATAAGGCTGCTAGGGCCTGGCAACTCCCCTAGCCAATTCCCTGTACCCCCCGCTCTGGTGATCGCGTCATGCGCCGCGTTGGCCCAACTTTGTCCGCAGACGGAAGCGTTGGCGTCCGTCGAGACCTGAAGGAGACAATGAATTGGCCAGCACCATCTGTGGAGAGCGCAATGAATGATGTGACTGAAAAATCGACTCACGGTCGCGCGCGCCGGGGTTTGACTGAGACACTCGAGACGAAGCTGGCCAATCCCGAGACATCGCCGGAATTCGACCTGCACGAGGCCGTAAACGATGTGCTCGGGGATGTCGGCCTGACGGTCGCCGATGGCGGCGGCAAGCTTGCATTTTACGGGCAGGATCCCATCATTCCCAGTCGGTTCCGCTTTGGCTCGATGTCGGCGATCAGCCTGGCAGCGACCAGCGTCGCGGTTGCGGCACTGTGGAAGCACCGCACTGGGGAAGGCCAGGACGTCGCGGTGGATGTGAGGAAGGCGCTGCGCCGTTTTTGCGGCTTTAATGAGCAAAAGTGGGAGACCATCAACGGTCGGCCGCCCTCTGCGTGGGGCTATGCAGGCAGCCCATTCTTTAAGCAGCCGTTAAACCTCCGCGAGACGCGCGATGGCCGGCATGTGATGGTTCTGGATTTCTATCCGAAGCTGCGCGCGCGCACGCTCAACTTCCTCAGATGCAGCGAGAGCTCCGAGTCGATCGACAACGCCGTTCTCCAGTGGCGCGCCGACGAACTGGAGACGGCTGCGGCAGAGCAGGGTCTCGTGCTGGCGAAGGTGCGCTCCAACGAGGAGTTTCGGCGGGAGCTGCAGTATTCCGAGGTTCTCGCTCACATGCCGTTGATCACGCTCGAAAAGATCGGCGAGGGCGAGCCAGTGCCACTGTCGCGCGGCGGCAAGCATCCCTTGGATGGCGTCCGCGCATTTGGCATGGGGCACGTGATTGCTGGTGGGACACTCGGTAGGACTTTGGCCTATCACGGGGCCGACGTCCTCAATATCTGGCGCCCCAACGACTCAGAATTCGAGGCATTTGCCTGGGATGCGCAGGTCGGCATGCGATCGACGATACTGGACAACTCCAAAGAGGATCGCGCCAGATTCGATCAACTGCTGTCCAAGGCCGATGTATTCTTCGCGAACAAGCGGCCCGGCTTCCTGAAGCTGCACGGTCTCGAGGCCGAGGAACTGTGCGCACGCAAGCCCGGACTCATTCATGCGACGGTGGTTCCTCACGGCACCAAGGGCCCATGGTCGAATCGCCCGGGCTTCGATGAGATTGGGGCGACCGTGGCCGGCTTGTTCGCTCTCGAAGGAACGCTCAGTCGGCCTCAAACACCCCCGATCCTACCCATTTGCGACAATGTCGTGGGCTGGCTCGCCGCGATCGGCGTGCTCGCGGCGCTCCGCCGCCGGGCGATCGAGGGCGGAAGCTACCGGGTCGTGGTCTCGTTGACCAGGACCGTCCTGTGGCTGATGTCGCTCGGGATCTTTGACAAGGCTTATGCGAAGGCAACCGCGGGCTCAACCGAAGAGCACAGCTACGTCGCACCGGATCTGTTCACGGCCGAAACACCCTTGGGTACCTATCAGGGCATGACGGACCAAGTGCTGATGTCACGCACACCGGGTTCGTTCAACACCGTGTTGGTTCCGCGCGGCTCTAGCAGGCCTGAGTGGCTCGCGGCGTGAGCGAGTCAGATCTGACGATCCGTAACGATCTGCCCTGATTGCGCAAGCGGCTGCCAGGCGACCCATCGCGCGCCTGCCGCAAGTTCTCACGAGCGTGGAAGCAGCGGTGGTTGCCGATAATGCCTCGCGGTCGCTCTTCAGAAACTAAAGGAGAATAACATGACGAAAGCGTTCAGTGCCAACGAAAAGACTGGGTCCAGCAGAAGGAGCACTATGGGCCGACTGTTCATGCTTGAGCTGAGTGGCGGTCGCATCCACTCGATGACCCCGGAGGGGGGCGACCGGAAGGTCATCGTAACCAATTGCCGTCACCCGGATGGGATAGCGGTCGATGTTGCAGCCGGCCATATCTACTGGACCAATATGGGGGTTTTTAATCTCAACGATGGCTCCGTCGAGCGGTCCGACGTTGACGGAAACAATCGTGAGGTGATTGTTCCCAAAGGCGGCACGTTCACTCCGAAGCAGATCCAGCTCGATAAGAAAAACGGCAAGCTCTATTGGTGCGACCGCGAAGGCATGCGCGTGATGCGCGTCAACCTTGATGGTACGAACCTCGAGACCCTCATCGATACGAGCCAGGGCGATCCCCGACCGGGACCGGATCTGAGGAAGTGGTGCGTAGGCATCGCCCTCGATGTCGAGGGCGGAAAATTCTACTGGACACAGAAAGGCAGCGACAATTCTGGCACGGGGCGGATCTCCCGCGCCAATATCGAGACTCCAACCGGCCAGACGCCAGCGAATCGCCAGGACATCGAACTGCTGTATGACGGGCTGCCCGAGCCGATCGATCTGGATATCGATCCGACCACGCGTACGCTGTACTGGACGGATCGTGGGAACCCGCCCCGCGGCAACACGGTAAACCGTGCGCCGCTCGATGCTCCGCCGGGCAACCGCGAAGCGCCCGAAATCGTGTTCTCCAACCTGATGGAGGGCATCGGCCTGGCCTTGGATCTGAAAGGCGGTCGGATGTTCGTCACTGATTTCGCGGGCTCGGTCTACAGGGCCGATCTCGACGGATCCAATCAGCAAACGCTGCTCTACGCGGAGGGCAACCTTACCGGCATCGCGTACGCCAAAATCTGAAATTCCGATCGAAGGAGAATTGACCATGTCTCACAACAAACCCATAACCCGCGTCGCCATTATCGGCACTGGCGTCATCGGCGCTAGCTGGGCGGCGCTGTTCCTGGCGAAAGGCCTGGAAGTCGTGGCGACCGATATCGCCCCGAACGCAGAGGGCACGCTGAAAAGCTTCGTTGCAACCGCTTGGCCGGCCCTGAAGAGGTTGGGTCTGGCACCTGGCGCATCACAATCGAAACTGACCTTCACGCCCGATGTTGCGGAGGCGGTCAGAGGCGTGGGCCTTGTCCAGGAGAACGGGCCGGAGCGAATTGATTTCAAGATAAAGCTCTATGCCCAGCTCGACGAACTGTTGCCACCCGACGTGATCATCGCATCGAGTTCCTCCGGCCTCACGATGAGCGAGATCCAGTCGGGCTGCCGCTCGCACCCCGAGCGTTGTGTGATCGGGCATCCTTTCAACCCGCCTCATTTGATCCCCCTTGTCGAGATCGTCGGCGGCGCGAAGACGTCCGAAGAGGCGATTCAGCGCGCCTTACAATTCTATGCGGAACTGGGAAAACAGCCGGTTCGGCTGCACAAGGAATTGCCGGGGCATGTCGCCAACCGCCTGCAGGCGGCAATTATGCGCGAAGTTTACTATCTCGTTTCCGAAGGTGTTCTCAGCGCAGCCGACGCTGACACAGCGTTAAGCTGGGGGCCGGGGCTGCGTTGGGGCATCATGGGCAACATGATGCTCAACCATCTCGGCGGGGGCCAGGGCGGCATCGAGCACTTCTTTCACCAGTTTGTCGGTCCCATCACAGCCTGGTGGAAGAGTCTTGGTCAGCCGGAATTGACGCCCGAAGTGCAGAAGAAGCTCATCGACAGTGTTCACGCCGAGGTCGGATCGCGCACCATCGGGGAGCTGGAGACGGAGCGGGACGAGATTCTGCTCGGGCTTATCGAACTGCGCACCAAGCGTCCGAAGACAAGCGTCTGAAGACAGGCGCACGCACGAAGTTGTAGCTGAGTGAAGAAGCGGCTGCAGCCAGATGAGTCGCTTCTGACCAAAGTGAAATTTGCAAATAGACGGCATGACCCCCGTGCGGAGTGAGACATCCGTAGCACACGACTTGTTTCACGGCGGAGACGCCATGGGCACGTATCAGGGGCTTACCGAGCACGTGGTCATGTCGCGGACACCCCGCACTCTTCGTGACGATGCTTGCGCCACGAGGATCGAGCAAACCCGAATGGCGGGCGCGTTCGGAGAACCCATCCCGAAATGGAGTTGCTGAAGCCATGAATGACAACGAGCGCGAGCGAGGCAATCCATGAGCGCGAGGCCGGCGGACAATCGGTCTGAGGAAGCAACAGCCGTGGTCGACGGGCCGTCGCCAGGGCGCAAGCGTGTCGTGATCGTCGGCGGCGGTTTTGCCGGACTCGCGGCGGCGCACGCGCTGCGGCGGGCCGATGCCGAGGTCGTCCTGATCGACCGCCGCAATCACCACATATTTCAACCGCTGCTGTATCAGGTGGCGACGTCGCTCCTCTCTCCCGCTGACATCGCCGCGCCAATCCGTCAGCTCGAGGTGAAGCAGCGAAACCTCAGCGTACTGCTGGCGGAGGTTACGGGCGTCGACGCTGCTTCCCGCACGATCAAGGCGTCCTCCCCCGGCGTAGGCGTCCGCAACATCGCGTTCGATTATCTGGTGGTCGCGACCGGCATGCACCCGAGCTACTTCGGACACGATGAGTTCGCGCAATATGCGCCGGGGCTCAAGAGTCTCAGCGATGCCGGGACGATCCGGGCCAAAATCCTGGGTGCGTTCGAACTGGCTGAAACGACCGATGACGAGGGCGAACGCGCGCGGCAGATGACCTTCGTGCTGGTCGGTGCGGGTCCCACCGGCGTGGAACTCGCGGCGTCCTTGGCGCAAATGGTGCGGGTCACGTTGAGCGGAAACTTCCGCCGCATTGATCCGTCGCAGAGCGCCATCATTCTGCTCGACGCGGCCAGCCGAGTCCTGCCGACTTTTGCCGAGCCACTGTCCCGTAGAGTTACACAACGGCTCACGAAGCTCGGCGTGAAGGTCGTGACGGGGGTCAAGGTCGAGACCATTGACGAGCACGGCGTTATCGCCGGCGAAACGAGGATCCCGAGCGCCACGGTGTTGTGGACTGCGGGTGTTGCGGCGTCGCCGGTTGCCAAAATGCTTGGCGGCAAGACCGACCGCGCGGGACGGGCTCTCGTAGCCCCCTTTCTGAATGTCGTGGATATGCCGGGCGTGTTCGTCGTCGGCGATGCGGCGTCGGTGACGCAAAACGAACATCCGGTGCCGGGTGTGGCGCAAGCGGCGATTCAGGAAGGGGGTACGTCGGACGGCTGATCGCCGACGACTTGAAGGGGCGGAAGGTCAAGCGTCCGTTCCGCTATTTCAACCAGGGCAACATGGCCGTCGTTGGCAAGAACTACGCGGTGCTGGAGCGGGGCTGGCTGCGCACAAGCGGCTTCCTGACGTGGCTTGTGTGGGCGTTCGTTCACATCCTC
>JBEKLE010000406.1:0-6092 GCA_050010355.1 Rhodopila sp. | reverse complement strand
AGAAGGCATGACGTGAAGACTCTTGTCATTGGGCTGGATTGCGCAGCTCCCGAGATTCTATTCCATCACCCTGGATTGAATAATATCCGGGCTTTGATGGAGCGCGGCTGTTATGGCCGGCTGGAAAGTGTGATTCCGCCCATAACCGTGCCTGCCTGGATGTGCATGTCGACCAGTCAGGACCCGGGATCCCTGGGGGTTTACGGTTTTCGCAACCGCAAAGATTACTCCTACCACGGGCTTTCCGTAGTCAACTCCAGTTCCATTCAGCAGACCGCCATCTGGGACGTTATCGGAGCCCAGCACAAGAACGTGGTGGTGATCGGCGTACCGCCCAGTTATCCGCCGCGGCGTATGAACGGGGTCAATGTCGGGTGCTTCATGACCCCCGACACCAAGACTCACGACTACACCTACCCGGCCAGCGTCCGGCAGGAGATCGACCGTCTGGTGGGAGAATACCCGGTAGATGTCAAAGGCTTCCGAACGGACAACAAGGACTGGCTTCGCGACCAGATTTACGACATGACGCGGAAGCATTTCGAGGTCATCCGGTACTTGATGGCCACCCTGGAATGGGACTACTTCCAGTTCGTCGAAATCGGCGTCGACCGCATCCACCACGGTTTCTGGAAGTATCACGATAAGCAACATCGCCAGTACGAGCCCGGCAATCCCTACGAAAACCTCATCCGCGATTACTATGCGTATGTCGACCAGGAGATCGGCAACCTGCTTGAGTTGCTGGACGACGATACTCAAGTCCTGGTGGTTTCCGATCATGGCGCGCAGCGGCTGGAAGGCGGTTTCTGCGTGAATGAATGGCTGCGCCGCGAGGGATTGCTGGTATTGAAAGAGCCGACCACCAAGCCGACTCCTTTTTCGCCGTCCCTGGTGGACTGGGAGCACACGAAAGTTTGGAGCGAAGGCGGATATTACGCGCGGGTTTTCTTCAATGTGGAAGGACGCGAGCCGCAGGGAATCGTACCGGAATCGGAATACGACGATTTGATTCAGGACATGACGGCGCGTTTCCACGCGTTACGCGACGATCGGGGCGAACCAATGGGATCGCTGGTGTTCCAGCCGCGCGATCTGTATCGCAGCCTGCGCAACGTGCCGCCGGATTTGATTGTACATTTCGGGGCGCTATACTGGCGCTCGATCGGCGGGTTGGGGTATGACTCGCTTTATCTGCAGGAGAACGACACCGGCCCGGACGACTGCAATCACGCGCAGTTTGGCAGCTTTTTGCTGGCGGCTCCCAACTCGCCGGTGCGGGGTGAAATAGAAGGGATGCATTTGCTGGATATCGCTCCCACGCTATTGGATCTGGCGGGCATTGAGAAGGCCGAATCCATGCAAGGATGCAGCCTCCTGGCGCATAGCCGCAGTGAAGTCGGCTGTGGACGAACGCATTAAGAATTCAGCATCGCGACGACGGAAGTATAGGTTCAAAAGGGAGGCCGGTACCATACGGGTTTGGTACTTGCAGCCTGCCGTGACGCCAGCCGGCAGGGTATTCTAAATGTTGGTCTTGCCTTTCGCTGCGCTCCTGTCCGCCGCACGAAATCTAATAAAGGAATGAACTTTTCGGAGAAACATGGAATCCAAGAATAAAGTCGAATTAAACACGCCGTACGGCGGCAAGCTCGTCAACCTTCGGGTCACTGGGAGCGAGCGTGAAGATTTGGCGCGCCGCGCCGGCGCGGGAACCACCCTGCAGCTTTCGCCGCGCAGTTTGTGCGACCTGGAATTGTTGGCCTTCGGCGGGTTCTCGCCGCTGGACCGCTTCATGGGCAAGGCCGATTATGACAGCGTGTTGAACAACATGCGGCTGGCTAACGGACTGATCTGGTCGATCCCGATCACCTTGCCTGTGGCCAAGCTTGATGGGATCAAAGAAGGCCAGGAAATCGCGCTACGCAACGCCAACAACAACCTGATCGCGTGGATGCGCGTGGACGAAATCTTCGAGGCCGACGCGCATGAAGAGGCGGCCAAGGGCCTGGGATGCGACGACGAGGAACACCCCACCTACCGGGAAATGCTCTCCTGGGGCAAGTACCGCCTGAGCGGGCCGCTCAAGGTGCTCGAAATGCCGCAGCACTTCGATTTTCCGGAATTACGGCGCGATCCCGCGGAAGTGCGGGAGCTGCTGTCGACCATGGGGAACTCCGATGTGGTGGCTTTCCAAACCCGCAACCCCATGCACCGGGCTCACGAAGAACTGACCAAGCGCGCCGCTCAGGATTCCGGCGCCAACCTGCTGCTCAACCCGGTAGTGGGTATGACGAAACCCGGCGATGTGGATCACTACACACGGGTGCGTATCTACAAAGCTCTGATCGAGAACTATTACGACCCGAAGACCACGCTGCTGAGCCTGCTGCCGCTGGCGATGCGCATGGCGGGTCCGCGCGAAGCGATCTGGCACGCCATCATCCGGCGGAACTTCGGTTGCAACTACTTCATCGTGGGCCGCGACCATGCAGGCCCAGGCAAGAACTCCAAGGGCAAGCCTTTTTACGATCCCGCCGCCGCCCGCGAACTGCTGAAGCAGCACGCCGACGAAATCGGCGTCAAATGCCTGCCTTATGAAGAGATGGTCTACCTGGCCGACGAGGATCGCTACGAGCAGATCACCGAGGTCCAGCCCAACCGCAAAGTCTTCTCCATTTCGGGCACCCAGGTGCGGGACAACTATTTGACCAAGGGGCGCCTGCTGCCGCCGTGGTTCACGCGCAAGGAAACCGCCGAAATTCTGAGTTCGGCCTACCCCGCGCGCAACAAGCAAGGCTTCTGTATCTGGTTCACGGGCCTGCCCAGCGCGGGCAAGAGCACCATTGCCGACGTTCTGACGGTCATGCTGATGGAACACGGCCGTTCGATCACGGTTCTGGACGGCGATGTGGTGCGCACGCACCTGTCGAAGGGTTTAGGCTTTTCGGCGGAAGACCGCGACACTAACATCATGCGGATCGGCTACGTGGCATCGGAAATCGTGCGGCACCACGGCGCGGTAATTTGCGCGGCGGTCAGCCCATATCGCGAAACCCGCAATCGGGTGCGGGCCATGATGCGCAACGACGCCTTCATCGAAACCTTTGTGGATACGCCGGTCGAGATTTGCGAGCAGCGCGATGTAAAGGGCTTTTACGGTAAGGCACGTGCGGGCATCATTAAGGGTTTCACGGGCGTGGACGATCCGTACGAGGCGCCGCTCAATCCGGAGATCACTCTGATGACCGGCAAGACAACTCCGCAGGAGAACGCCGAGATCATCATGGAATACTTGATCAAGCAAGGATTCCTGTTGCGCGACACGGCCGAAATCGTGAAGGAAGAAGGCGAGGAATTGCGCGTCGCCGGCTAGATTTTCGCCAGGCCGTTAACTGAGGGCCGATAGCTGGAAAGCCGAATGCGGAACGCCGATGCACAGAGTGGTCATCACCGGAATGGGCATGAGCACGTCGCTCGGTCCGGATTTGCGCACCTGCTGGCAGCGGCTGCTGGCGGGCGATAACGGCATCGGCCCCCTCAGTTTCTGGGACCCATCGGAGTACAACACCAAAGTCGTGGCCGAGGTAAGACACGTCCCGCGGGAGACCGGCGCCGAGTCGATTCCCGCGGCGTGGTGCCGCCGTGGCGTGCGGCTGTTTTTGCCGGTCGGGCGTGAGGCCTTGGCGGACGCCAAACTGGACCAGGCCTGGGAGAGACCTCTCGGCTGGACCGCGGCGGACATCGGCATCGCTGTAGGGACCAGTGTCAACTACCTCGACATGTCCCTGATGAAGCACTATTTCCAGCTTCGTAAACCGGACAGTCCGGCGCTGGATATGGCCCGGTTCGCCCGTGAAGGCCGGCAGCCGGATAACAGTTTCTATCGCCGCCTGGGCGATATGATTGCGAGCGTTCCGGCCAAGGTGCTGAAGCTTGCCGGACCGGCGTTCGTGATGGATACGGCCTGTGCGGCGAGTTCGCACGCCATCGGCGAAGCTTTCCGGCTGGTGCGGTTGGGGAAAGTGAAAGCCATGCTGGCCGGTGGAGCGGCCGCGCTGGTCAGTCCGTTGCCCATACTGGCGTTCAGCCTGTTGGGAGCCCTCAGCCGTAGCCCGGACCCGGAAGTGGCGTCCCGGCCGTTCGACCGGCAGCGGGACGGCTTCGTGATGGGTGAAGGTGGCGGCGCCGTGCTCCTAGAAACCGCCGAGAGCGCGCGGGCGCGCGGCGCGCACATCTACGCCGAACTGGCGGGCTACGGTTCGAGCTTGAATGCCTATACACTCACCGATCCTTCTCCGGATGGCAGCGCCGAAGCTCGAGCTATTTCGATTGCTCTGCAGCAGGCGTCCCTCGCACCGGAAGAGGTCGATTACATCGCCGCGCACGGCACATCCACCCCCAAGAACGACCCGATTGAGACGGCGGCGATCAAGCGCGCCTTCGGTCCGCATGCCAAGCGTTTGATGGTATCCTCGAACAAGGGCCAAATCGGCCACACCATTTCCGCGGCGGGCGTTTGTAACGTAATTTGCGCAGTAAAGGCCATCGCCGAGGGCCATGTCCCGCCCACCATGCATCTGCGGTCGCCGGATCCACAGTGTGACCTGGACTATGTTCCCAACCAAAGCCGCGCCGCGACGGTTCGCGCCGCTTTAGCGCATGCGTTCGCCTTTGGCGGCCAGAACGCCGTACTAGCGGTGCGCGCCTGGACCGGATAGACCGGCACGAATGCTTCGAAGGAGAAGTCTGGATGCCCAATATGACTGAATCGGAGGTGTTCGATAAGTTTGCCCAGATCGTCGCGAAAAGCTTGCGCATTGAAACGTCGCAGGTCGCCATGGACGCCCACTTGAACGACTTGGGTGCGGAGTCTCTCGATCTGATCGAGATCACCATGGAGACGGAAACCCAGTTTCATATTTTCCTGCCCGACAAGTCCATTCTGGAGACCGCTGTCGAAGTTTTCGGTCCTGACATTTTGGAGAAGGACGGGTACCTCACCGAGGAAGGGAAGCGGCTCCTGTTGCAGCGCATGCCGGAGGCCGACGCCGGGGCCTTCGAAGGCGAGGTCGCCGTGAAGGATTTGCAGGCTTACTTTCTGAAGGTTGGGACTTGGGTGCGGATGATTCAAGGCTTGGCCGAGTATACGCCGGCGGAATGCGTATCGTGCGGCGGGGCCATGGCGCCGTCGATGGGTTTTCGCATGAAATGCTCCCAGTGCGGCCAGGAAATTACTCTGCGTTCCGGCGAGGAGCTCAACCGCGAATGGGTTCGCGAGTATTACGATAGAGAATACCGTCCGCAAGCGGAGGCCCCGGTTTCAGCCACCGCAGTCCAGTAGTCAGTTCCACACGGCCGGCCTTATTTATGAATGCCTTTGGCAGCAGGGTTTACGATTCGTCCGTGACACAAACGCAGTGGCCGCCGTCTGTCTGCTGCCGCCTGGATGCCTTGCCATGCGAGCCGAATGCGCTGGCGGACATGATCCTGAGTTCGGGTGAGCGCGAGCATTGGACGTCGATGCGCGCGGTGGAGAAACGCCGGCACGAATGGCTGCTCGGCCGCGCTGCCGCGAAGCAAGCCGTGCGGTCGCTGCTGAAGCGGGATTTGGATCTGAGCCTGCTGCCTGAAGAGATTGAGATTGTGCCGGACCCGTACGGCAGGCCGTTGGTAAAATGCGCGCGGGGCGGGGCAGCGGCCCCCGCTCTTTCCATCGCCCACAGCCATGGCACCGCAGTGGCTCTGGCGGTCCTCGATCCGGAGGCGCGGGTTGGCGTCGATCTGGAAAGCCTGGCGCATCGCCGGGGCGATTTCGAATCCATCGCTTTCAGCCCGGATGAACGCGGCCTCCTGGAGGCGCTGCTGCCGGATGCGAGGCGGGAGTGGGCTTTGCGGATGTGGTGCGCCAAAGAGGCGCTGGGCAAGGCTTTGGGACGCGGCTTGAGCGCCGGGCTGCTGGCTTTCCATCTCATCCGTATCGAAGCCGCCAGCGGTTTCGTTGAACTGGAACTGCGGGACTCGGCTCTCCAGCAGTTTCCGCAGTTTCACGGCAAGACTCTAATTGTTTACACGGAGCGCGAATCCGATTT
>JBEKLE010000405.1:0-11192 GCA_050010355.1 Rhodopila sp. | reverse complement strand
CAGTCGATGGCGACACGCGAGGCGTTCCTGCGTGATGCCAGTCACCGGATCACCTTTCACTTCACGCCCAAGCACGCGTCTTGGCTCAACCAGATCGAGATCTGGTTCTCGATCCTGGTCCGCAAACTGCTGCGCCGCGGTAACTTCACATCCAAGGAGCATCTCCAGCAGAGGATCGAGAGCTTCATCGGCTACTTCAATGCCACGATGGCGAAGCCGTTCCGCTGGACGATGAAGGGTAAGCCGCTGGTGGCGTGAGATGTCCAAAGGGGTTCGGATTTCCGACGAGGTGTACTAGGGTACTGGGTAGTGCTCATGGGACCCAGCCACGGCCAGCACAACTCCATAAGCGCCCATCAAGCATTTCATCCCCTCGATCGGCCACCCGCACCCCAGTTCTGCTCAAGATTATGGATCAGTGCGGCACTGAAATGGCACAACGCCTGCTCGCGCGCATAAACGGCGCAGTAACGGCGAAATACGTCCAAAGGCTCCACCCCGACACGGAACGCCCGACGGTTGCCGATCGCGCCAACCGCCCCGGCACTCGTCAGCATACTCACCGTGCGATCGATCGCCGCGTCCATGTCACCCGCCGGCACGATCTCGTCGCAGATCAAACGACCTTCCGAACTGTCGCACTGCAGGCGCCGTTCGGCCTGGATCAACTGCCGCGCCAGCCGGTCGCCGGTGAACCGAGGCAGCCTGAGATTGGCGGCACCGGGGATGATCCCCTCCTTACGCGCCGGCAACGTCATGAACGCGTCCTCCGCCGCCAGCACATAGTCCATCGTCAGCAGGATCTGGCAGTGCCCGCCGATCGCAAATCCCTCCACCGCCGCGATCCACGGCTTCTCCACCCCAGCCCCGTTCACGTCATCAGGCAGCACGTCTGGCGAGGCGACACCGCGGAAATACTTGTGCACGAAGCCCAGCTCGCGCTGGATATACCACTGGAACGGAATTGAACCGTAATAAAGATGCGTCAGGTTGATGCCGCTGCCGAAGATCCGCCGGCCGGCATATTTGGCATTCTGCACCGGCTGTCCGCGCAGCACCGCGATCTCGGTCCCCGGATCGAGCGTTGCCACATCGACCCCAATCTCCATCGCATCGATCGTGCCCTGGTCTTCCGCGTTCAGATAGCGCACGTTGCTGCTCAGCAGGTGCGCCGCCCGCCCGTGCCGTTCGACCCGCACGGGGCCAAGATCGACGAAACCCTGTGCGTCCAGCATCGCCAGCGCTGCCGCTGTCTCCGGCCGCGGCAGCAGCATGGCATGGCACAGATGGGTGCCGCAGCGAGGGTGGGCCAGGATGTGCGCAAGCAACAGGCTCTGGTCGATCTCCAGGCCCTGCTTCTCCTTCAGCGGCAACGCGGCCTCAGCCGCAAGCTGCGCCCGCGTCGGCACCAGGCCCGGGAAGGCATCCGCCGCCGCTTGCACCAGATCCTCGAGCCGCACGAACCGGGTCGAACCTCCGGTCAGCGTCGCATAAACCGCCTCGACCCGCTCGCGCAGAAACTGCTCGCGCGCGGAACGATCTCCAAGCTTGGGTTGCATCCGGGTCAGTCCTTGTGCCGAAGATCGATGACGCGTTTCGCCTTGCCCTGTGAGCGTTCCAGTGTCCCCGGCTCCACCACCCGCACCTTGGTCGTCACGCCGGCGGACACCTTGATCAGATGTTCCGCCCGCCGCTCCAGTTCCCCCAGTTCGCTCCCGCTCAGTCTTCCCGCCAGAGCCGCTCGGGTTTCCACAACGACATCGAGTTCATCCAGACTCCCCGGCCGCCGCAACTCCAGCAAATAATGCGGCGCCAGTTTCTCTTCCTTGGCCAGAACGGCTTCGATATTCGATGGAAAGACGTTGACGCCGCGGATGATCAGCATGTCGTCGCTGCGGCCGCTGATGCGCTCGATCCGCCGCATCGCGCGCGTGGCCGGCGGCAGCAGCCGCGTCAGGTCGCGCGTCCGGTATCGGATCAAAGGCATGCCCTCCTTGGTCAGAGTCGTAATGACCAGTTCGCCCGCCTCACCGTCCGCAACAGGCAGCCCGGAGGCAGGGTCAATGATCTCTGGATAGAAATGGTCCTCCCAGATCGTCAGCGCATCTTTCGAATCAGCGCATTCCTGCGCGACACCGGGTCCCATAACCTCCGACAGTCCATAGATATCCAGCGCCTCCAGCCCCAGGCGGCGTTCCAGTTCGTCGCGCATACCCTCGCCCCACGGTTCGGCGCCAAAAATACCCAGGCGCAGACTGCACTCGCGAGCATCCAGTCCCTGCCGGTCGAACTCATCGGCAATCGCCAGCATATACGACGGCGTCACCATGATGATGTCAGGCTTGAAGTCATCGATGATCTGCACCTGCCGTTCGGTGAATCCCCCACTGACCGGAATGACCGCCGCCCCCAGGTACTCGCCGCCGTAATGCGCGCCAAGTCCGCCGGTGAACAGCCCATACCCGTAGGCGACATGGATCTTGTCCGATGCTCGTCCCCCCGCAGTCCGGATCGAACGCGCCACAAGCTGAGACCATGTCTCGATGTCGGCCTTCGTATACCCAACCACCGTTGGCCTGCCCGTGGTCCCGCTGGAGGCGTGAATCCGCACGATCCGCTCCATCGGGACGGCAAACAGGCCGAACGGATAATTCTGCCGCAGATCCTCCTTCGCGGTAAGCGGGAATTTCCCGATGTCCTCCAGACAGCGCAGGTCCTCCGGTTGCACGCCGGCGGCGTCGAAACGCTTTCTGGTGTGCGGTACCTGCTCATAGACACGGCGAACAACATCCCGCATGCGCACCAGTTGGAGGCCGCGCAGTTCGTCCACGCTGGCGGTCTCAATCCGTTCGGCGTCCATGCGGCCGCTCCCATGCGGTGTGGCGTGCGGTCTTGTGTTGGCACGGGGGGCGTTGCCGATGCAAGACTCTCGCGGACCGCCAGGCTGCCAGAAAATCACATGGCCTTGGACGCGGGCCGCGTGGACGCTGAAGGTCGCCAGTATGGTCACGTTGAACGCCGAGAGTATCATGTCGAAGAAGGCCATTGCCATCAACCTCCACCCTAGGCCTGGGTCTCGCCGGTCCGACCGTGATGCGGCGGTGCGGACCCATCACAACCGTCTGCAACCCTGGTATATGCGCACAACATCCTGATAGACATTTCGATATGATTTAGATACGATATTTATATATGGTAATGTCCTTATTGAGAAGGAGCCGTGATGGGATTTCAAGATACAGCCGGTCAGAAGCCCACCCAGAACCGCCGGATTACGAGCCTGGACGGTCTGCGCGGGCTGATGACGATTATGGTTATTATATCACACTACTTCGGCGAAATTACACATGGATTTCGCGCCGTGATGGTCGGTTGGATTGCTGTGAGCATGTTCTTCGTGCTAATGGCTTTCTTATAGGTAAGCTCATCCTTGAGCGAAAACACCACTCAAATTTCTTCGTGGTTTTCTACATACGCCGGTTCTGCCGGATACTGCCCGCTTATATACTCACGGTTCTATTCGTCAGCCCGTTAATTGCATGGTTGCCACAGGCTTGGGTCGACGCGGATATTTCCCTTGTGGTCTTACCTGACATTTGTCCAAGGGGTCTTCATGGCGACAACCCACTCTATCGGAGCGCACTGGCTGGCGCCGACATGGACGCTTGGCGTCGAGGAACATTTCTACTTACTGATCCCGGTGACGATCGTTTTCCTGCCGAGCCGATGGCTCGTTCCGGCATTAATCTCAGTCGGCATGGCGTCGCTCGGCCTGCGGCTGGCGATATTTTTAGGCGACGGCAATGCGTATATAGCCTACGCACTGCTGCCAGGGAAAGCAGACGCCCTCGCTTGCGGATTGCTGGCGGCGAGTGCTTTTCAAGCGGACGGTATCCCTTGGTCGCGTATCATTCCGGTCTTGCGGATAGCCCCGATCATCATCCTTCTCGCGTGCGGGCTTTTACATCCAGCTAGTTTGCCTTTATTTGACGCCGTCATGCCGCTTTTGATAGCCATTGCCTGCTCTGCCTATCTGCTTTGCATCATCAATGGAACTCCCGAGGCGCGCGTATACGATTCCAAAACACTACAGTTTTTTGGCAACAACGGCTACTGCCTGTACCTCTCACATCTGCCGGTGCTGGGCATTATGCATGGGCTTATCCTTGGAACGGAGCCCGACCTGGCGACGTCTGCTCAATGGCTCGTTACAATAGCGGCTTTGCCAGTTTGCGTGTTGGTGGGCTGGGGTATGACCAAGCTCATCGAAGAACCGCTCACGGCGTATGGACGGACTTGGCGTTGGAGCACTTCAACCCGGCACCCTTCGACGCGGCACATGCGGAACCAGATGCGGCACATGCGGAACTAAAACAGTTTGGCGCTCGATAACGGAAAACCGAAAAGTCATTCCGCGTCGTGGCTTCATATCACCCCCGCCGCCCGCAGCCGCCCAAGCTCCTCCTCCGTCAGGCCCAGCCGCCCCTGGTAGACTTCCGCGTTGTGTGCACCCAGCTCCATCCCGAGCCAGCTCACCCGACCGGGGGTTTCCGTCAGGCGGGGAACAACATTGGGAACAGCAAGTTCGCCACCCCGAGGGTCCCGCACCCGCAGGATATTGCCTCGGGCCGCGTACTGCGGATCGTCGAATATTTCGTCAATAGAATAGACCGGCCCGCAAGGAACCTGGCTGCTTTCGCAACGATGCATCAGGTCCGCCCGGTCCAGCGTCACCGTCCACGCCCCCACCGTTTCATCCACCAGCGCTCGGTCCCGCTCCCGCGCCGCCAGTCTGCCCCAGCTTCCATCCTCCGCCAGTTCAGGACGCCCCATCGCCTCCGCAAGTCGGGCAAAGATCTTGTCGTTCGTGCAGGCAATGGCGATCCACCGTCCGTCCTTCGTCGGATAATGGCTGTGCGGCACCACATTAACCGTCCCAGGCCCCATGCGTTGCCGCACGAAACCCTTGTAGGAAAATGCCGGCGCCAGTTCGTCCAGGACCCGAAAGATCGGCTCGTACAGCCCAATATCCACAACCTGCCCGCGCCCGGTCTTCTCCCGCGCCTGCAGCGCCAACAAAGTGCCGAACGCCCCGTAAAGCCCCGCCATGTAGTCAGGAATCGTTGCCGATCCCGGAGTAACCGGTGCTCGGTCCGGATACCCCGCCAAAAACGAAAGCCCACCAAAGGCATTTCCGATACGCCCGAAACCGGGCCTGTCTTTGTATGGACCCGTCTGCCCATAACCCGAGATCCGCACCATGATCAGCCGAGGATTGACCACACTGAGCACATCATAACCCAGACCCCATTTTTCCAGTGTCCCCGGCTGAAAGTTCTCCACCATCACATCGGACTGCTCGACCAGCCGCTTCAGCAGCGCCGCCCCATCCGGCTTGCGCAGGTCCAGCGTGATGCAGCGCTTGTTCCGCGATTCCGACAGCCAAGGCAGCGAGTCGCCGCAATGCGTAACGGTTCCAAAACGTCGCGTGGAATCGCCGACAACCGGAAGCTCGATCTTGATCACGTCGGCGCCGAATTCGCCGAGTTGCGTCGCGCAGAACGGCCCGGCCAGGAAGGTGGAGACATCCAGGACCTTGCACCCCTCCAGCGCCTGCACATCGATCATCGCGCCGCTCCCAGCACCCGCCGCGCCCGTTGCACGATCGGATAGTCGATGAACTGGCCGTCAAGCTGGATCGAAGCCAGCCCCTCGGCCTCGGCCTTGTCAAAGGCCGCGACAATGCGTTTCGCCTGCGCGACGGCTGCCTCGTCCGGCGTGAATGCGGCGTTGGCGGGTCCGATCTGGTCCGGATGGATACACATCTTGCCCTGAAAACCCAGCGCGGCAGCGTGCTTCGCCGACGCAACGAATCCCTCGCTGTCCCGCAGATCCGCCCACACGGTGTCCAATGGCGGCTCCATCCCCGCCACCCGCGACTCACCTCGGAACGAGTCCACACCATCCCCATATCCAGCGTAAAGTCACCCGCCCCAAACGCCAGGCACCGCGCACGCGTTCCCGCCCGGCATATACGCGAAAGATTGCTGATCCCGAGAGCGGTTTCGATGATTGGGATCAGGTCAATCCGACCCGCCGTAAGCCTGCGCTCACGTTCCAGAGCGCCAATCAGCCAGTCGGCCGTAAGCAGTTCATGCGCGTGCTCCACCTTCGGCAGCACGATCCCGTCAAGCCCGTCCCGCACGACAGCAACGATATCGCCGTAACACCACTCCGTCGTCAAAGCATTGACCCGAACATAAAGCTTGCCGGCGCGCGCCTTGCCGAACGCCTCGATCACCGTCGGTCGGGTCGCAGCCTTTTCCGATAACGCCACCGCGTCCTCCAGATCCAGGATGACGCCATCCGCAGCCAGAGTCAGGGCCTTTTCAACCCTCCGAGGATGATTGCCCGGCGCAAAAAGCAGGCTTCTCATTCTGCCGCCCTCCGAACATAGTCGGCCGCGCGGGGAATAGGCAGCCCAAGATTCTCCCGCAACGTGCTCCCAAGGTACTCCTTCTGAAATAAACCGCGTCGCTGCAACTCCGGAACCAGCAGCCGCACAACATCTTCGTAAGCCCCCGGTATGTGCGTCGCCGCCAGAACGAAACCATCGCACGCCGGCGCGGTGAACCATTCGTCCATCTGGTCCGCCACTGATGTCGGCGTGCCGCAAAACACCATGTGCTCCGCAATCGTCCCGCGTCCCGAGACCTCGACAAAATCCCGCACCGTCGGGTTCCGCTTGCCCGAGAATTTCACCACCCGCTCACGGAAACCATGCCACGAGAATCCCGCCAGTTCCTCGTCGCTGAACGGTTCATCATACCCCTTCGCCCCAAAATCGTAGTTCAGCACCTCGGATATTAGCACAAGCGCATCAACCGGTTTTGACGAGGCCTCGATGACCGCTCGCTTGGCCTGCGCCGCACCTTCGGACTCAGCAACGACCACAAAGCACGCGGGCGCCACGTGAACCTGCGACGGGTCGCGCCCGGCCGCGGCGATGGCGTTCTTGAAACCGGCATATTGTTGCTTGCCGGCTTCCAGATTGTGGTAGATGACGAACACCAGTTCCGCCCACCGCGCCGCAAATGCCTGACCGCGGCCGGACTGCCCCGCCTGGATCAACACCGGATGCCCCTGAGGCGAACGCGGCACGCTGAATGGCCCGCGCGACCTGAAGTATTTGCCGACATGGTCCAGCCGATGAACTTTCGCCGGATCGGCAAACCGGCCGGCCTTGTCCAGAACAAGCGAACCCTCCTCCCAGGTGTTCCAGTGGCCCATCACGACCTCCATGAACTCATCCGCCCGGTCGTACCGGGCGTCGTGCTCCATGTGTTCGGCGACGCCGAAATTCAGCGCCTCGGCGCTGTTCAGAGAAGTGACGATATTCCAGGCCGCGCGCCCCTTCAACATTAGGTCCATCGTCGCGAAAACTCGAGCGACGTGATAGGGCTCGTAGTAGGTGGTGGAATAAGTGGTCCCGAGGCCAAGCTTCGACGTCGCCATGCCCATCGCCATCAGAATCGTCGACGGGTCCATCTTCACCACCCGCACCCCGGCCGTCACGGCCTCGGCGTGGTCACCCGTGTACAGATCGGGCAGCGCCAGACGATCATCGAAAAACGCAAGCTGGATCTTGCCGTCTTCCAACGTGCGGGCGATGCGCTGATAATATTCCGGCGTGGTGAAATCGAGCATCGTCGACGGATGCCGCCACGAACCCGGCAGATTGGAACAGTTCTGCGCCTGCAGGAACGCAACCAGGGTCATCATGCGGTTCATCGGACCGTCTCGCTTTCAGATCGGAAGATCGACATCCAGCAGCGGTGCATGCTGCTGGCAGCCATAGACATCGGTGTCGCCGAAATCCCCCGCCGGCACCAGGCGGGGAAACGTCGCCTTGAACGCGAAGGCGGCATCATACGGCGTGAACAGCACATCCTGTTCCCGCAGGCTGTACAAGCGCCCGAACAAGGCGGCACACAGCACCCCCGTCGCCTTCACGCGCTCGAACGTTTCGGCGTCCTCGAACACGACATCGACTGTTAGCTCGAACGGCCCCGCATTCTTGCTCTTGCAGACTTTCGCCACGTCCTTGATCAGCGCCATATCAAACAGCCTCGTATTGAATCCCGAATGGCTCAAGCGGATCATCTAGTTCCGCGACATGATAAACACTGAAGCGGTAAACCGGACCGGCCTCGATGTCGGAAGGAGAGAACGGGAACGCCATGTTGCCCTCATGGCAAAGCCGGCCAGGAAAATCGGTGTGCAGCATATTGGTACGAGCCATCCCGAGCACAGCACTCGCCATCTCCTGACTCTGCTGCGAAACGACCTCCAGGACAAACCGGAGTTCGTGCGCAACCGCGTCGCGCAACGGCTCCCGCGCCCCCATCATCCCATCGCGGCCGTAGATACGGATGCCAAGCTGATAGCTGTCCGGCATCGCCCCGAACGCCGCTGCCTTGGTGGCAACCTCACCGCGAACACTTTCCACGAAATCGTCCAGCCGCCCGATCAGCAACGGATCGCGCGTGCCGCACACGCAGACCGAGCGGTATCCAGCCAGTTCAACACCCTCCAGCTTAACAGTATACCGCTCTGCCGGATTCCAACGCATCCCCGAAATCCGGACAGCCCGGTCGCTCACGGCCTCGAAACGACAATCCGACGTGTCCAGAATCCCGCCCGGTTCGATATGATGGATCGGACTGCTGTTTTCGTGCAGCGAGTGGTTGGCGATCGACAGCGGCGTGCACCGCCGCGCCGGATTGGTCGGCTCGCATTCGACATGATCCTCTCGCACCGTGACAAACAGGCAGTCATGGCCTTTCGGAATCGACGGGGTCGCGCCGCATTCCAGCATCTTTCCGGCATACCAGGCCGGGGCCGGGGGCAACCCAGCGCGGGTGGCGGCCGCGGCCCCGACGCCGGATCGCTCGCCCGCCCCGCCAGCACGACCTGCGCCCCGCCGTCCAGCGCCCGGGTAAACGGCTCCGGTCCCATCATCGCAACAATCCGCGTGGCCCGGTCGATCGTTGCGTTCGTCAACGCCCGCTGCCGCGCCAACGGCCTCACCCGCCCCGCCGCGACCCGCCGATTCAGGGAAGCCTTGTCCTGTTCAGCCTCGATCAGCGTCATCTTGAAGTGCAGGCCGTCTTCCCGAGCGATCTCGCGGGCCATCGTCGCCACAAGCTCTAGATGCGGCGCCCCGCCGGCCCCGCCGCAGGTGCCGATCACCACCGAAATCCCAGCGCGCACCGCGGCGTTCAGCATCAGCCGCAGGTCGCGTCGTATGGCGATGGCCGAACAGAACGGTTTGCCGGAGCCAAGATAGTGCGGCCCGGGATCGACGCTGCCGCCATCCACGCCGATGACCTGCGGCTGTCGCTCCAGCCCAGCCATCAAGGAGGCTTCAGGGAAGCCGTACCCGAGAATCGCACTGGTGGCCAGCAGCCGGATCTCCTTGGCCAATGCGTCCAGGCCTTGCATTGTTCGCTTCCTCCTAGAGAGGAAATGCACCGATCGCGCGTCGCCGGCAAGCGGGGCTCCCTCTCTTTGGGGACCCGGCGGCCGTTTCATTGATGGGGCCGCCCTAGATGCGGACGATCAGCCTATGCACTCGCTGGCGGACGAGACTGTCGGGATGTCCTCACGAAGGCGACACGACTGCGGTTGAGAAGCGCTTCGGCGAAGCCGCCAACCTCAAACGAGAAATTCGGAAAGCGCTCCGCCGTCAATCTTCTCCGTCCATCCCCGTGCCGACACTTCGGAGACGATATTTGCGACATAGTTTTCAAACTTCTTGTCTGATTCGAGAGAGATAGTGATAGCTCGATATCTTCGGTCGTCGATGTGATTTTGAGCGAGATCGTCCATCGCAGCCGCGCGCTGCTTCTTAGCTAATGTGCCTTGTCGAAACCAATGGACGTCAACCACTATTATATTTGAGTCCAATCCAAACGGCGGTCCCACCGATGGAACTTGGTTCGATGTGCCAGAAATATGAACGACACCAGAACACTTCGATGCGGATGCAAAATGCGTTTGTTCGAGCCATAATCCGGCAAAGAAGCAGTTGGTAAATTTGAGGCGTGCGTTCTGTTCATACCACGGATTCAATCCATCACCCCGGACAGTTGAATGCGAAAAAGACATCTCGGTGCCTTGTTCAAATTTCACATCTTTACCAAAACATATGGCGGGGCACTTCGAAAATTTTCCGCCGAATACGCCCCCCTTGCCTTCGAAAGTCAATTCGCAGCCCACAAACTGTGTGTCTTGCACACGCCAATCTTGACCGCGGAGAAAAATCGTGCCACCTACAAAGTGCGTATTGGATACATCCACGCTATTGCACTTGATCTCAAGTTCGCATTGCTCAAATCGGCTATCCTTAATTTCGGTTTGCGCACAATAGACATCCATCATCTTCCACTTGGTGGCGTCCACATTGTTGATCATCATGTCGACGAGATGGACGTCTCTGAAGTATGCGGCGGAAACCGCGACCTTGCGGACCTCTATATTAGAAATCCCACCCCCGACGATGGAAAGAGAGGCCAACAGAGTTCCAGAAGCCATCGCAATTCGGTAAAGAAGATCGCGGAGGTTGTCACTTGAGCCAATATCAGGCCACGAAACTGAGGTGCGCCGAATTGCAGACACCAATGATTTGCCAAATTTCGCCTGATCTCGGCCAAAGCTTCCAAGAAAATACAACACCTCTTTTGTTAATTGCATTGTGCAGAAATCAAGTAAGGTGGCGGGATCCCTCTCGGTATCGATATAGACTTTCTGCGCGATAAAAAATTCCGAATATGACTTATGGGCAAACCGAACTCCTCCATCGTCATCGAAGCGCAAAAGGCACAAACCCGGATATCTGTTCGTGCTCGCTCTAACGTTTCCATCTGGTCGTGCCGACTTGACGTCACCGTCTTGACTGCAGCACGGCCTATCGCCTGCAATATGCTGTCACCTTGAAGCACGATTGACCGTCGCCTCAACATCTGAGGTGGTCCCCGAATCCTGGACAGGTAGCTAAGAGAGACTCGCGCCCTCACTTATCCCCTCATTTCAAACCGCCTCGAAAAGTCCGCTGAACGATCCGCACTTCGATACGATCTCAGCGAAGCGGGCCATGAGCGGGAATAGTCTTTGATCCGGCATGGTCGGGA
>JBEKLE010000404.1:0-6101 GCA_050010355.1 Rhodopila sp. | reverse complement strand
CAAACCAACGCTCCACCTTCCCCATGACACCCTCGAATCCACCAGCACTCAACATGCTGTAGGGAATCGCGCCGTATTCACGCTAGATCTGGGCTAAAAGAAATGAGGGGATTCGTGAGGCCAGAACGAGCTTTTTCCGCCGCGTTGCTTGCCATACAGGATCGTGAACAGCGGTTCCGGGATATCGATGCCGCGCATCTTACGTTTGATCTCCCACATCACGGTTTGCACGCTTGCCAGTGCGAAGGCGGCCTCCTTGAAGTAGTAGCCACAGACCGTCAGTATTTCGCGTTCGATCTGGGCACGGTCGTCCGTGCTTAAGGGTGCATTGATCACCGCCAACACATCATCGAGCCGGGTCTGGCGAAACACGTCGGACCATTCTTGCAGAGCCCGCTCAAAATTCTTGTCCTTTAATTCCAGCGGCTTTTTTTCGTCAGGCGCAGATCGGCGGCGGTCAGTTGGATGTCGCGCAACAGGTTTTCGCGCTTCACCAGCTTGCCGGTCGGATCGGTGAATTCACATGCGTAGTTGGCGCGGTATTGGCCGTGCGTGATGAATGCCGAGATCATTTGCCGTTCGGTTTGCGGGCACACGCCGAGCAGGTCTTTGATCTTCCCGTCATAGTTGTCGCGGACCGCCTTCTTGGCTAGCGCCTTCTCTAGCGCCATCACTGTTATGCCCTGCTTGATGTTTTTCAGCGTCTTGAACACCTTGCTGTTCAGCGGGTGCGCTGGCACCAGCCGTTCAGCGATCTGATCGGCGGTCAGCAATTCGCCGGCGGCTACGGCGGCGATCACGGTGTCGAGATGTCTGTCATATTCGTCTTCGGTCATGTCAAATCTCCAAGGGTCAAATGGGCAAGGCGTTGGCTGGCGCGGGTCTGCCGCGCCGTGGGTCGCTGCACCGGCGTCAAAATGCTGGCCGGGCGGCGATAGCCGTGGGCAAAGGCTTGCTGAAATAGCGATCCCGCCCCGATGGCGACGGGTGGGCAGTTGGAATAGGCGTCCCAGCGGGCGATGCAGTCGCGATGCCGGCTGTGCGGGTTCTTGTAGGTCCATTCGTAGAACGACAGCAGCCCGCAATCATCGCCCGCTGAGGCCCCGTACAGCATCATGCCGACGCGGTTCCATTCTTCCCAGGCCAGCGGTCCGGTGTTTGGCACGCACCTCATAGCCGGGCCAATCTCGTCCAGGTCATAGGCTCGCAGCGTTTCGCTGGGCAGGGCATGGCTGGCGGCCCCAGGTATGTGCTCGCGCCGGCTGATATCGGCGCCCAGCACGTCCTCCACGGCGTCCAGGAAGCTCCTGGCCTGCGCCAGGGTGATCGGGGTCAGAGCCGTCACGGCGACGTTGCCCGGCACCGCGTCCCACGTCAGGCGCGCCCGCACCCCCGTCACCTTGTCGGTATGCACTCCGAACGCGGTCACTTTGCACAGCGCCCCGGAGAACAGTTCCACCATGCCGTATGCGCCCTTCCTGAGGGCGTAGAGGCCGCCGAGGTCATCGGTGCGGTAGGCAGCCGCCTGACGCGGCGAACCGGCGCGGTGGCGCACGCAGCGGGCGTCACCGAGGCAGTCGTGCATGATCTCGTTGGCGGCCTCGATATCGCTGGCGTCATCAATGTCGAGGTCGATGATCACGAGCCCGACGCACACGAGCGCCGTGTTCAGCAGCGGGCCATGCGGTCCGCAGTAGGTCACCGCCGGATCGAACACCCGGCCGTCCTTGCGCCATTCCGAGTACGGTTTGGGGCTGAATTTTCCGCCGGTGATCTCGGGGATGAACCGATAGCCCGCCGCCACCAGCGCCGTGCGCAGCCCGCAAACCCCCTCGGCGGTCAGCAGGCCGCCATCCGGGGGCACCATCACGCCGCCTCCGGTGTGATGGTGGACTGCACACGCCAAGCGTCCAGTATGTGCCGCGTTGCGGCGGCCAGATTGGCTTTGACGTAGCCCGCCGCCTTCACCGCATGCACCGGTCCAGAATGTTCGGCGCGATACAGCATCACCAAGTAAGTGATGGCGGCCTTGATGGCTTTGTCCTCGGCCGTAACCATGCCAAACTCCCAGTTTGGTTCCTGGTGGCCATTGCCGTGATCAATTGCCAGGGAGAAAAAGCCGATCATCCGGCAATCATACGACCGACAGATTGTTGGCCGGTGCTCATACACGGTGCAGCCTTGCGGCCCGAGGTGCACACAGGCGCCAGTGTCCGCGTGCCGCAACTGCATATCGCCTAGCTCATCAGGCACCAGACCGAGATGCGCCAACCGTTCGGCCGGCTCGACCGCTCGATCCACTGCGATCCAGGAATGATAACAGCAGGCGGTGCAGCCGCGACACGGCACCTTGGCGTCCTGGCCCAGCGGCAGCGCGCACCGCTTCGCCATGGCAAGCTGAAAAACAGAGTAGCTGACCCCCGCTTGCTTGAAGGGCACCGTCGCACCGGCCGTGTTGACGCGCTCAATCAGCGTCCCGGCGGTATTGCGCCGGATTTTCGATCCGTCCATCAGTCAAATCCTAATACATGATAAGTATAATTTAGTTATAATAGCAGAAATAGCTGGGCATGTGCAATATATACACGCTCCCTCCCGGCGTTCGTTGTTCTGTTTTCCTTAGTGGATCATCGCCCAGGAGGCGCCGATGGCGGCGCCGGCTTCGGTCGGGCATTGCAGGTTGTAGAACTGACCTGAGGCGACGGCGGTATCGCGGCAAACCTGGGCGACGATCTCCGCGATGTCTGGGCGGCAGGCGATGACCACCTCATCATGCACCCAGGCCACGATGGCGTAGTCCTCTGGGCCGAGGGCGCGCCCGGTCAGCGCCGCGTCAATCAGAAACAACCACTTCTTGCAGATTATTGCGCCTGCCGACTGGATCAGCGTGTTCAGCCGGGTATGGTCGCTGCGTGGGAACAGCGGCCGGTCATCCAGCCCCGGCAGCGGCAGGGGTAGCTGACCGAGCCATGCAAACAGTTCCGCGAATCCCCGGATGCCGCCGATCAGGGCTTCCTTGGCCATTTTGCCCAGCGCCCGCAGGATCAGGTCGTCGTCTTCGTCATCCACCACGATGGTTCCGGCCTTGCGATTGCCGCATCCAAATATTGTTGCATAGAGCAACCGCTTTGCTTTGGCGCGGGTGGCGACCCCGGTGGTCTGGCGGTTGATTTCGTGCAGATCGGCACCGTTGCAGACCTTGTGGGCGTAGTCGCCGTCATCCCAGCGCGCCAGCAAGTGCGCCAGGATGCGGGCTTCGATGCCTTTCTGATCTGATCCGACCAGCACCCAGCCGGGCGGGGCGACAAAGCAATCGCGGAACTCGAAGCCCCAGCCGCCATCGGCGCCATACAGCGGTTGGTCGTCGGCGCCCAACGTAACGGACGGAACTTGCGCCACGTTCGGCCGGTGGGAAGCGCGCCCGGTGCGTGCCCCCAACGTGAAGTATTCGGTGTGCAAACGATTATCGGCGCCTAGCTGGGTCAGATAGCCGGCCTCGCCGGTTAGCATGGTGATGCGTTTCGCCGCCGTTTTGTAGCGCAGCACCAGCCTTGCCTCGGGGTACTCCAGTGTTGCCAGCACCTCCGCCTTGGTGCAGGGGGCGCCGCCTTCGGTCAGCACGGTGGGTTGCCACCCGTAGCGCTCGATCAGCCAATCGGCGATCTGTTGCGATGAGTTGACGTTAAACGGGACGGCTTTTTCGCGCAGGATCGTCTGCCCGGCGATCCAGCCCTTGGTTTTGTTATTGCGTCTCGGCGTGAACGGGGTGCGCTCGATCGCCGACGGGAACGCCTTTTGCAACGCCTCGGCGAACTCGGCCGATTGTTGGGTCAGGTCGTCCAGCAAGGCGTGGGCTTTGCCCACAGCGATCGGAAACCCGTGGTCGGCGATCGCGTTGCAGATCGGGATCAGGTCGCGTTCAAGCCCGTACCATCCGGTCGCGAAAAAAGGGGCGTCTTGGCTGTCAGCCGCCTCTAGCAGGTCGAGAAACACCGCCCATTGCAGGAGCACGTCGTTGGCGCAATGATCCTGCAACGCTTTCGACCACGGCTGATCCTGGCGGTGTTGGAAGGCGTCCTTTAGCAAACCTTGCATCTGCAACCGGTGGCCGTAGCCTTCCAGGCTATGCTTGCCGCGCAGATTGGCCGGCACGATGCCGGCGCGGGCATCGGTTTCCGCCAGATCGGCGCGCACAACGCGCGAAACGAGCAACGTATCGACAATCTTGTGGGCGGGGATTTTCAGGCCGTAGAGCCGTTCGATGCAGGGCAGATCGAACTGGGCGATGTTGTGCCCGATCACCCGATCGGCCCCTTCCAGGATGGTCAGCGCCTCAGCAAGCGGTAGGTAGCCGGGCTGGTCGGCCGCACGGAACTGTGTCCCGCTTTGCAGGTGGACGATTTCCAGGCAGTGGATTTGCTGGTTGCGATGTTTGAAGCCGTTTGTTTCGATATCGATGATGATGTCATCGCAGCATGGGTCGAGAACGCGCATGGCGTCTCCTTTCATTGCTAAAATTAAAACTCTCAAATCAGCCGATCCGTCCGCACCTCAACCGTCCCGTCAGATAATGCTGACGGAACGGGCGATTTGAGGTTTTAACAGCCAGAAAGGATGTGTCGGGTAGCTATCCCAACACAGTAATCGTAGCAAATCAGCGAGTCGTATTCAAGTATAAAGTTTAGTCGTCCGGCCATTCGATCCCAGCCGGCACCTCGGCGTCCTGCTGCATGATCCAGCACGCCGCCTCCATCGCCTCTTCGAGCGTCGCTGGCGACCAGTCCTCGATCTGATAAAGCAACACTTCTGCCGCGTCGGCCTCGGCCTCGGCGTCGGCGTCGGAATCGTAGTTCGCATAGGTGGTTTGCGTGGCGTATCGGTGAATTTCACCAGCGAGTGACGACCAGAGCGCATCGTAGATGCTGTCGCGGTCGAGGATGGTTTCATCTGTCATTAGGAGCCTTCCGGGCGGCGTCATTGCCGCCGCCTCAACCTGCCTGAACGCCGCCCACGTTTGCAATATTCATCTGCGGCGCACTGTGCCCGATCTTGCCGGCTACTGTACGGTAGCGTACATAGGACTTCGGACCGCATGAACGTGATCAATAACGAGCGCAGAGTTTTTACAGATCAATAGTTTAGCGCGATGGGCCGGTTGCGTTTCGCTGGGCCGCGCGCCTATGCGTGAGTGATGGACGACGTTGTAGTATGTGCATTGTGCGATCGGCCAATCACCGGGACGGGCCGATTTTGGGCGAACGTGGACGGCGAGCGCGACTTCGATGTGGAAGTCGGACCCGATTGCTATCGCCGCTTGCAAGCCGCTGGAGCCGATGGAATCAAACAAGACCGTCGTACCCTGTACGACCCGAACGCTGTGGTCTATGACGACGGCGACGACGGCCCCAGCGATCCGCCTGATCCCCCCGGTCCCTCCGAACCTCCTCCCGATCCGCCAGAGCCTCCCGAGCCTCCCGACCCGCAATCAATCAAAGGCTCCCCCCCGGCAGACGCCTCGACCGATGCCAAACCGCAGCAAGTCTTGGCCGAAGACTCGGTGCCAGACCGGTATGACCCCCCGACGATCAAAGGTGCCCCGCCGGGGTCGCCGCGTCCGCCGTTCCCGCTTGATTCTAAATCGAGGCAAGTCTTGCCGGAAGACTCGACCCCGGAATTGGAACGAATCCCGGAAATGCAGGAGATCGTGCGCGATGCGCATGTGAACCGGAAGCGGCGGCGCTATGCCGGCCGAGTTTCCTTAGACGCCTGGATGGACGATGCCCGCTTGCTATGGATTCTACACTATAAGAAGGGCTATCGCGGCGACGCGTTTGCCGAATGGGCCAAAACCCAAATGGGTCATTCCGAGGCCGTCGCAAATGATCTGATCCTGGTACACGAGAAACGCGACCACATTCGGGAACACATCCGGTTGTTGGGGCGCGAGGACGATCCGCCGCCGTGGACGACCTGTCGCAACTGTAATAGGGGCAAGAATGTGGGCAACCCTGCATTTTTCGCTTGCCCCGGCTCGACTCGGTGCGATTCTTTGCGAATGTGCCGCCGCTACCTCACCTTTCCGATCTAAGCCGTCCAGAGCT
>JBEKLE010000403.1:0-11168 GCA_050010355.1 Rhodopila sp. | reverse complement strand
GATGCGACCAAACTGCGCTACGCAACGATCGATGAACTTTATCTCTACTGCAACTATTCGGCAGTTCCAGTCGGTCGCTACGTGCTCGATCTGCATGGCGAAAGTCACGCGTGCTACGCCCCGTCGGACGCGCTTTGCATGTCGCTGCAGGTGTTGAACCATATGCAGGACTGTGGCAGGGATCTGGCGGAACTCGACCGGTGCTACCTGCCGCAGGCGCTGCTCGACCATTTCGGTGCCTCGGTCGACGATCTTCGTCAGCCGGCCGAGACCCCGGCGTTGCGCCGCGTCTTCGTCACGTTACTGGACCGGGTGGACCGGATGAACCATGCGGCGTCGGAGCTGCCTGGAAACGTCCGGAACCGCCGACTGCGGATCGAGACCGGGATCATCCACAGCCTCGCGACACGATTGGCCAGAAGACTGGCTCATGAGGATCCATTGGCGAACCGCGTGAAACTCCGAAAGAGCGATGCTGTTTTCAGCGTCCTCTCCGCCCTGCTCCATCTTATATGACCGCCCGGTCCACGCCGCTCGGCGTCGCGCGAGAAGACATCGACGCTGTAGAAACGATCGTGCGCGCGGCTGGCACCTCATTCTACCACGGCATGCGTGTGCTTGCCCCGGATCGCCGCGCCGCCATGTATGCCATCTACGCCTTCTGCCGGATCGTCGATGACATCGCCGACGAAACCGGATCATTGCAGGATAAGCGTCGCGGACTGGCGGCGTGGCGAGGCAGGATCGCCGCATTGTATCAAGGGCGTGCCGATGGACCCGTCACCCGCGTGCTTGCCGCCGCGGTTCCGCGGTTCCAGTTGCGGCCGGAGGACTTTATCGCGGTGATCGACGGGATGCAGACCGACGCAGAATCCGTTGTCGTCGCGCCGGATATGGCCACGCTCGATCTTTATTGCGATCAAGTAGCGTCAGCCGTGGGGCGCTTGTCTGTCCGGGCTTTCGGCGATGCATCACCCGCAGCCGACCAGGTCGCACATGCGCTCGGCCGGGCGTTACAGTTAACCAACATTCTGCGGGACATCCGGGAGGACGCGGAACGGGGCAGAATCTACCTCCCGCGCGAGTATCTCCAGGATGCCGGAGTCCCCACCGATCCGCTAGCGATCCTTACGGACCCCGGCTTGCCGGCGGTATGCGAGCGGCTGGCCATCCTCGCCCATGGCTTTTTCCGCCAGGCCCGGGACGCGATGGACCAGTGCGATCGGGCGGCGATGAAGCCGGCGCGGCTGATGGGAGCGACCTATGACTCGATCCTCTCCAGACTCGAACGGCGCGGCTGGAAACGGCTCGGCGAACGGGTCAGCTTGCCAAAATGGAAGAAGCTGTGGCTGGCGTGCCGCTACGGGCTCCTTTAACGCGCCCATCACATCTTTTCCTCTGATTTCACTTGCTCAACGCCCCTGAACGATGCAGAATCATGTCAGTCGATCAGGGCGAACTTCGCCCCGGCTGTTCACCCATCGCGCCCTTACAACCCACCCGGAGCACACGCTCGTGATAATCTCGTTCAAGCGCCTGATCGCCGCGCTGGCATTCATCCTGCCAGCGGCCGCCCTGGTTACGTCGCCGGTCATGGCCGCGAGCCAGACCAAGACAAAGACCCACCACACATCGGTCCACAAGGCCAGCCACAAGACAACTCATGCCAGGAAGGCGACCACACCGACCGCCAGCTGATTTTCGCCCCCTGGTTTGGCCTCTCCCGTCCGCGGGAGAGGTTGCTTTCAAGTTGCGTTTGCCTCGAGTAGCGATCGCAAACCCGCCAGGATCGTTGCAGGCAGTGGCGGGCACCCGCTGATCGTCAGATCCACCGGGATCGACAGCCCTGTTCCGCCCAGCACCGCATAGCTACCCTTGAACACACCGCCGTCCACGGCGCAGTCGCCGACCGAGACAACCCATTTCGGGTCCGGTGTGGCATCCCAGGCTTGCTCCAGCGCCGAACGCAGGTTGCGTGTCAAAGGCCCGGTCACCAGCAGGACATCCGCGTGACGCGGGCTCTCCACGAAACGCAGCCCGAACCGCTCCAGGTCATAGAAAACGTTGCTTAGCGCCCGCAATTCCAGCTCACAGCCGTTGCAGCTTCCGGTATTGACGTGTCGTATCGCCAGACTGCGCCCGAGGCGCGTCGCCGAGGCGGCCTCCAGGCGGGCTGCCAGCGACTCGGTCGTTTCCGGGTCCAACGGGCCGACAGGCTCCGAACGGGGCATTCGTATCATCACAAATCCATTCCGGATGCAGGCAATGCAAAGGATGCGCGGATCAGCGCCGCATCGTCAGCCGCGGCGTTCTCCAGCACGCGTTCCGCCAGCGGCCACAAGGCCCAGCCGGGATCGCGGGGGAACACGGCGGCGATCTGCCCGCGGTCGAGTTGCAGCCAGTGCCAGACGTCGCCACGGATCGATTCGGCACAGGCAATCCCCTCGCCGCTGACCTGCGGCAGGGCGACGGAGACCGGTCCGTCCGGCAGCGCATCCAGCGCGGCGCTGATCAGACGAAGACTTTCCCCGATTTCAAAAATCCGCAGATTTTGCCTGGCAGCGGCATCGCCGCCGGTGCGTATCGCAAGGCGAGGCGTCAACGCACCATAGCCCGATGAAAACACCGTCCGGGCATCGAAAGCCCGTCCCGATGCGCGGCCGGCGACACCGCCGACGCCCAGTGACATCGTCAGAGCCCCGCCCGCCCGGCCCAGGTGGGACAGCCGCGATGACAAGGCCGAACCGTCATGCAGCCGGCGGATCGTCTCAAGCTGCGAGGCCACATCGCCCAGCGCACGCAGCAGGATCTCGGGACCGCCCGCGGCAATATCGGTGGCAACGCCGCCGGGCACGACACAGTCCATCATCAGGCGATGACCGAAACCCGCCGCCGACGCGCGCAGCAGGATTTCCCGCAGCGCCCCGCAACGGATTCGCACGGGCTGAGCGTCCGCCAGCCGGCCAACCTCGGCCAGGTTGTCGAGATGGGCCGCGATTCGTTCGACCTCCATCATGACGATGCGCAGCGCGGCCGCTCGCGCGGGCACCTCGACGTCAGCGGCAAATTCGGTGGCCTGGGCAAACGCGACCGAGTGGGCCACGGTCGAATCGGCAGACAGGCGGGCAGCGAACCGGGCGGCAGCGCGGGGCGATTTCCCGCGCATCAGCGCCAGTGACCCTTTGTGGGTGAAACCAAGCACCGCTTCGGCGCGCCTGATGACCGGGCCGTTCAGGTTCAGCCGCAGATGCATGGCTTCGTCCAGTTTCCCCCAGATCGGCCCCAGTGGAAGCAGCATCAGTCGAAGCAGCATCCCGTCCTGTTCGGACCCTGACCAAACCCGCGGTGCGCCGGCCGAAGGCGGTTCCGGTCTGGTGGCCATTGGGCGTGCGGACGGCCAGTTCCCATGATCGAGCCACGGTCGCGCGTCGGTGCCGCCGGCAGCGGTGTGTCCCCACAGATCGTGGATCATCCTCTCGTACCATGCTGTGCCCGGCAGAAACGGCGACAATGCCGGGTAATGGCCCGCTTCCACCGGCGTCGAAACCAGCACGATCGTCAGCGCCTCCGGGTCCAGGAACAGCGCGTGAGCCTGTGTGGTGTCGGCCCAGTGGGCCAGCACGATCCACGATTCGGTCGCCGCTGCATGGGCGAGGGTGGCCCAGCCGGCGTGCGGCAGGATATGCCGCATCCAGGGCCGGCAGACCTCGGCTTCGGCCATGCGGAGGATGTCGTTCGCCGCGGTCATGTGCGGCCCGCCGTCAGAATGCGCCACCAGTGAACCAGACCGTTCGGCGCGAGGTAGCCGGTTACCAGGGCAAGCAGCAGAGGCAGCCATGCGACGGAGGGGAATGCAATGGCTGGCAGGAACTCCGGCAGCCGCCTCGGTATGCTGGCCAGAACGACCGGAATCAGCGCGGCGCCCATAGGAAGAAGCAGCCATGGATCATGCGCGCTCATCGTCAGCACGGCCAGCAGCACACCCGGAAAGACGCCGAGTGGCGGGAAGCCGCCCAGACCGGCTGTCGCCAGTGTCGCCACCGGCCCGGCCGTGACCCTTGCCGCGGCCCGAGACAGGACCAGCAGGATCAGCAGCACCAGCCCGGTAAAACGTCCCTCGGCCTCACCGGTACAGATGGTCAGCGTGGCGATACTGGCCTGGCTCAGTACCAGCAGCGTCTTGCGGTGCCGCCGAACCGGGTTCGTCAGCAGGAGGGCGCAGGCCAGCAACGCTGTCACGGCGATGCCCATCCCGAGCCCGTCGACGCCTGGTGGCCACGGACCCTGGTTCGCAAGGCGCAGGATCAGGATCACCAGCACAATGGCGAGATCGGGAACCACCGCCGCGATCGTGGCGAAACCGGCAAACAGGCTGAAATAGGCGAGCACCGACGCCGCGGCGGGCAGCAGCAGCATTCCGAAAAGCGAAAGCCCGGTGCCAACGCAGGCCAGCACGGCGCCGACCGGCCGTCGGGATATCGTCGGAAACAACGCCATCGCCATTGCGGCCACGACCGCTAGCCATCCAATGATGAGGGTCGGCGCGCATACGACCAGCACGCAGAAGCCGTTTTGCAGCAGGGCCGACCCGCGGCGTATCGGGCTCAGGGCCCAGGGAGTCAAGCGGCACGATCAGCGTGGCCGCGAAGATCGCAAGCGCCAGGCCGAGGTCGATCCACCCAAACACGGCCGCGGACCCGGGGAGACCGAGCCGCCATGAAGTCCATCGGTCCGTCGATAATTCGATGGCCGGGACAAGCAGGCCGGCGGCAAACGGCAATGGTAGAACCAGGCACGCGACCGGCACAAGCAGCGCCGCCGGATCGAATGCCGGCGCGGCCACCATGCAGCCGGCCAGCGCCACCCCGTTCTGTGCTGCGACGAGTGCGGCGACCTGCATCAAAGGGTGGGCTCGGGTCGTTGCGAGGAGAATCGACAGCAGCAAGATCGCCGCTGGCAACGCCATCGCGCCTTGCGACTGACAAAGAACGACCAGCACGGCGCCAACGCCGATCCCAAGCTTGGCGCCTCCGACCGGTGCAGTGGGAACGTTGGGACCAGCCAGAATCCCGCACCCAGCACGACAGGCGGAATAGCCATCAATGGCTGGTGCAGGACGATCGCCGCCATCGCGACCGCAGCGGATTGGACAGCCAGCAGGATGGCCGCGACATCCACCTGCCCGCTGCGCAGCAAGGCGAAGCACATCACCAGTGCGACTCCGGCGCTCCCTTGCGCCAGCGCCGTCATGCCATACCCGTGCTGGCGAGAACCATGATGATCGCAAGCAACGCCAGCAGCGTCGCCACGCTGATCAAATCATGCAGGCTATGGTTCGGCACCCGCCCCAGCATCGTTTGCACCGCGGACAGGCCCAGCATGAACGCGCCAAGCCTGACGCCCCACAACGCCAGTCCGGTCAGCCACGCCAGCGGGCCGCTATCGGCAGTTGCCATCCCGACCGGCAGGAACAGTCCACCGATCAGGTCGATCCAGACCAGGCGCCGCAGCCATCCGGTCATCCGCGACACGGCAAGGCCCATACCGCTCAACATCTGTTCGCGTGCGCCGTCCGTGGCACTTGCCTCGACAAGGACCAGCGCCAGCATGGCGGTCAGGTCAACCGCCGAGGCGGCGGCCGGCAGCAGCAGCCCCTCGCGCTGCTGACCGATGATCAGGTCGAGGTTGAAGCTGCCTCCGATCAGGGCGAGGGCAACCACCGCGAGCATCAGCGCCGGCTCCGCCAGGACCGCGCTGGCACTGGCGTTCTGGGCGGCCAACCCGGGCAGGGCGGCACCGGCGTCCAAAGCAGCGAGCCCGGCCGCGACCCGCGCCACGCTCAGCAGCGAAACGATGACCAGCACATCGGCCAGCGGTGCAAAAGCCATCCCGAGCGTGAACGACGGCACCAGGGCGGCGGCTGTCAGCGTCGCACCCAGACCAAACGCCGGTGCAAGATGGAATACCACGGAGACGCTCTCGGTCGTCAGAGGGGTCTTTCGTGACAGACGGACCAGATCGCGCCAGGGCGCCAGCACCGGTGGGCCGGAACGCCCGCTCAGCCTCGCGTTGAGCCAGTCGAGCGCACCGGCGACGGTCGGCGCAGCGGCGATCATCAGGCCGGTGTGCAGGATCTGCGCGAGCAGCGACAGGACCATGCTCATCCGATCACCGCCAGAACCAGCAGCATCATGCCGAAGGCGGCCAGGACCAGCCACAGCCCCGCGGTGGCGGAAGGCGGACGAGGCGGCCACAGCCACCGAAGCCGATTGAACCGCGGCAGTACCAGACTGGGCAGCGGCAAACCGGGAAGAGCCGGCAGGAAGCCCTCGCCGACCGATTGCGCCGCGGGGTCGCCAAACGGCAGACCATCCGGCGGCGGCATGCCATCAGCCCAGAGGCCAGCCGCTTTGCTCTCCCTGCGCGACCAGCGCGGCACCAGCATTGCGGCCCCGGTCGCGAGCGCCAGGAGCGCGAGCACCGGCAGAGCCAGGTAACTGGGCGAAGCGACCGAAGGCAGCAGCAGGGTCAGTCCAATGCGGGCACCCTGCGGCGCGCCGGTCAGGCCGCGGATCGCCGGATCGGCCAGCACCCAAAGCGTCGGTCCGGGCAGGATGCCAACCAACGCAGATAGAACTGCCAGCACCACCAGGATCGTTCGGGACGGCGACTTGCTCTCCAGCGCACCGGCGCCACGCGGCGTGCGCGGTCTGCCAAGCAGCGCGATGCCAACCACGCGAACCGAGGCGGCGGTGGCAAGCGCGGCAGAGAGTGCGAGTGCGGCCGCGATCAATGCCACGGGAAGCTGGAACCACAGGCCGCCAGTCCGTGGCGCCAGCAGGATGGCTTGAAACAGCAACCACAGGCCGGCGAACCCGAGGCCGGGCGGCAGCGCCGACAAACCCAGCAGGCCGGCAGCCAGCGCGGCGGAGGATACAGGCATCGCGTGCACCAGTGCACCAAGCCGGGACAGGCGCGGTGTGCAGGCACTGACGCCGATGGAATGGGCCGCCAGCAAGGTCAGCACGCCCGCGACACTCCCGCCAAGCGCGAAAAGGAATGTCGCAGCCAGAGCGAAGGATTCCGAGCCCGGCAGATCGGCCGACCGCGCGATCAAGGCGAGGCCGATGCCCGCCGTCGCGAGCCCCGCCTGCCGTTGCGCCAGGCGGATGACCGACCCGTCGATGTCCGGATGCGATGCGGCGCGCCAGCCCTGGATGACCGCGATCGCGCCCCCGGCCAGGAGAAGGGCAAAGCCGCACCCGGTCTGCGTGGCGGCACCGGCGAGGTCGGCGATGACGCGCAGCAGCAGGTAGGATCCGGCCGGGATCAGCATGCCGGCCGTCAGCGTGTCGCGGGTCCAGCAGCGCTCCACGGAAGGGGCAGCAGTCAAGGCGATGAAGCCGGCGAATGTCAGCACTGCCGCCGCCGTCGCGCGGTCCGGATCGATCGGCGCCGCTCGGATCGTGTCGAAGCGAGGCGCGAAACCGGCCGGAGTCAGCAGGCACACCGCGGCCAGCAGCAGCAACGGAGCGAGCCGCACGCCCGGCTTGCCGCGCCCCGGCAGCCAGACGGCGCCGCACACGACCCCCAGGCCAAGCGCCAGGGTGACGCCATCCGCGGCCAGCAGTGACACTGCCGTTCCGGCAACACAGGGCGCCGTGATCCGCACCGTCGCGGAGCCAGGCGCCGCGATCGCGGTTGCCTGGAATGCGGCGAGTGCCGTGCCGGCCAGGAACACGATGAACAGAAAGAATGCCGAAAGCGGGTCGAGCGCGAAATGCAGCGTCAGCCCCGGCGGTCCGGCGGGAAGGCTCAAAACCGTCGGAGGCGCCCGCAGCAGTAGCGGCGGCAGGCACAGCAGCGCGCCCACCCCGCTCGCCATGGCGGTCACGAGGGCGCAACCGGCAAACGGCAAAGCGGCACCGAATGTGCCCAGCAGGAGCAGGGCAACGGCATCCACGGTCAGGCACAGGAGAATCGGATCGCTCACAGAAGACAGGGTATCACCCCCGGCCGGAGTCGGAAGGCGATCAGCGTTTGGTGAGCGGGCACACCGGCATTCCACCGGGGCACCCAGAGGGCATGTTGACGGATCTGCGCGGCAAGACTGATATGATGCAAATGTTTGAGTCAGCGGCCCACGGGACGGCCGCGCGGGAGTTCGTAGCAATGCTTTCGGTCGCAACCGTTTCCGCGACCATGCCGATCCAGGCCCTCGTCGAATGATCGCAAACTTCCGTGCCGCCGTCCTGACCGCAAAACGCAACGAATTTCGCCGGAGGAGATCAACCGCGGATTTGACGACCTGAACGAGGGGCGGGCGATTCCGGTCGGTGATCATGTTCGGAGACGCGGCATGAAGACCTACGAAGGCCAGCGGACCCTGCGCGGGATCATGGTGACGGTAGACGGGGTGGCACTCCCGCCCAGGATGGATCTGCGTTGCTTCAATAAAACCGGCTTCGAATGGACATATGTCGGCCCCGGGCCGCGGCAGTTGGCGCTGGCCCTGCTGGCGGATCATTTGGCGGACAACGCAAGAGCGCTGGCCCTGACCGAGGCGTTCATGCAGACCGTAGTAGCGTACCTGGACAATGACTGGTGCCTGACGTCAATGGATATCGACGAGGCGCTGGCGGAGATCGAGTGACCGATCGGGTGGCCGGCATCGGCGCTGACCCGCCGGCTTTACCCCCCGGTGTGATAACGGGGCCTGGCCTGTCACCCACGACTTTCGCAAGGTGGCGTATCGTAAATCGTGGCTGACCGGGCAGCATCGATGTCCGGAAGTGACATTGCCGCAACGACTGTACCTATCGCGAGGTCAGCCCAGCGCGCCGAAGCAACATCAGCGAAACCGGAATTGTCCAGCCGCCCGTCAGGAACGTGATGGACGTTGACCAGATGCGGATACCGCCTAAGCGCGGCGAGCACGAGAACCCACGTGATCGCAATACGTACATACGCCCTCCGCAGCGGCAAGCCAGAAAGACAAGATCACGCTACAGGAGCCAGACACACATCCACCAATTACATCAATATGTCGACGACACCATGCTCTGCTTAATCGTTCCTGGCCTGCCCCTACATCCTCCCGAAGTAACGTAAATCCAAATCCCGGAACGGATCCGCCCCGGGCCCCAACCGCTCGGCGTCCGGCGCAGGCGTCTATTTGATTGCGATCCGCCGCGGCATCGATTCCTTTGCCTTCGGCAGTGTCAACGTCAGCACGCCGTCATCAAGCTGTGCGCTGATGCCCTCGCGGTCAATCTTTCCAGAGAGCGAGAACCCGCGTGCATAGTGTCCAACATTGTACTCGGTATAGACAGGCTCCATCCCCTGGTATTTCGAGAAGTCGATCTGACCCTCAACGCGCAATGAATCCTCCTCGAGTGCAATGCTGACGTCCTTCTTCTCAACGCCCGGAATCTCCATGATGACAGTTAACGCATCCTCCGTCTCGAAGATGTCTGCTGCCGGCACGAAGTAACGGCCAGGGATTGTCTTCTCTTCTTTCTTGGCCAGTTCCTGCTTTTCGCGAACGGCCAGTTCCTGTGCATCCGACATTCTATCCTCCAAATGACGTTCCGGTATCAGCCGATCTTGATGGAACGTGGCTTGTCCCGCTCGGCGCGCGGAAGGGACAGCGCCAGAATGCCGTCGCGGCATTCCGCCCTCACGCCATCCGGGTCGATTTCGATTGGTAGCGTCACCGAACGATCGAACCGGCCCGCCAACCGTTCGCGGCGGTGAAGGCTCGCTTTTTCAGGGTATTTGACCGCTTTTGTGCCGGCCAGGCGAACTGTGCGGCCCTTCACCTGCAAGTCCAGGTCGGTCGTGCTGATGCCAGGAATCTCGGCGATCAGCACGTAGTCGTCGCCTTTGCGAAAGATGTTGAAAGGCGGGTAGCTCCCGCTGCCACTTGGACTTGATTGCAGCCAGCCACTCTGTCTGAAGGCCTCAAGTGCATCTTGCAGACCAAGCAGGCTACTGAATGGATCAAACAGTGCCATTAACTTTACCCCCTCTTGCCTAACGAAGCAGGGAGCGCGTCGCGAGGAACCGAACTCAACCTCTGCGCCGGCGATGCCCCGCGCGACCAGCGGCGGTTGGCACTCCCTGCGTTCGACCCGCACTTAAATAGGGTTCGGCGCGTCGTCGGTCAAGTGCATCCATTCCGCAAACTACGCTGTCTTGGTCATGGGATTTTTTGGCACCAAACGCTTCGCAGAAAGCGCCAAGATCTAGGTGACGATATCCAAACCCAGACCGCCGCCCATTCAAATCCGGACGGCTGGCCCTTGGGCACGCCGGGCCGTGACGCCCGGCGCGGGAAAACGTCATCCCTTAACCCGCAGGCTGTTCGCTCGCCGGAGGGTTAGATGGCCGAGAGCGGCGTTCGGCCATGAACTGGTCGAACTCTGCCTTATCCTTGGCGACGCGCAGACGTTCAAGGAATGATCCGAACTCCTTCTGCTCCTCCTCCATCCTACGAAGGGTCTCGGCCTTGTATTCATCAAATGCACGGTTGCCGGAGGTGGAAGCTGCACTCTCGGACGGTCCGCAAGCCCACGACCGCCAGGTGCCCCAAGGCCCCGCATCCCGCCAGTTCTGTTGGTTCATTGCTCGGCGGCTACGCCCGAAGCATCCCATGCGACCACTCCCTATCATGTAGAACAGCATGGCCAGACCAACTGGCCACCAGAAGATGAAACCGAGGACCGTAAAGGCGATTGCGACCGGGCGGCTCATACCCGCGGGATGCCAGAACGGCGGACCAACCCACGCCTGGTTGCCCCAGTTCGCGTTGTCCCGGTTCGGGTCGGACGAACCGGGACCGTTGTTGATTTGCCATCTTGAGCCTTGACTGTTTCCCCACGGGCCTTGGTTCCCGTCGCGGGGGCCGTAAGAGTACTGGTTAGCAGCGCTCATCATCGAGGGCCTCATGTGAATGTAAGACACATTTACATTATTGTGGCGGAAGCCACCCTGTCAAGCGGTCGGTGCGAATGACGAGCGGCGGCATGCGTGAACTGGCGGCCGCCCTCGATCGAGTCCGGCGCAGTCTGGATCAGTGGTTTCGAGCGGATGCGAAGCCCTTCATGCAGCCGACCGGGACGTCGAAGCCCGCACATCCCGCTGGTCGGATCGCTGATGGGGCCTGC
>JBEKLE010000402.1:0-6120 GCA_050010355.1 Rhodopila sp. | reverse complement strand
GTCTCGTCCAAAAACGCTACGCCGCCCAGCCACGCCGCAAACGTCGCCTCGTCCATGGTCCCTGTTCCCCGCAGCTCATGGAGCGAGACTGGCATCCAGCAACAGGGTTTGCAATAAGAGCGTGTTTTTTATCTCACGGGCTTTGACCAATCTGGTGGTGGTGGTCCCCGGCGCGGCGTTTGTATTCGGCGTCGGCGCGATGGTGAACGGGTTGTTGCAGTATGCGATGCCGCTGCCGCCCTCGGCCACCGCTGCGACCACCCCTCTGCTGATCCTGTTCAGCCTGACCATGATGCTGATTTATGACTTTTCCTACTTCCTCTATCACTTCGCCCAGCATCGTGTCCCACTGCTGTGGGAGCTTCATAAGGTGCATCATTCGGCTGAGGTCATGGTGGGGGTGACCAAATATCGGGTCCACCCGCTGGAGACGTTCATCCAACACCTGTGGGACGCATTGTTGGTCGGCACCGTCTACGGGGTGTGGCTTTTTTTTGCTTATGATCCGGTCGAGCTTGCCGTCTTCGGGATTGATATATACCGATTCCGGAACATTCTGCTGCTTGATTTCATCCGCCATACCGATTACCCGATCGGCTTCGGCCCGGTCGTCAGCAAAATTTTCATCTCACCGCATTATCACCAATTGCATCACAGCGCCGCACCCGAACACTGGGACAAGAATCTCGGGCTCGGCTTGGCGGTGTGGGATTGGCTGTTCGGCACGCTGATGGCGCCGAAGCCCAATGAGGTATTTACCTTTGGCCTGCGGCTGACCGATCGGGAAAGTCAGGACTACCACGCCTGGTGGCGGCTATACACCGTGCCAGTCATCAAAATGGTGCGCATGATTAACGGGTGGCGGCGCCGGCCGTTGCCGTTGATGAACACGCTACCGCTGCCGCCCAGCGATACCGGGACCAACAATTGACCCAGCCGCCCCGCGCCACCAAAGGGCCGGGTGTGCGGCCTGCCTGGACCAGTAACTGACCGGAACAGCCCCTCCGGCACGCCTCGTTGCGCATCTCAAGCCTTTCCAAACCAGGTCCGCAACTGGCATGAAGGCGATAAGACGAGCGGCGAAGGATTCGCAAACCTCGGCCGTGCCTGCGATGATCGGCTTGCCGTTTGAGGGACTGCAACATGAGGGGCGCGGTTCAGAAGCGAAAACGGGCATCCGAGGCCGCTATACCGCCCGTTCTCGCTCCCGACCACTGCAAAGCGCTCGCGCAGGCCGTATCCAATACCTCCGTCGACGCCGCACGCACCGTGGCCTGGCGCGTCACCCTGGGTTGGTGGGATGCCCTGGTCGGGAAACTCAATCCCGTTGCGCCGGCACGCTATGACGGCTCCGTTGTCGAACACCTCCCCGGCATCGACACGATCGCCGAGTCGTTCGGTGCCGATCTCTCCCGTCAGCCGGTCTGGCAAGCCGCTGCCGAGATCGGCCGCCTGTACTGCTCGCTGCTTCCAACCAGACACCGGCGCCTGAACGGCGTGTTCTACACACCGATCCCCCTGGTCAGCCGGTTGCTGGATGGCGCTGAAGCGGCGGGCCACGACTGGACGCTGGGCAAGGTCATCGACCCGTCTTGTGGCGGCGGCGCCTTCCTGATCGAAGCCGCCGGCCGGATGGCGACGGCGCTCGGTGCAGCCGAACCGGCGATCATCGTCGCCTCTGTGTCCGCCCGCCTTCGCGGGTGGGAACTGGATCCGTTCGCCGCCTGGCTGTCGCACGTCTGCGTCGAGGCACTGCTGCTGCCGCACGTCCTCACGTCCGGCAAACGACTCACACCGCTCACGGAAACCCGCGACAGCCTCACCGGATGGGACTGGGATGCGGGGGAATACGCCCTGGTGATGGGCAATCCCGCATTCGGCAAAGTAAAGGACAATGCCGCGATCCGGAACCGCTTCCGCCGGTCCCTCTTCGGACACCCTAACCTGTACACCCTGTTTACCGACCTGGCCGTCCACCTTGCCATGCCCCAAGACGGGATAATCGCCTATCTGACGCCGACCAGCTACCTGGGGGGACAGTATTTCAAGGCTCTGCGCCGCTTGCTGGCGCAGCAGGCACCGCCGGTCAGCATCGACATCGTCGAGAGCCGCGACGACGCGTTCGAGGACGTGCTCCAGGAAGTTGCGCTGAGCGTATTCCTTCGCGGATCCGCGTCGAGGACCGCGAACTGCTCCGTCATCCACGTCGAGAAAAAGGGGCTGAGGATCGAGGCCGCGGGCTGCTTTGTCCTGCCGCGTGACCCCGAGGTCGCCTGGCTCATGCCGCGTCAGGCCAAAGATGCGGCTCTGGTCGAACGGATGCTTTCGATGCCGTCGCGGCTGGCTGACTGGGGCTATTCGGTCAGCACCGGACCGCTCGTCTGGAATCGCAAAAAACCCAGTCTGCATAACGAACCCCGCAAGGGCTCGGTTCCGGTCGTGTGGGCTGAATCCGTCAGCATCGATGGGACCTTTCGTCTCAAGAACGAAAAGCGCAGCCATGCCGCCTTCTACGCGCCATCTGGTCCGTCCGACTCAAATCTGGTGCGCGCGCCTTGTGTTCTTATCCAGAGGACGACGGCCAAGGAGCAGAACAGACGGCTCATTACGGCAATCATGCCGGCATCGTTAGTAAAGGCGAATGGCGCCGTCGCGGTCGAGAATCATCTCAACATGGTCATTGCGGCCAAATCGAAGCCCGCGGTTCCCATGCAGGTTCTCGCGGCCTTTTTTGCCTCGGACACGGCCGACCGCGTCATCCGCTGCATCAATGCCTCGGTCGCATTGTCTGCCTCGGAGATCGAAGCGATGCCTTTGCCGGCACCGAACAGGATTATTCACGCAATGACTTCGCGAAACCCGGAACAGGCGCTTCGCCGCCTCTACGGGATCGGCGAATGACACCGGCCGGCGATGACAACGACCCTCCGCCGCCGCCGTCACGCCATGCCGGCAACAGTCGGAATCTGTGCCTTTTCACGATTGAGCAAAGTCATGGACCTCAGACCCGCACCCACCATGTGCCAGCACCGATGGGTACCAGTCTTCCACCCTTGTTGCCGGTCGACGAGATACGCCAGAGGCTGATTGCAACATTCCCGGACGGCATCCCGAACCGGGAGCATATCGTAAAGCCCAACACCGCACGGGTTGTGTTCTGTTCACTCTACATCGGCGCAATCGAGGGCTCGGACAGATGGTTTGCGCCGCGGCACCTTTACCGCATGACCGATGACCTCGCCGGCGTTGCAGATCCCGACATTCGACTGAGCTTCTACAAGCGCGTTCCGAAGTCGAGCAACCAGGCATGGTATGCCGACAACAGCCGGGAGGGCGCGCGGGACGAAGGCGTCCGGCGCGGACTGATCCCGCTGAACGCCATGATCAAGCGGCAAGGCGTCGACACGACGTCGAGCAAGGGTCGTTACGCGCTCCATCCCGCCTTCTCTGCCCTGTTCGACCCCGCCCTGACGGGGTCCGCCCTGCTGACAGCGATCGAGGCATGGCAGAACACCTATCTGACCGGGGCCGCCCGCGCTCGCGCCGCTCTGGCTGGAACAATGGATGACGAGGGCATCACCGTCGTTCATCCGCAAGGCGGTTCAACGCTGCTCCCCGCCGGTGAAAGCCCGCTTATCACCAAAGCTGTGGTCGAGGAGTTTTCGAAGCGGTTCCTGGCCAGGCCGGCCGTGGTCTGGATCAGCGACAGCGCGATCAAGCGCTTCAGCGACGACAGGCTGAACCAGGTCCTGCAAATCAAGCTCGATGCCGCCAGTCTGCTTCCCGATGTCATCCTGGTGGATCGCGCGCCTCCCGGCCTGAAGCTCGTTTTCGTCGAGGTCGTTTCGACCGACGGCACCGTGACGGAACAGCGGAAAGCAGACATCCTGAAGCTGCTCGCCGCCTCCGCAATGGGCTACGAGCCGGAGGACGCGATCTTCGTCACTGCCTACCGGGATCGCGGGTCGCGGCCGGTTCCCAAAGCCCTGCGCGAACTGGCCTGGAATTCATTTGCCTGGTTCATGAGCGAACCGGACCATCTGGTGCAGCTCCATAACGGACCACCCCGCCTGCTCAGCCAGTTGATTCGTCCTGCACGTGCGAAATCGCCCTGACGCCTTCCCGTCATGCCGACGACGGTCGGCATCCACGCCTTTGCCGCGACTAATCAAGGGCATGGATGGCGAGCCTGCGCCCGCCATGACGGTGCGGATTGAGTCGGATCAGCTTTCGCTCACACCTTCGATCAGGTCGCCGAAGCGCACCCAGCTCTTGCCGTCCCACTTCGCGGGTTGCAACGCCTTGATCACACGATGTTCGTTCGGGCGGGTATTCAGCTTGATGCCTGGCATAAAGGTCGGAATCTCCAGATCATGGATGTTCTCCGCTTGCCGCATGACATTCTCGCGCGAGAAATCTCCCTCGCATTGCCGCAACACCTGCATCATCGTGTTACACGTGCTGTAGGCATACACGTAATTCCCATCACTGAGGTCAGCAGCCGGCAGGTACTTCGCCATGAACGCGCGCCAGTCCTGCATCCCGGGATCGCTTGCAAAACGCGGATCCGTCGCATCTTTCAAGTAGCCCGCACTGATCAGGCCGATGGCTTTCTCCGGACCCGCCGGCCCCAGAACGGCTGCCACCGAGATCGATATGTTGCTCATGAAGAACACTGGCTTCCAATTGATGTCATGAACCTTTCGAATCGACTGAGCGGCGAACTTCGGAATAGCCGCAACCAGCAGGGTATCGGCACCCGAGGCTTGCAATGTGCTGATCTGGCTATCGATGGTCGCGTCGGTGACTTCATAACTCGCCGCCACCACCGTTTTCTCGAAACTGTCGCCGAAGACGTCTCTGACGCCGGCCAGATAGTCCTTACCGAGGTCGTCATTCTGGTAAAGGATTGCGAGTTTCGTGGCCGCATTCTGCTGTCGCATGTATTTCGCGTAGACTTGAGCCTCGGTCCGATAACTCGGATTGAAGCCGATCGTCCAGGGATACCTTTTGTAGTCGCTGAATTTGCTGCCCCCGGTTGCGATAAACAGATGCGGTATCTTTCTCCGATTAAGACTGTCGACGACCGCCGAATTGGTAGACGTCCCAAGGCTCCCAAACAGGAAAGCGACCCCGTCTTCCTCGACCAGTCTCCGGACATCCTCTACCGTCTTCGGCGGACTCAGGCCATCATCATAGGTTATGAAGTTGATGTTGCGCCCATCAACACCTCCGGCCTCATTCACCATCTTGAAGAATGCCGTTTCGAACCACCCAATCGGAGCATAGGCCGAAGCCGGGCCACTGTACGGCATAGTGTTGCCGATCTTGATTTCAGTCGCGCTGACACCTGGCGCGTCCGCCCAGGCCCGGCCCACCCGCAACACAAAGGGCGATGCAATCGCCGCGCCTAATGCAGCTCTTCTGTTAATCACCGGCCCCTCCCTATGGTGTTTTGTTACCTCAGGTGCGAAAACCGTGCGATCCGCGTCATTGAGGCGCAAGTCAATTGATTCGTCGCGGCAATCACGACGGCGTGCGCGCCCAACCCAAACTACAACTCAAGACCCAGAGTACCCGCTCAGGATTTTAACGGTCATCACTCATCGCGGTAGATCGGTCCGCCAACTGGTTCAACGCCCCACATAGGTCTGCCGACGCGTCGACGCGGGCCATCCTTACGCTACCGCCGGCTGCCTGCCAGCATGCGGCCGAGCACGCTGTCGCGCCAGAAATACCGATGAACCAACGCAGCCGACGCGTGCAGCCCGGCAACCGCGATGATCATCCAGCCGATGGTGGCGTGAACGTCCTGTACCTGATCAGCGAGCGCATAGTTGCCGGGGTCGAACGCGGGAAGGGTGAACAGGTTGAAGAAACTGTCGCCGCGGGTCCAGGCGAGAGCCATGCCGACGAGCACCATCGCCGCGAGCAGCCCATACAGGCCCCAATGGGTAGCCTTGGCGATCGCGTTCAGCACCGGGCCATCGGCTAGCGGCAAACGACGCCCCCGGGTCAGCCGCCAGATGATCCGGATCAGCAGGATAGCCCCAAGCAGCAGGCCGCCGGTGATATGCATCGACCGGGCATCGACCCTGAGTGCGCCTTTGGGAAACCAGT
>JBEKLE010000401.1:0-6125 GCA_050010355.1 Rhodopila sp. | reverse complement strand
CAAGGGGAGATGGCGACATTCTCCACCTACATCACGTTGACTTTCATCAACGCCGGCTTCCCGTACTGGATCGCCCTCGCCGCCGCGGTCGTGATTTCCTTCGGGATCGGCGTGGCGATCGAACGCGTCCTGATGCGCCCCCTCGCGAACGCGCCGGTCCTCGCCTCGGTCGGGGTCTTCGTCGGCCTGCTGCTGATCATCAACAGTCTGAGCGGCTGGTTCTTCGACTACACGATCAAGCAGTTTCCCTCACCGTTTCCGGACCATCCGATGCTTGGCGGTTATTTGTCGGGCCATGAACTCGGGTCCACCGCCGTCACGCTCCTCGTCCTGATCAGCGTCTATCTGTTCTTCCGCCACACCAGGCTCGGCCTCGCCATGCGAGCCGCCGCGTTCAACGCAACCTCCTCCCGCCTCGTCGGCGTCCGCGTCGGCTGGATGCTGGCACTCGGCTGGGGCCTCGCGGCGGCCATCGGCGCGATCGCCGGCTGCATGGTGGCGCCGGTCGTTTTCCTCGATCCGAACATGATGTCCGGCATCCTGCTCTATGCGTTCGCCGGCGCCCTGCTGGGCGGGATCGACAGTCCGCTGGGCGCGGTGCTGGGCGGATTTGCCGTGGGTGTGATAGAAAACCTCGGCGGTGCCTACCTGGTCGGAACCGAGTTGAAACTGACGATGGCGCTGGTCATCATCGTCGCAGTCCTGACGATCAAGCCGACCGGCCTGATGGGCCGCCGCGTCTACAGCCGGGTATGAGAAACATGCGCACACCCTGGATCGTCGCTATCCTTGTGCTGCTCGCGGTGATCGTGCCGGTGGCGGATTTCACCGACTATCACCTGTTCCAGTTGACGATGGTGGTGGTCTATGCCATCGCGATCCTGGGCCTGTCGCTGCTGACCGGCTTCAACGGCCAGATTTCGCTGGGTCACGGCGCGTTCTATGCGATCGGCGCCTACACGTCGGCGATTCTGATGTCTTCGACCGCCGTGCCGTACTGGGCGACCCTGCCGATCTCCGCCGCTGTCTGCGCGGTCGTCGGCTTCCTGCTTGGTCTGCCGGCGCTGCGGCTGGGCGGTCTCTATCTGGCACTCACGACGTTCGCCCTGGCCGTCGCGATCCCGCAGATCCTGAAATACAAGGCGTTCGAGGACTGGACTGGCGGCGTTCAGGGCCTGGTCATCGACAAGCCGGACGCCCCGTTCGGCCTGTCGCTGTCGCCGGACCAGTGGCTTTACATCTTCACGGTCGCCGTCGCCGTGGTGCTTTACGTCATCGCCTGGAACATCGTCCGAGGCCGGATGGGACGCGCAATGATGGCGATCCGCGACCACGCGATGGCAGCCGAGGCGATGGGTATCAACCTCGCCATGGTGAAGACCCGCGCCTTCGCCCTCAGCGCCATGTACACCGGTCTGGCCGGCTCGTTGGGCGCGATCGCAGTGCAGTTCGTGGCGCCGGACAGCTTTGGGGTCTTCGTCTCGATCTTCCTCTTCGTCGGGCTGATCGTCGGCGGGGTGTCCTCGATCGGCGGAACCCTGATCGGCGCAGCCTTCATCGAGTTCGTGCCGAACCTCGCCGACAAGGTGTCCAAGGCAGCGCCCGGCGCAGTCTATGGTGTGATCCTGATCGCGGTCATGTTCCTGATGCCGGCGGGGGCAGGGGGGTTCCTGCACGCCATCTGGCGCCGATTGTTCCGTACGCGCGCCGGCGAACCTCCCGCCCCCGAACAGTCCGCAGCATCCAGGCCCGTGTCTTACGAGGAGGCTTCGGGGCTGCCCGGCATCGAGCCCCAGGCCGCGTTCGCCGAGCGACCGGTCCCGCTGGAAACCTCCACCCCGAACGATTGAGGGTTTATCTACGATTTGTTCAAAATACTGCTCTACCGGCGCTTTTTGGAAAGCCGGAAGCAAGATTACATAGCTTCCGGGTAACTGGGCCGATGCCGTTGTGGCCACGATTAAGGCCCCGTTACGATCCCTCGCCAGGGAGGCCAACGCTACGTGACTGACATCGATCCGACCGCTCCGTCGCCGGCCGAGCGGCACGTCGCGACGTGCACCGAACGTGGTGAGCGTGCCGATCTGCAACGCTTTCCCGACCCGGACCGCGTGGTGCGGGCCGCGCTCCTGCGCGCACTGCTGCTCGGCGTGCCGCTTGAGCCACCCGAGGACGACGGCGGCGCGCGCGTTTATGTTGTGCGAGCGCCGGGCGTCCGCCTTGTGGGCGCGCGAATCGAGGGTCCACTCGACCTGACCGATTGCACCGGCACGGACGCCGGCGCACTGCCGGGTCTGACGCTGGAAGATTGCGACCTCACGGATGGCGTCGATCTGTCGAACGCCCACCTCACGCGCCTGTCGCTGGAGGGCAGTCGCATACACAAGGTCCGGTTGCGCGGCCTGCGGCTGGACGGTTCACTAGACTTCGCCGGTGTCCATGGCGCAACCCCGCTGTCCGCTGCCTGGATCGACGCCTACGGGGTTGTGGTCCGGGGCGAGGTCCGCGGCCATGGCGCGAAGCTGCGCGTTCTGCCGGAGCCGAGGATCGTGGTTCCCGGGCAGCAACGCTATGCCCTGCAGCTGTATAGCGCCGCAATCGATGGCAGTGTTCTTCTGCGGGATGGTGTCGAGGCGATCGGCGGCGTCAACGTCGCCGCGGCGCGGATCCGCGGTGATTTTTCTGCCATCGGTGCCCGGATGGAGGCCGGTGAGGGCGATGCGCTACGTGCCCAGGCAGTCCGGATCGATGGCGTGATGTTGCTCGACCACCTAGACACGAACGGGTGCGTTTGGCTGGTCGGCGCGAAGATTGGCGGCACTCTCCAATTCAACGGCGCGACGTTGCGGAATCGGACGGACAACGGTCGTGGGACCGCGCTTGCGGCGTTTAACGCGGAGATAGCCGGCGACGTGCGGTTGGACCGCGCGTTCACCGCGGAGATAGGCGGCGACGTGCGATTGGACCGCACGTTCACCGCGGAGGGGCGCGTCAGCCTTGACACCGCGAAGATCGGCGGTACTCTCCGATTCAACGGCGCGATGTTGCGGAACCGGACTGTCGACGGTCTTGGGAAGGCGCTTTCGGCGAGTAACGCGGAGATAGGCGGCGACGTGCAGCTGAACCGCGCGTTCTCGGAGGAGGGCGTGCAATTGCGCGCATTCTCAGCTGAGGGCGGTATCAGTCTGGTGGGCGCGAAGATCGGCGGCGCGCTCTCATGCGAAGGCGCGACGTTGCGGAACGGGACGTGCCACGGCAACGGGGCCGCGCTTGATGTGGCTAATGCAGAGATCGGCGGCCCTGTGTTGCTGCGCGACACGTTCACGGCGGAGGGACGGGTCATCCTCTTGGGTGCGAAGATTGGGCGCGACCTTCAGTGCTCGAAGGCACGCCTGCGCAACGAGACGAGACACGGGCTAGGGTCCAGCATCACGCTACAGGACGCACGGATCGGTGGTCGGCTTCGGTTTGATCAGTGCTTCGTCAGCCTGGGCCGAATCAGTCTTTGGGGCTGCCAGATTGGCAGCGACATGGATTGCACCCGCGGACGGTTCATCGCACCGCCGCCGCCCGATTTGGCGGGTTCAAGCAACCATCCGCAAAGCGCTCTGGACGCGATCAATCTACGAGTCATGGGCGACGTGATCCTGAGAGACACCACCGTCGTTGGCTCGCTGACCTTCGAACACGCCACGATCGCCGGCAGCCTGCGGTGGGACAGAATGACATTCCCGCGCGAAATGAAAATCGAATGGCCCAAGGCTGACGGCAGGTCGAATGAAACGGAAATGCTGACCTGGACCTACGCCGGCAGCGCGCCCGCGACGCCCAATGCGGCGCCGCGCTCGAGCCCCGATCCACAACCCATACTCAATTTGGCAAATGCGCATATCGAAGCCGCCTTGCGCGCCCATCATCTCGCCACAGAGGTGCCGCTGAAAATCGATCTCAGCGCCACACGGGTGCATACGCTGGACGATGTGCGGGATGGCGATGCGGCTACCGACTGCCTCGAAGGCTGGGGCAGAAAGGGTGTCGTGAAGCTCGACCTCGACGGGTTCGTCTATGACCGGATCGAACACTTCTTCACCCACAAGGAAGCAACCACGCGGATCGACGTGCTGTTGTGGATCGGCAACGCACTGGTGGCATTGGTACACGCGCTGACCCGGCCCGCCTGCGTCGTCCTCAGGCGCCCCGTGCCCTCCGCGGCGAGGTGGCTTGATCAACGCGTGAATGACTTCTGCAAGTGGACCAGGCGTGTATTCGGCGGCGAAGCCGGGGTTGCTCAGGCCCGGCTGGCGTGGCTAGAACGCGGGGCGCCAGGACCTGGAAATTTCTATCCCCAACCGTATCGTCAGCTCGCGGCAGTGATGCGCATTCAGGGCCACGTGGAGGCGGCGCGGCTGGTCGCGGTCGCCGAACAGGACAAAGCGCCGCGTTCCGGCTGGCCCGCCTTCTGGCGCCCGGTCTTCGGATTTTGTTTTGGTCATGGCCTGAAACCGGTAAACGCCACCGCGACGCTGCTGGTGTTGCTCCTGCTTGGCACCGGCCTCGTCTGGTGGGCCTGGAAGAGTCCGGCGAAGAACTCCGTGGCATTCCAAAGGGGCGAATTTACGCTGGTCCTCACGCCAACCGCCGTCGCTGCGAAAAGCGCCGAGGACGCGCTGGCCGGCAAACATCCTACCGAGGTGCCTGACCGGCGCTGCGACAAGCACGACATCATGCCGCTGTTCTATGCACTCGATATGATGCTGCCAGTGATTCCGCTGCATCAGGAGGATCGCTGCGAAGTCGCCTCCCGCCCAGGAACCGAGGGCTGGCAAATCGCCTGGGCTGTGTTTTCGATCGTCGGCAAGATTGTTACGTCGCTCACCCTATTGACCTATGCCGGCGTTCTGAAATCCAAGGAGGAATGAAATAGGAGTTACCACGGCCGGCCTTCACATCAGCAACCCCAGGCTGCCGAGCGCCTCCCCGGCCGCCGCCCCAAGCACCACCACAACCCACGGCGCCACCCCCCAAAGCGTCAGCAGCAGGAACGCCACCAGCCCAACCCCGAAATCCGCGGAACTATGCACCGCACCGGTCCAGATCGGCGTGAACAGCGCCGCCAGCAGCACACCCACAACCGCCGCGTTCACCCCCCGCAGCGCCGCCCGAACCTCGTTACGGTGCCGCAGCGTGTCCCAGAACGGCAGCAACCCACCGACGAGCAGGAACGACGAAACGAAAATCGACACCGTCGCGACCAGTGCGCCAACCCACCCGTTCGGTCCCGGCGTCTCCACCGCCCCGAGGAACGCGGCGAAGGTGAAGATCGGCCCAGGCATCGCCTGCGTCGCACCATAGCCCGCCAGGAACAGGTTCTGCTCCACCCAGCCGGGCGTCACCACGGTCGACTGCAGCAACGGCAGAACGACATGCCCGCCGCCGAACACCAGCGACCCCGCCTGGTAGAATGCATCCACCAGCCGAACGAGATGACCGCCCGCCGCGTCCGCCAGCAACGGCAGGCCGAACAGCAGCGCGAAAAACGCCACCAGCAGTGCGACGGCGACCCCGGCCGGGACCCGAACCCCCATGCTCGCCGGGCTGTCGGTACCGCGTGCCTCGCGCGGCAGCGCGGCAAGGCCAATCACGGCGCCCAGCAGGATCGCACCGATCTGGCCGATTGACGACGGCACCGCCAGACACACCAGACAGGCGGCGACAGCCACGCTCGCCCGGACACGATCGGGAGCCAGACTGCGGGCCATCCCCCAGACCGCCTGCGCCACGACCGCGACCGCGACCAGTTTCAGGCCGCGCAGCCAACCCGCGTGCGACAGGTCGCCGGCCGCCCCGACGCCATAGGCGAACAACGTCATCGCCACGGCCGAGGGCAGGGTGAAGCCGAACCAGGCCGCGAACATTCCCAGCGGGCCGCCTCGGATCAACCCGATCGCCATGCCGGTCTGCGACGACGCCGGCCCCGGCATGAACTGGCACAGTGCAACGATGTCGGCAAAGGTCGCCTCGGTCAGCCACTGCCGTTTCGCGACCAGGTCGGCACGATAGTAGCCAAGATGCGCGACCGGACCGCCGAAGCTCGTGCAGCCCAGCCGCAGGAACACCAGGAAGAC
>JBEKLE010000400.1:0-6130 GCA_050010355.1 Rhodopila sp. | reverse complement strand
GGCGGCTCGCCGGCTTCGACGTAGCGGGCGATGTTCTCGATCATGACGATCGCATCGTCCACCACGAAGCCGGTGGAGATGGTCAGCGCCATCAGCGAAAGGTTATCGAGGCTGAAGCCCAGCAGGTACATGACGGCAAGGGTGCCGACCAGGGACAGCGGCACCGACAGGCTGGGAATGATCGTCGCCGGGATGTTGCGCAGGAACAGGAAGATGACCAGCACCACCAGCACCACCGACAGCCCGAGTTCAAACTCCACGTCGGCGACCGAGGCTCGGATGGTCGTGGTGCGGTCGGTCAGCACGGCCACGTCGACGGCGGCCGGCAGGGTAGCGGTCAACTGCGGCAGCAGCGCCTTGATGGTGTTGACCACCTGGATGACGTTGGCGCCAGGCTGGCGCTGCACGTTCAGGATCACCGCGGGGGTCTGGTTGGCCCAGGCGCCCAGCTTGCTGTTCTCGGCGCCGTTGATGACCTTCGCAACATCCTTCAGCCGCACCGGCGCGCCGGTGCGGTAAGCGACCACAAGGTCCAGGTACTGCGACGGATCGGTGATCTGGTCGTTGGCGTTGATGGTGGTGGCCTGCGCCGGCCCGTCGAAGTTGCCCTTCGGCGTATTGACGTTCGCATTGCCAAGTGTGGTGCGCAGATCGTCGATGTTGATGCCGTAGGCGGCCATCGCGCGGGGATTGATCTGCACCCGCACCGCCGGGCGCTGGCCGCCGCTGATGCTGACCAGGCCGACCCCCGGCTGCTGCGATATCTTCTGGGCCAGCCTCGTCTCAGCCATATCCTCGACCTGGGTCAGCGGCAGGGTCTTCGATGTCAGCGCCAGGGTCAGGATTGGCGCGTCGGCGGGATTGACCTTGGCGTAGATCGGCGGGGCGGGCAGGTCGGAGGGCAGCAGGTTGCCCGCCGCGTTGATTGCTGCCTGCACCTCCTGCTCGGCGACGTCGAGGCTGATATCCAGGGTGAACTGCAGCGTGATACTCGACGCCCCGGCCGAACTGGTCGAGAACATCTGGTTAAGGCTGGGCATCTGGCCGAACTGCACTTCCAGCGGCGAGGTCACCGAGGATGTCATCACCTCGGGGCTGGCGCCCGGGTAGAAGGTCTGCACCTGGATGGTCGGATAATCGACCTCGGGCAGTGCTGAGATCGGCAGGAACCGGTATGCGACGATGCCGACCAGCATGATTGCCGCCATCAGCAGCGTGGTCGCCACGGGGCGCAGGATGAAGGGGGCGGACGGGCTCATGTGGGGTCAGCGTGACGGGATGGAAAGCGGATCATTGTGCCGGGCGGGCGTGACGCTGCTGGCCGTCCGGCGCATCTTGGCTGCCCGGCTGGTTGGGCTGACCTGACTGAGCCTGGCGGCGGCCCTGGCCCGCGGCCGGCTGTGCTGCCGGCAACGTTACAGCGGCACCGTCGCGGAGCCGGTCGGTGCCATCTGTGACCACCCGTTCGCCCGGTTGCAAGCCGGACAGTACGGCCTGGAAGTTGCCGTCGGTAGGGCCGACCTTGATCGGGCGGACGGATACGGTGTTGCTGTCGTTGATTAGGTAGACGAACGTTCCCGGCTCGCCGCGCTGGACGGCGGGGACCGGGACCCGGACGCTATCCTTCAGCGTATTCACCAGCAGGTGGATGTTCACGAACTGGTTCGGATAGAGTTTGTAATCGGGATTCTGGAACATCGAGCGGATGTTCAGGGTTCCGGTGGTGGTATTGATCAGGTTGTCCAGGTTGGAAAGCTGGCCGCTTTCCAGCAGGGTGTTGTTGGAGCGGTCATACGCCTCGACGCTCAGAATGGCTCCGGCCCGCAACTGCTGGATGACCTCCTGGAGGTTGTCCTCGGGGATCGCGAAGATGACGGAGATCGGCTGCATCTGGGTGACCACCACGAGGGTGCTGGCGCCGGTGGTCGAGACGTAGTTGCCGACATCGACCTGACGCAGGCCGACCTGTCCGGTTACCGGCGAGATGATGTGGCAGTAGGCGAGGTTGAGCTGGGCGGTCTCGACGGTTCCCTGGTCGGTCTGCACGATGCCGGTGTCTTGCTGCACCAGGTAGCGCTGGTCTTCGAGCTGCTGCTGCGCGATCGAATCCTGGCGACCCAACGTGATGTAGCGTTTGAGGTCGGCCTTCGCCTGGTCCAGCAGTCCCTGGTCACGCGCCAGGGTGCCCTGGGCCGAGTCCAATGCGGCCTGGTATGGGCGCGGATCAATCTGCGCCAGGAAGTCCGCCTTTTTGACAATCTGACCCTCGGTAAAGCCATAGGCCTGAAGCTGGCCGCTGATCTGCGTGACGACGTTGACGGTATCGAGCGACGTGACGGTGCCGAGCTCGTTGAGGATGATTCGGATGTCGCCCTTGTCGATCGTGGCGAACCCAACCGGCTGGGGTGCTCCCTGAGCGCTGCGTCCGGCGGGGGCAGCTTTCGGGGCCTGCTGCGCCTCGTGGTGGGTCCAGAGATACCAGCCGCCGCCCACGAGCCCCGCCAGAATGATCGAGGTCAGGATCCAGTAGCCGCGGCGGGAGGGCCGCGCCGCAGGTGTTACGCGCGACGCGGGATCGGGAGCGATCTTCGTTTCCGTCCGGTCAACACGTTCGTCCATGTATGATCACGTCCTTAATGGCAGGCCGCCGGAGCGAATAAAATGGCTTCCCGGATTAAGCACGGGAAGCAGCGCCAACAAGCGAAAGCCGGCGTAAGTTACGCAAAGTTTTCGTTCGTTACACCAGGACACGCCGTCGTGGCGGCTGCATGATCGTCCCAGGAGCCTTGGATGAACAAAAAATCATGCCTCAGATCATACCCGGACAGCGGGCGCCATTATAGTATTTGTTGTGTCTTCAACCGCGACGGAGACCGTCATGCGAACCACTCGAGTAGCACTTCTATGCGGCGCAGCGGCGATCCTTCTTGCCGGCTACGCCGGGATAGCCGAGGCCCAAACGCCTGAAACCCATGTTCTGGCGCTCCGCCTGCCCGATGGCCAGGTCGAGCAGATACGTTACACCGGGGACGTGCCGCCTGCCGTCGTGCTGGCGCCTGAGGCAAACTTCGACCCGGTCGTCCGCTTCGCGATGCTGGACCAGTTGACGGCGGCGATGGACCGGGAGGCGGAAGCCTTGTTCAAGGAGATCAATGTCCTGACAGCGCCGGGTCTCGGCGGTCCCAGCCTTATGCCGGCATTGTCCGGGCTCGGGTTTTGCTCCCGCAGCGTCCAGATCACCTACTCGGGAAACGATCAGGCGCCGCACATCGTAACGCGGACTTCCGGCGATTGCGGCCTCGGGAATGGTGAGGCGGCGCCCGCCGCGCAGCCCGGCAAGCCCGAGCCGAAACAGGGTCCGGATGTGATCCAGGTGAAAGCCGCGAATCCGTATCGGGGTCTGGTCCATCCTGTCAGCGACCGGCAGCGGTAGAACGTAGACGCGCTGAGCAGGCGTTTCGAAGCGCGGAACGTGATGGCCGGACGTTGGTCCGGGACCGGGGACGGCGCCTGACGATCGAGGGGCGCCGTCCTGTCCATAGGGTCTAGACGTTGATGCTCGTCAGTGAGGACGTGGTCGAGCTATCGACGCCCGACAGGTTGCTGGAGGTGTAGGCGGAAAGGGCGAACTGCTGCTGGAAACCGTCGCTGTATCCACCGTTCCAACCGCCGGTGGTGCCTGTGGCAGTGCCGGTGTTGGAGATTGTGCCGCTGTTGGAAATGTCGTTTGCCCAGGGCGGCCGACCCGGAGGCCGACCTCCGTCGGTCGAGGCGATCGCGTTGAGATCGGATGCGACCGTCTGCAGATCTTGAACCACCGAGCTGCTGAGAGCCGTGGCCGCAACGGACCCGGTGTTTGCTGCCGTATCCGACGTTCCTGTCGTGCTGGCGGATGGAGTGGGCGTTCCGGTGAGGGCTGACAGCATGGACTGCAAGTCGGTGATGAGTTGCGAAACGGCGGCGGTTCCGTTCTGTGTGATACCCGTCTGCCCGGCGGTTGCCGACGCCGGGGACGAGGCATCGGATGTTGGTGTTGTGCTGCTTTGTCCGGACGTCTGCGTCGATGCGGCCGGCCCGTTGCCCCAACCGCCGAACGCAAGCAGGGCGAAGGACGTGTCTTCCGACAATGTCCGGGATGTGCTGCCGGCGGTCGCGGCTGAGCCTGAGGACGGGCTCGTCCCGAGCGCAGGATCCCATCCGCCCCCCTGGCCGCCACCTTGGCCGGGCTGTGAAGCGGGCGGCGGCTGGTAGGCTTGTATCTGCGCCCACCGCTCATTTTGCCCGGATATGGAAATCGACACGCCTTGTACTCCTTGGCTGAGAATTGTCATGGAGCGACAAGCACGAAACATGCCACATAATCCCACTGAAAACGCGATGATTTCTGCCTGGCCGGCGGCAATTCCTGCAGGTCAGCCCGGCTGAGCCGGCAAAATCGCCGCCCCCGGGCCGCTGGCTCCCGTATCGCACACGCTACTCCGCATGCTCGGGCGCATTGATCGTCGGTGCAGAGCGGTCGGTTGCATGGCCGCGACCCTGCCAGTAACGTCCGCCGCGCTTAGCAGGGGATGATAATCGCATGGACATGACGGGGGAGCGACGCATTCCGGCGCCGAGGCAGACCGTTTGGCAAGCGCTCAACGACACTGAGGTGCTTAAAGTCAGTATACCGGGTTGCGAGAGCCTGGAGAAACTCGGCGACGACCAGATGAAGGCTACGGCCGCCGTCAAGGTCGGCCCGATCTCTGCTCGCTTTACCGGCAAGGTGCAACTCACCGACATCGACCCGCCCAACGGCTATCGGATCAGTGGCGAGGGACAGGGGGGTGTCGCCGGTTTCGCCAAGGGGGGCGCCAACGTCGCGTTGGCCGATGACGGCGCCGATACGCTGCTGAGTTATCATGTGAACGCACAGGTCGGCGGCAAGCTGGCGCAACTGGGCAGCCGGCTGCTCGATGCCACCGCCAAGCAGATGGCGGATGCCTTCTTCGACCGCTTCAGCCAGCAGGTGCAGGCGATGTCACCCGGCGCGGATCACGACCTTTCACCGGCCGATGCTGACGTTGTTGCGGGAGAAAGCCTGGCTGAACCTGTCGCTTTCGCAGTGAGGACCGTGTCACCGCCCGCCATCTCGATCTGGTCGCTGATCCCGCGCGAACCCTTTGGTATGCCGCTCGCCGCCTGGATCGGTGGTGGCGTTTACGCCCTCATGGTGCTGCTGATGCTGGGAAGCATGCTCTAGTGACGTCGCTTCCTGCTACGGTTGCCGACACCGCGAAACTGCTCTCCGACAACGGCTACATTGCCGACCTGGAACTGGCCACCACGGTGCATCTGGCGCTGACGATGCAGCGTCCGCTGTTTCTGGAAGGCGAGCCGGGCACAGGCAAGACCGAAATCTCGAAGGTCCTGGCGGTCGGGCTGCGCCGCCGGCTGGTGCGGCTGCAATGCTACGACGGCATGGATCTGTCCGCCGCCGCCTACGAATGGGATCATGCGCGCCAGTTGATGGCCATCCGCCTGGCGGAGGCCGCCGGGCAGACCGATCGCGGCGAGCTGTCGCGCGATATCTACACGCGGGAGTTCCTGCAGGCCAGGCCGCTGCTGTCGGCGATCGATCCCGACCTGCCGCCGGCGGTGCTGCTGATTGACGAACTCGACCGGGCGGATGAGCCGTTCGAGGCTTTTCTGCTGGAACTTCTCGCCGACTTCCAGATCACGGTGCCGGAGTTTGGCACCGTGCGCGCGGCGACCCGACCCGTCGTGATCCTGACGTCGAACCGGACTCGCGAGGTGCATGACGCGATCCGGCGGCGGTGTCTGTATCACTGGGTGGATTATCCGGATGCGACGCGCGAGCGCGCGATCCTGGCGGCGAAGGCGCCCGGTGTGCCGGACAGGCTGGCGGAGCAGGTCGTGGGGTTCGTGCAGCGGTTGCGGGGGGAGGAACTGTTCAAGCTGCCGGGCGTGGCCGAGACGATCGACTGGGCGCAGGCGCTGACCTATCTGAACAAGACCGAACTAACCGCCGGCGACGTCGATGAGACGCTGGGCGTGCTGCTGAAGTACCAGGATGATATCGCCAAGGTTCGCGGGGCGGAGGCGGCGCGACTGGTCACGGAGATCGCGG
>JBEKLE010000399.1:0-6138 GCA_050010355.1 Rhodopila sp. | reverse complement strand
GGTTGAGCAGGGTCACCTGACGGACCTGCTTGCCGGTTCGGACGGAGGCGACGAGGCGGTGGGTGAAATAAGCCTCGCCGGTTGCCTTGTTCCGCGTTCTGGCGCGACGGATGAACATGCGCGAGAGGCTGGTCCGGGCGGCGGGAGTCGGTCAATGGGGCATCCGAAAATTATGTCACTACATGACGGGTTCTGGACATGGGCCTAGTCTTTTACCGGAGATTTCCAGAATCATTACGGAAAATGGCGTCTGGAGTGTCAAAGATGGGTTAAGCCCGGAATCGGACCTCTGTTCCCCAGTTTGCGCGGCCCGCCGATGCTTCGTTTGACAGGCGAGGAAAGAACTTGCCAGTTTGATGGATTTTCTACCGATTCGCTATGGGCGAAATCCGTGACAGCCGATATAGTGGATTATCTTTCGTGAAGACCTATGCGCGGTATGCAATGCCTGGGAAGATTGCTATGTGTACCGGGCCTTGGTTACCTGAACGGGAGCAACCCGGCGCTTTTGCCCGCAATGGCATCAGCCGCCATGAACAACGCGTATGATAATAGGGACGATTTTCTCTTGAACATGACCAACCGCGGCCGCGGACGCCCAAGCCGGCGCCGCGGCTTCGATGATGACTTCAGCTTCGATCGTGCCCCGCCAGGCGACCTGCCGCGGCCCGCACCGTCCTGGCCCTCTTCGGCTGGTTTTGGCCCTGAGCACGATGCGACAGTCAAGTGGTTCAATCCTGAAAAAGGGTTCGGCTTCGTGGCTCTGTCCGACGGATCGGGTGATGCATTTCTGCATGCCAATACCCTAAACCAGTCCGGTCACAACGCGGTCAGCCCAGGGGCGACCCTCCGAGTCCGGATCGGCCAGGGTCAGAAGGGCCGACAGGTATCGGAAGTTCTATCGGTTGACGAAAGTACGGCAACCCCCTCCGCCGGCCGCGGTGCCGGCGGGGCCTCACGCGGACCCGCCGCCGGTGGCTTCCCCGATCGATCTGGCGGTGGCGGCTTCAGCGGTGATCGTGGCGCCGCGCCTCGGCGTGGCGCGCCGACCGGCCCGTCGGTGGAAATGCAGGGAACGGTCAAGTGGTACAATGCGACGAAAGGTTTTGGTTTCGTTGCGCCGTCTGAGGGGGGAAAGGACGTGTTCGTTCATGCCTCCGCACTGCAGCGCGCGGGCGTGATGCAACTCGCTGAAGGTCAGACCATCTGGATGGATGTGGTCCAGGGCGCGAAGGGACCGGAAGCGGCGTCCATTCGCATTAGCTGACCGCCACGCATCTGTCCGTTGACCAGGAAAGACCCGACGCGATCCGATCGCGATCGGGACTTTTTGTGAGGCACTTCCACAGTTCTGGGCTTTGCGGCATCTTTCCGACAGAACAGGAGGGACAACCGATGCCGCCGACCGTTGCCGTAATCGCCCCCGGGATGATGGGAAGCGCCGTTGCAAGGCGGCTGACCGCTTCCGGCATTCGGGTGCTGACTTCGCTGACCGGCCGATCGGCCGCGACCATCGCTCGGGCCGATGCGGCCGGCATGACGGACGCCACCAACATACAACTGGCCCAAGCGGATTTTATCCTGTCGATCGTCCCGCCTGGCGAAGCACTCGCTCTGGCGAAGCGCTTGGCCCCCGCGATACGGGACGTCAAGACGAAGCCTCTGTACGTTGACTGCAATGCGGTCAGCCCTGCCACTGTCCTGACGATCGAGCACGTCGTACGCGAGGCCGGCGCACCTTTCGTCGATGGCGGCATCATCGGGCCGCCGCCGGACGTCGATTCATCGAATACCCGCATCTATGTTTCCGGTCCGGACGCGGAGAAGGTCGCGGTGTTGCAACAGTACGGTTTGTCGACACCGGTCCAGCCCGGTCCGGTCGGAGCGGCCTCGGCCATGAAGATGTCCTATGCCGGCATCACCAAAGGGTTCACCGCCCTGGGCGCCACCATGATGCTCGCCGCGACCCGCGCCGGCACCGCTGATGCGCTGGTGGCCGAGATGACGATCAGCCAGCCGGCGCTACTGAAATGGCTGACGACCCAGACGCCGAAAATGCACAGCAAAGCCTATCGCTGGGTGGCCGAAATGAAGGAAATCGCCGCTTTCGTTGGCGATGACCAGCCGGGTTCGGGCTTTTACGAGGCCGCGGCCCGGCTATACGAGCAGATCGCCGCCGATTTCAGCGGGCCACGTCGCGATACGGACGCCCTCGATGCATTCTGCGAGAAGGTGGGGCGAACAGCCGGGACTTGAAGAAGTCGCCTTTGGGATCGAGGGCTCGGGCAAGCTGTCCACGCCGTTGATTCGTTGCGGGTAAGGCGTGGATGCCGACCTGCGTCGGCATGACGGGCAGGTGTCGGCATGGCGGATGGCGCCGACGGCGGGATGGGTGGCCGCGGCCCCGCTTACTTGCCTCGCGCGCGTTCGATCGCGTCGACGATGAGCGATTTGGCCTCGGCCGCATCACCCCAACCCTGCACCTTCACCCATTTGCCAGGTTCGAGGTCCTTGTAGTGCTCAAAGAAGTGCCGGATCTGGTCCAGCGTTATGGTGGGCAGGTCGGTGTAATTGTGCACGTTCATGTAGCGCTGCGTAAGTTTCGGCGACGGCACGGCGATGATCTTCTCATCGCCGCCGCTCTCGTCCATCATCTTGAGTACGCCGACAGGGCGAACGTTGATCACCGCGCCTGGGACGATCGGGCGGGTATTCGCCACCAGCACGTCGATCGGATCGCCGTCATCGGACAGCGTATGCGGAACAAAGCCATAATTGCCCGGATATCGCATGGGCGTGTACAGAAACCGGTCCACAACGAGCGTGCCGGCTTCCTTGTCCATTTCATACTTTATCGGTTCGCCGCCGATGGCGACTTCAATGATCACATTGACGTCCTCGGGTGCGTTCTGGCCGATTGCGATAGCATCGATGCGCATAAGTGTGTGTCCTCTTAACCGGGAATTCGTTCAATGTCCGCACCGCATGCGGCCAGCTTCTGTTCGACGGCCTCATACCCGCGGTCCAGGTGATAGACGCGGTTCACCATTGTCTCGCCCTGCGCCGCCAGCCCGGCCAGGATCAGCGACAAAGACGCCCGCAGATCTGTGGCCATCACCGGCGCACCTGACAAACCGAGCACGCCGCGCACGATCGCCGAAGCGCCGTGGACGTTGATCCGTGCACCCATCCGGTTAAGCTCCGGCACGTGCATGAAGCGGTTCTCGAAGATGGTCTCGGTGACCATCGACGCGCCCTCGGCCACCGACATCAGCGCCATGAACTGTGCCTGCATGTCGGTGGGGAAACCGGGATAAGGTTCTGTCATCACGTCGGCGCCGTGCAGCCCATTCAGCCGTTTGATCTCCAGGCCATCCTGCGCTTCGGTGATGTCAACCCCGGCCTCGCGCAGGATGCGCACGGTAGCCCCGAGGTGATCCAGCCGCGCATCGCGCAGAAACACCGACCCGCCTGAGATCGCGGCCGCACAGGCATAGCTGCCGGTCTCGATCCGGTCCGGGATGATGGCGTGCTTCGCGCCATGCAGCGCATCGACGCCGTCGATCGTCAGCTTGTCGCTGCCAATGCCTTCGATCCGCGCACCCATGGCGACGAGACATCCGGCCAAATCGCCAATTTCGGGTTCGCGCGCCACATTTGCCAGCACGGTGCGGCCCTCTGCCAGGGAGGCCGCCATCAGCAGGTTTTCCGTGGCACCGACGGACACGAAGGGGAAGACGATGGTCGCCCCGGTCAGACGCCCGTCCACGCGCGCATCGATATAGCCACCTTCGAGCACGATCCTGGCACCCAACTGCTCCAGCCCCTTCAGGTGCAGATCGATCGGGCGGGCGCCAATGGCGCAACCACCGGGCAGCGACACCCGAGCCTCACCCACCCGCGCCAGCAGCGGACCGAGCACCAGAAACGAGGCCCGCATCTTGCGGACGATGTCGTACGGGGCCTCGGTGTTGGTGATTGGTCCGCCGAGGGACAGGGTCCGCCCGTCGTTCGTGAGCGGATCGACCGTGATGCCGTGCTGTTCCAGCAGCAGGCTCATTGTCTGGATATCCGCAAGCCGGGGCACATTCGACAGGATCAGTCTGTCGTCTGTCAGAAGCCCGGCGACCATCAGTGGCAGCGCGGCGTTTTTCGCGCCTCCGACCTTGATCTCGCCCGAGAGCGGGCGGCCGCCGCGAATGCGAATTCGGTCCATTTAAGCTGTTACATCCTTGGCAGGGACGTGCCCCGCTGTCCCATGTACTTACCCGCCTTGTCGGCGTAGCTGGTTTCGCACGGCTCGTTCCCTTGCAGGAACAGAAACTGGCAGATGCCTTCGTGCGCGTGGATTTTCGCCGGAAGTGGCGTCGTGTTGCTGATCTCGATTGTCACCTGACCTTCCCATTCGGGCTCCAGCGGGGTCACATTCACGATGATGCCGCAGCGGGCGTAGGTGGATTTGCCCAGGCAGATCACCAACACGTCGCGCGGGATGCGAAAGTATTCCACCGTGTGGCCGAGTGCGAAACTGTTCGGCGGAATAATACAGACATCCGTTTTCCGGTCCACGAAACTGGCCGGGGAAAACGCCTTTGGATCGACCACCGCCGAGTCGATGTTGGTGAAAATCTTGAACTCGTCGGCGATCCGGGCATCATACCCATAGCTGGAGAGGCCGTAGCTGATCACGCCATCGCGCTTCTGTGCCTCCACGAACGGCTCGATCATGCCGTGGTCCTGCGCCATCTGGCGGATCCAGCGATCGGACAGGACGGGCATCGGGCTGGCAGTCTCCGCGACGGTGAATACTGATGTGCTCCTAGCCCGAATTCCCGCTGGGCCGCAAACAAGATATCGTGCTGCGGTCAGAATGATTTTGGACGCCAGTCCGAGCAGGGGGCCAGCGATCGGAATTCGCGTGGGTTCACAATACGGTTCGACCCGCCTAGGTTGGTCGCCTGATCCAGGAGGACATGATGCCAGGAATGCTGGAGGGTAAAGTTGCGGTCGTGACCGGGGCGGGCGGCGGGATCGGGCGGGAAATCGCCCTGATGATGGCGGCCGCGGGTGCCAGGGTGATTGTTGCCGATATCGGCGCGTCACTCACCGGCGAAGGCGGTTCGGCGAGCCCGGCACAGCAGACCAAGCAACTGATCGAGCAGGCGGGCGGCACCGCGGAAATCTGCACCGAATCGGTCGCAGCCTGGGGCTCGGCCCAGAAGATTGTCCAGGCCGCTTTGGATCATTTCGGCCGGATCGACGCCGTGGTCAACAATGCCGGCATCCTCCGCGACGTGATCTTCCACAAGATGACCGAGGATGACTGGCTGTCTGTCATCGCCGTCCACCTGAACGGCAGTTTCTTCGTGTCGCGCGCCGCCGCCGAACATTACCGGAAGCAGGAAAGCGGCACATTCGTCCACATGAGCAGCACGTCCGGCCTTATCGGCAATTTTGGTCAGGCGAACTATGCGGCCGCCAAGCTGGGCATCACCGCGTTGTCAAAGTCGATCGCACTGGACATGCAGCGCTACAATGTCCGGTCAAACTGCATCGCGCCGTTTGCCTGGAGCCGCATGACCAGCTCGATCCCCGCGACCACGCCGGAGCAGCAGGCCAGGGTGGCGAAAATCCAGCAGATGACGCCTGACAAGAATGCGCCGATGGCGGTCTACCTGTCGTCGGATGCGGCGCGGCACGTGACCGGTCAGGTGTTCGGCTGCCGGATGAACGAGATGATCCTGTTCAGCTCTCCCCGCCCGATCAGGATTGTGCACCGCGCGGGCGGCTGGACGCCGGAGACAATCGCCGCACACGCCATCCCCGCGATGCGGGCGGCCTTCATGCCGCTGGACCGATCGGGGGAGGTGTTCGGGTGGGATCCTGTGTGAGGTCTGATCGTCATCTGGCGATCTGATCAGGCTTTGATCTCACCGGTGAAGCCCGGACAAGGGGCCGCGGCTGCCCGCCTCTCATCGTCAGGGCGGGCGGCGGCTCCCCCGTCATGGCTTTGATCAGTCGCGGGAAAATCGAGTAGGGAGACACCTTACGGTGCCCCCCTCTCACACCACCGGGCATACGGGTCACGTACCACGGCGGTTTCCGACACGGTTCAACCCGGCATGGTGGTCGGCCATG
>JBEKLE010000398.1:0-7856 GCA_050010355.1 Rhodopila sp. | reverse complement strand
GATGCTTTCTACTTTAGGGTTTCGATAGACGCCTTGGAGCCATGCCCGAAATGGCAAAGGCTTTCCGCGCACACCTGAAATGCTTATAACTATCACGCTCGAAAGCTCGGTGGCCAATATGGGCAACTTGCTAATGCGGTCGTCACCTGATGCTGACTCTCTAGGCGTAGTATGAGAGTCGTTGGTTGTAATCTGATAGTAAATACCGGGAGCTATAGCGCATAACCCAATAAAAGCCAGAATATATTTTAGAGATTTGAACAAGGAAATCCCCGTTATGCTAGGTGTCTGGTGAGCGCGAGCCCCTAGCGCACAGGTTCACGGCAAAGGCGGATTGCCCCTGCAATTACAGAAGCGCTCTGACGTGCCGAGTTTGCTTTTGCCCCCTGCATGGGGCAGCCGGCGGTTACGGCCTTTCTACATCCTTATCCAGCGCCGCCTTCCGTGCGGTCTTGGTTTTCATTGGCGTTTCTCGCGCGTCCGTGAGGCGGCGTCAAATGCCGCATAACGTTCGCTTACGTTAAGTTGCCGCAACGCGGCCGGGAAGATGGTCAACCGCGCCTGTTCCCGGCGCGGTTTCCGCTTCCCGTTGCGATCACCGGCCCCGGCGCTGTGGCCGGAGCCGGTATCGTGCGCTTCTATGCGGCCCGCCGGGACGTTCTGATTCCGGACCGCCAGCGCACTGACGGCCTGGCGCGCGGGCGCCCGTTGATCGGCGTCTGCCTCTCGATGTCATCGTGGGCGAAGGCTCGCCTCCAGGCCTTTGCCCTTATGACGGAGGCGTGGATACCGGCATTCGTCGGCATGACGGCGTCTGCCCAGGTGCCACCGGTGGCAACGGGGTTGGCTGGGACTCGACGCCTACCGCACGCGGACAGGGATGATTTCGGCGGACAGTTGCACTTCGTCGCCGAGGCCGTAGTAGGTGTGGGCGGACTGAGAAAGCTGGCGCAGCACGAGGAACAGCCGCAGGCGCAGGCGTTTCATCAAGCCCATCCTGCGTGTCGGCAGCACGTTTTCCAGCGAGATGTGGACGATCCACTGATGCCGGTTGACAGGGAGGTCGATTTCTTTGTGACGGGCCATCTCCTCGAGCACGCGCTCGACGTTCGGCTCCTCCATGAAGCCGAAGCGCAACTCGACGCCGATGATGCTGCCACGCAGAGGATCGCGGTCGAACACGGTGACCTGGTAGCGGTCATCGTGGATATAGGGAACCTTGCGGTGGGTTACTTCGACGAAGATCAGGTTGCGAGGCAGGATGCCGTAGCGCTCCCACAACAACTGCAGCAGGGCGGGCGCGCGGTCGGTTGGAAGGCGAAGAGGGTTGGGCGCCATAAGGATGGCGTTCCGCTCCATGAACACCTCGCAGCGGCGGTGCAGCCGTACGAGCGCTGCCATGGTCATCGCCTGCTTCGCGGAATAGGCTGCGAAGGTGGCCTTGCGGCCCCATCGCCAGGTTGCCATGACCAGGAACACGGTTATGCCGATGGACAGGGGAACGAAGCCGCCTTCGAGGAACTTCAGCGTGCTCGCCAGCAGAAAGGCACCGTTGACCGCGCTCAGAGTACCCCACAGCAGGCAGATCCTGACCCGGCCCCAGTTCCAGTAGAAGCGGGCGATGGGGATCATCGCCAGCGAGGTGATGACCATCACCCACCATCACCCCGGACACAGCCAGGCCATAAGCCGCACCGAGTGCCGCGCTGGAGCCGAACAGGACGACCAGCAGTATGCACCCGGTATAAAGTCCCCAGTTGATGAACGGCATGTAGATCTGACCGGCATGCGCGTGATGGGTGTGCCTGATGGCCAGCCGCGGAAACAGACCGAGCCGTATTGCCTGGGAGGCGAGGGTGAAGGCGCCGGTGATGAGCGCCTGGGAGGCGATGATGGTGGCCACGGTCGCGAGCAGGACCATGGGGTAGATCATGCCGGACGGCACGAGGCTGAAGAACAGGTTGCCGCCGGCCACCGGTGCGCCGCTCAGCAGGTAGGCACCTTGCCCGAGATAGTTCAGCAACAGGGCGGGATACACCACCGCAAACCAGCTTGTGCGGATTGGACCGGCGCCAAAATGGCCCATATCCGCGTACATCGCTTCCCCTCCGGTGACGACCAGCATCAGGGCGGCGAGTATCAGCAGCGCTTCGTAGGATCCGGCCCGCCAGAGGAAGGTGGCGCCGCGGACGGGATTGAACGCGGCCAGGATTTCCGGGTGGTGGACAGTCTGGACGGCTCCGAGGATGGCGATGACAGCGAACCAGACGAGCAGGATGGGGCCGAAGACCCTGCCGATCCCTGTTGTGCCGTTGAACTGGACGGCGAAAAGCGCGGTCAGGAGCAGGACAGTGATTGGAATGACGACATTGGCGAGTGCCGGTGTGGCAACCGCGATGCCCTCGACGGCGGACAGAACGCTGATGGCGGGCGTAATAAACCCGTCACCAAACAGCAGTCCGGCGCCAAGCATCAGGGACCACAGGAGAATCCGCGTGCCGCGCCTCCGGTATTCGTAGAGCAGGCCGTAAAGCGCAAAGACGCCGCCCTCGCCGTCGTTCTGTGCGCGAAGGACGAAAATGGCGTATTTGATTGCGACGATGACGGTGATGGTCCAGATCACCAGGGAAATGCCGCCCAACACGTTGTCCGGCGTCAACGGCAATCCGGAACGGCCGAAGAAAATCTGGTCGAGCGCGTAAAGAGGTGATGTGCCGATGTCGCCGTAGACGATGCCCATGGCCCCGATCGTCAACGAAACAAATCGATCTTTTCGTGCCTGGGCGGGCGAACCGGCGGTTTCTGTCGATTGAAAGGGTATCACAGAAGCGTTGCCTCCCGCGTCATCAGGCCTCAGTGGCGCTGTGTGACGGTTAGCGCCCGGCCCGGTTGCCCTCAACACGGGTCCTGCGACCGTATGTCTCTGGGTAGCCTGATGTATCGCCGAGCGGAGGGAGACATGAAAGAGAAATCATCAAGGCAGCATGGTATCGCCTTAATCCAGTCACGCTTGATCCCCACATTGAGTGCAGCAGAAATCAAGGAGTTAGAGTCATGATGCGCCTTAAGGCCGTTTTAATAGCGGCGCCTGTCGCGGCCGCGTTGTTGGCGGCACCCGCGGCTCACGCAGACTGGCACGGACGCGGCGGCTGGCATGGTGGTCACCCTGGATGGCACGGCGGTTATCACAGCGGGCCGGGCGTTGGAGGGGTTCTTCTTGGCCTTGGCGCTGCGGCTGTTGTCGGTGGTGTGATCGCTTCGCAAGCGTATGCGCCGCCGCCGCCGGTCTACTATGCCCCGCCGCCGGCGTACTATGCGCCGCCTCCGGCGTACTATGCGCCGCCTCCGGGTTACTATGCGCCGCCTCCGGGCTACTATCCGCCGGGATACTAGGCGCGAGGCAGTACGCGCCGCCACGATTGCGGTTTGCCCGCCTGCGTCCGCCTGACGGGCGGGGAGGCGGGGTTGCTTATTCGGCTGAAACCCGTGCGCTCCCCTCGGCCGTCAGATAGGCGACGCGGCCTTGGGCGATAGTCGCCACCGCACGGCACCGGCCAGGATCGACGAGCACCAGATCGGCTCGCTTGCCGGGCTCGATCGTACCCCGATCCGTCAGCCCCGCGGCCTTCGCAGGGTTTTCCGAGATCAGCGCCCACGCCTGAGCCAGTTTCAGGACGCCGCGATCTGCGAGGACGAACGCAGCGCGCATCATCGCCGGATAGAAATAATCTGAGGTCAGCACGGTGCAAACGCCGGCCTCCGCCATCCGCGCAGCCGAAGCCCAGCCGAGGTGCGAGCGGCCCCGCACGACATTCGGACACCCCATCGCGACGAAGTCGCCGGCTTCGACCGCGGCCCGCCCGACTTCCTCCGCCATCGGGAATTCACAGATGCGGGCGCCGCGGGCACGAAAGCCATCGCGAACCGCAATGCTGTCATCATCGTGACTCGCCATCGGCAAGCCAGCCGCCCGCGCTGCCGCAGCGATTAGATCCAGCGCAGCCGGGACCGCATCGGACCGCGATGCCACTTCATCCGCCATCGCTCGGAATGGTTCCATCTTCATCCCCGCGCGGCCGCTGTATTTCGCACCCTCCACCGGGTCCTTCAGCTTCTTCAGGATCGAGGGTGTATGATCATTGAACGCCAGCAGATGCACGCGACCGGCTTCGATATCCGCCAGTGCGGTCTCCAGCGCTTCCAGGTTGTAGGCCTCCCACCGCAGATGCACGCGCATGTCGCAGATCCACGAGCCGGCATCGAGGGCGGCCAGCAGGGCACGCCATGCCGCCAGGCTGCGCAGTCCCGGCTCCCACGACAAAGTAACGCCATGAAAGGCGGTGGTAATACCGTTGGCCAGCAACTGGGATTCCGTGTCCTGCAGCGCCAGATCCACCGGAAAATCGACGCCCGGACGGGGCTGGATCTGACGCTCGAACGCGTCGCCGTGCAGATCGACGATGCCGGGCAGCACCAGCAGGCCGGACGCATCGAACGAGAACCCGCCGGCGCCGGCGCCGATGCGGTCGATCAGGCCGTCCCGCACAATCAGATTCGCGCTCACCGGTCCATCAGATGGCAGCAACACCGTCCCGCCGGTGATCCGCAGGTCACGCATTCCATCGACTTTCATGGTTCGAAAACGATTTGAACCCGCGGGGTCGGATAGCATCCCGTAGCGAACTCGACGATCGTGCCGGCGCGGTCCACGTTGACATTCTCCGTGATCAGGACCGGCCGGTTGCGCGCCATACGCAACAAATCCGCCTCGGTCTGCGTCGGCAGGCGCGCCGTCACGCGGGTCTGCTGTCGGAGGTAATCTTCGACGCCGACGGCCAGCAGCGCCTCGGTGATGCGCGGCGTCGCTTGCAGCGCCTGCAACACTCCCTTCAGCCGGATCGCCGGGAAATAATGCCGAGCCAGGCTGACGGGGCGGTCATCGGCGAACCCGAGACGTTCGAGCAGCACGACCCGACTGCCGCCGCGCACGCGCAGGCCGGCGGCGACACGCTGATCAGCGGGGATTTCGCGCAACTGCCGGATGATCCCCGACGGTTCCTTGTTATGTTTCCGTATCCATTGAGAAAAGCGCGTCCGCGGCTCCACATTATAGTCCAGGACGTCCTCCGCCACGAACGAGCCGCGTCCCTGCTCCACGCGCACCAAGCCATCGCGGGACAGTTCCTCCAGCGCACGCCGCACGGTATGGCGATTGACGCCGAACTGGGTCGACAACGCCGCCTCGGTCGGCAGGCGGGTACCCGGCTTGAGGCCCCCGGAGGCGATGTCGGTTTGCAGCTTGCCAACGATCTGGCGCCACAGGGCAATCCCGTCCTGGCGGTGCACCGGATGGTTCTCCGGTTGATCGCTGCAAGCGGGCACGTTCATCGATGTTTCATCCAGTCGCAGACCCTTTGGTGACACTTCGTTGTTGACGATAGCCGGATCGGCGGCTAGTTGTCTAGACATCTAAACAACATGCGACGGCGATGAACGACAGCGCTTTGCCCGGTCACCCCTGCCCTGCCCGCCGCCGCTGGATGGCCGTGCTCGCCCGGGCGAAGGCCGACCGGATCGCGGGGTTGCTGGTCCATTGTGGGCCGCTTCCCGCCCACAGGATCCTGCGCGGACCTGAGGCGGGCCTGGTCATGGTCCGTGGCCGGGTTGGCGGCGGAGGTTCGTCATTCAATCTGGGCGAGATGACGGTAACACGATGCACGGTGCGGACCGACACCGGTTTCGTCGGCCACGCCTATGTCGCGGGACGGGAAGAGCGGCGGGCTGAACTCGCAGCGCTGGTGGATGCGCTGATGCAGGATGATGACCGGTCCGCTGCGATCGAAGCCCATGTGATTGCCCCTCTGGAACGGCAGCAGACGGAACGGAAGGCCACGCGGTCCGCGAAAGCGGCCGCCACGCGGGTGCAGTTCTTCGCGATGCAGACGATGCGGACATGATTAGCGAACTTACCCCCGGCTTTCGGGACCCTGTTGCGGATGCGCAATCGTGCTTCCGCGCGGTGCTCGATGCGATGGCGCGCCCAGGCCAGGTGCATCAAGTCGGCGGCGTGTCCGCTCCGCCACCGTTGTGCAACGCGGCTGCGGCTGTGCTGTTGACGCTAGCCGATCAGGAGACGCCGTTGTGGCTGGACCCGGCCGCCGAACAGGCTCGGACGTGGATTGCTTTCCACACGGGCGCGCCGATCGTAGCGACCGGCCGGGCGATGTTCGCGATGGCACTGTCGCTGCCTGATATAAGCGACTTTTCCGACGGGTCGGACGAGATGCCGGAGACCTCCGCCACGATCATCCTTCAGGCAACGTCGCTGCGTGAAGGCCGGCGGTTCGTGCTCGAAGGCCCCGGTCTGCGGCATCCGAGGATACTGGCGATCAACGGTCTGCCGATGGCTTTCGATGCTGCCTGGCAACGGAACCATGGGCTTTACCCGCGCGGCGTCGATCTGATCCTGTGTGCCGGCGATGAACTGACTGCGTTGCCCCGCAGCGTCAATATCCGGGAGGCCTGAGCGTGGCCTATGTAGCGGTCAAAGGTGGCGAGCAGGCGATCGATTATGCTCATTCCTGGCTCGCGGAGGAACGTCGCGGCGACACCGGCACCCCAGCCCTCTCGATTTCCCAGATCGAGGAGCAGCTTGGCCGCGCCGTCGACCGCGTCATGGCCGAGGGTTCGCTGTATGACCGCGAACTCGCTGCGCTGGCGATCAAGCAGGCACAGGGCGACCTGATCGAGGCCGCGTTCCTGCTGCGCGCATACCGCACCACCCTGCCCCGGTTCGCTCATTCGAAGCCGGTGGAAACAGCAACGATGCGGATCGAGCGTCGCGTGTCGGCCGTGTTCAAGGACCTGCCCGGCGGTCAGGTGCTTGGGCCAACCTATGACTACACGCATCGGTTGCTGGACTTCGCGTTGATGGAAGACATCGCGGCGGTTTCCTCCGCCGAACCAGTCCCGGCCGCGATCTTGGAGGCGATGCCGCTTGTGCCGGATATTCTCGGCCATGAGGGATTGCTGGAACCTGACACGCGTTCCGAGCGCGAGCCGGGCGATCTTACGCGCGAGCCGCTGACGTTCCCGGCTGACCGGGATGTGCGCCTGCAGGCGCTCGCGCGTGGTGACGAAGGTTTCCTGCTGGGGCTTGGGTATTCCACTCAACGCGGCTACGGCGGTTCGCATCCGTTCGCCGGCGAGATCCGCATGGGTGAGGTTTCCGTTGAGATCGAACCCGCCGAACTCGGGTTTGCGATCGATATCGGCGACCTGGTGCTGACCGAGTGCCAGATGGTCAACCAGTTCAAGGGCTCGAAAACAGTGCCGCCGCAATTCACCCGCGGTTACGGACTGGTGTTCGGATTCGGTGAGCGCAAGGCGATGTCGATGGCTCTGGTGGATCGGGCGATGCGAGCCCGCGAACTCGGGGAGGATGTGACGGCGCCGGCGCAGAATGTCGAATTCGTCTTATATCACTCCGACAACATCGAGGCGACCGGCTTCGTGGAACACCTGAAACTGCCGCATTACGTCGATTTCCAGAGCGAGCTGCAGAACCTGCGGCGGATGCGGGAGAACGCCGGATGAAGGGCTACAACTTCGCCTATCTGGATGATCAGACGAAACGGATGATCAGGCGGGGGCTGTTGAAGGCCGTTGCGATTCCGGGTCATCAGGTGCCGTTCGGTTCGCGTGAGATGCCCTTGCCATATGGCTGGGGGACCGGTGGGATTCAGGTCACGGCCTCGATCCTGGGCGCCGGCGATGTTCTCAAGGTCATCGACCAGGGTGCGGACGACACCACCAACGCGGTTTCGATCCGGCGGTTCTTCGCCCGCACGGCGGGG
>JBEKLE010000397.1:0-6208 GCA_050010355.1 Rhodopila sp. | reverse complement strand
AGCGCGTTCGACGGCGGCGGGTTATAAATCGTGGCCTGCGGCGTGGGCGGATTGGCCGTCGTGTCAGGCGGCGCGGACAGCATGGGCGCTGGCGGTGGCGGTGGCGCGACGGTTGGCGGGAAGGCGTTGGCGGTGGTGCAATTCCCTCCTGATCCGACAGCATCGCATGGAGCAGCCGTCTGCGGGTTCGGCGCCACGCGTGGTCTGAGCGTGCACGATCCTGCCGGGACCGCCGGTGCCGGGCCACCGTTTAGCGAATTGCCAGCCGTCGATGCCTGCCAGACCTGGATGTCCGAGAACGTGGCCGGCGAGTTACCGCCGGCGCCGAAATAGAGCGTCATCTTCTCCTGGTCGATCAGGCCGTACGACCCTGGGTTCGCCTGAGTCCAGGTGATCGGCTGGCCGACGGGATTGCCGTTGAGGAAGAAGGTGAGCGATCCACCGCTGGTCGCGGTGGCGGGTATCCAAAGCATGCCGTAGGTGTTTGGCCCATGCAGCGTATTGCCATTTGGCGCGGTGATATCCTGGGACCAGCCCGTGTTCGGCTGACCGCCGCTGGGCTGCTTCCAGTTGATCACCGTGGCGCCGTAATGTCCCTCGATGCCTGACATCTGCTCGACGATGTCGGTCTCGATGCCGATGTTGCCATCCGGGTCGACCGCATTGGCCCAGAACGAGGGCCACTGGTTCCCAGGGTAGGTGCTGCCGGTCCATGATGAGAGGCCGGCGGTCGGACCTGGCACTGTCATCGTCGCCTGGGCATAGAAGCCGCCGCCGAAGGTCATGCCCTTGGTGCCCGGCCAGGTCGGCGTCGCGGTCATCATCTGGCCGTTCCAGGTGTCGCCGCCTCCCGCCACGGTTATGCTGCCGTCGGCGTTGTTGGTGATGTTCGGTGCCCCGCCGTGCTGGGTGTCGGGAATCCAGTTCTGCTGCTGCATCGGACCGCCGAAGGTCATCGTGTCGTAACCAGCAAGTGCAGCGGGTGTGGGTATCGCGCACGGGTCGGTCGACTGAGCGTGTGCCGTCATCGAGACGCCACTCAGCATGGTGCTGACGAGAAGAGTCCTACGCATAAGCCGCCTCCAACCCTTGCCGGCCCGTGAAATCGGGCTCGCCCGTGGCGCCGGCAATCGCCAGTTCAAGCGGACCCAGGCCGACCAGCGTCCGGCCTATAATTTCAAGTATTTTCGGACTCATGCTGTTGTTGATCCTTGTTGTGTTGATGCGACTGCGCGCGCCTTACGTTTTCCGGTCTGGTAGCGCCAGCGCACCAGCATGAGGATAAAGCCGAATATAATGAGCGAGCCGAAGGTGGCGGCGGCCCAAACTCGGGTAGAACTGGAGGCATGCTGCGCTAATCCTTCTTATTTTGTTTGAGTAACGCCCGCACTCTCGGCGGCTTCGGATCTGGCTCACACTTGATCAGCCACGCGACGGCGGCTGACTTGTCGGTGAATTCCCGGACGCTCGCCGCACTCCGAGTCGATCCCAGACCACGCGCGACCCAGCGCATTTGTTTGCCACGCGAGAGGCGGATGAAACCGACGGGCACCAGTCCGCCGGCCAGGACCTTGAACGTGTCGATCGTGCCCGGGACAACCTCGAAAGAGGCGCTCACCGCCGCCCCCCGTTGACGCTCATGTGCGTCGTCTGCGCGTGTGCGGCCGCAGCATCGCTCATGCGGCGGCGCCACACTGCGGGAAGCTGGCGCCGTTGTTGTGAGCCGACGCCGCAAGATTGCCGCCATAAGAGATGTTCTCCGCCAGCTTGTAGAGCGAGCCTCCCGCAGAAGAGCCTGCCTCGATCGGCCCAAGCTGGGTGGCGGCGATGACCGCGTTCGCCCAGTCGGTTGGCGTGACCGGATTGATGGTCGTGGTGAAACCGCCACCCGCCGGTTGGGATCGGCTCTGGTGTTGGGGCGTTGGTCAATAAGCCGGAGCCGGTTTGCACGGTGTTCTGGCCGATGAACGCCAGCGGCTGGCGCGCCGCAATGGCGCTGGCGAACGTCGCGGGAGAGACGGTTCCGGCCAGCACGTCGCCGGCCAGTGTGGCCACGGACTGCAACTGGACCGCGTTGGGTTCGCCGATAGCGCCCGGCTTGGCACCGAAGAACTGACCGTTTTGATTGTAGTCCGAAGCGGCAATGAGAGCCGGCTTGAAGCGCCTGAGGCAGATCAACAGCCATGCGGCAGCACCGGCTCGGTCAGCCTTAGCCATTTTCGTCACGCTCACAAAAGGCAACGATGCAGCGCCGCAGACTCTGCTGGACAGATTGTGCCTGCGAAGCGGCTGGCGTATCGGCGCCAGCAGCGCGAGCGCGGAGCGCAACACCACTTTGATCATCGGTTTGGTGGCAGATCGAAATTGAAGATCGGGTGCTCGTGGTCATCCAGACCGGCAAATGAGCATGTCGAGCCGGGGGAGACGCTGCTGTGATAGGGATGGGTCTTTGCCGCTGGCAGATACCCGCGGTGCCCGTTGTAGTACAGCACCGTGTAGAACCCGTTGACCGGATTGCCGGTGAGGGCAATCTGCGGCTGGGTCAGGCCGATCACCGGAGCGGACGTGTTAGGCGCCGCGTAAACCTGCGTCCACGGATCGGCGCCCATGCACACCCAGACCTGACGTGCAGAATGCAATGTCTGCTTCTGCGCAATATTCGGGCGCGGCTTCTCCGGGATCGCGTAGCGCTCATTCTCGTCCGCCTGGTGGGCGCGCTCCAGTTCCTGAACATCAGGCGGGACGGACGCTTGCGCCCACGCCTGGCCAGCAAGGGAGGACACAAGGCAAGCGGCGATGAGGGTTGGGGTTTTTGGCATCGAAACACATCTCCTTTGGACGGGAGGAGTGTGCCGCGATCGGGCGCAAGCGCTTTTCGGTCTCGATGACAGCTGGCCTACCGGAAGGCTGGACCGTCCTGGCGGGGCTGGTCGCGATCGCTTCAGCAGCGACGCCGATCCGGCTACCGGCCTGACCGTCACCATCCCGGCGGCCGGCGATCCGACGCGCCCAGCAGCGGAATACGTCAGCGGCGGCTCACCGCCGGTATCGCGGCGCCTTCGTTCGCGGCCCCGCTTGTGCGGGCGCCGGGGTTTCTTGCCCGCTCAGGCGGGGCGGGCTTGCAGGCGCGTGACCCCTGGCGTCGTCCACAGAAGCATCCTCCGATTCTGTGGATAGTTTGACTCTGTTATTGGTTTGCCCTCGAAGGTCTGCCTCGCACCCGAATCGGCTTGCCGGGCACTGGTGTTTCAGCCCATTCTCTTGGTATGTTTGCCGTCAACGAGGCTGATGCCGCTGCGATTCGCGCCGTCTTTGAGGAAGAGGGCGAGTTAAGTGCCGCCATCGAGTTGCGTCGGCGGTTCAAGGGGATCAGCGACAACGCGAAGGCCAGAGCATGCGTGCGGAGCATCGCCGGCTGGCAGCCGCGTCCGACGCCGGCAGCCACGGTAACGCAGCTCATCCCTCGCAAGACGGTCAGGCAGCCGCCGGGATCCTGCTAATCTCCGGTGTTGCCTTGGCGCCTTGCCGGGCGGGATCTCCGGCCGAAACCTCGTTGGGCGGAAGCCGATCCGGACCCCGCACCGGCCGGTCAAGGACGTTCGCGCAAAGTCGAGAGGCCAGCTGTCATCGTCTCGGCTAGAACCCAGGTTCGAGTCCGGGTCGGCGAAACCAATCCAGTGCCGGCCCGGGATCGTCACGGTGATACTGTTCGCGTAGCTCGCGTAGGATCTGCGCCATTCGATCGCCCATCCCGTCGATGATCTCAGTCCGGACCTGAGTCACACGCTCGATATCCGGCAGGGCGTGCGCCATCGCGTTGCGGATCTCGATCTCCTGGATCTTGCCAAAGATCTCCTGCGGGTAATTCCGCTCCGCCGGAGCCGTCTGCAACCCGCGATCCAGACGAAGGAGGTCGTCGATCAGCGCCTCGCGGGAATCGAGCGTGTGGGCGAGCAGGTCAATCGCGAGCGACTTCGTCGGTGTCTCGCTCATGTCTTGCACGACCCGTTTCCACACGTGTTCTTCGGTCAACGGCCGCTGATCGCCCAGCGGCCGGGACTGCTGCACCGCCTGGACCATCGCCGCCTCGGAAATCAGGGTTTCGCAGAATTCGGTGTGCCGGCTCTCGCCGACATAGGCCTTGAATGCGGTCTCGCCGGCGGTGCCCCGTGGCAGCGCATGGATGGTCACCGAGGCTGTGAGGCCTTGCGCCGCATCGATCGTGAGGCAGTGGCCATAGCCCATTTTCAAGCGGTCGGTTTCGGCGTCCTTCAGGCTGGACCAGCGCACATCCGCAATTTCGCCGGTCTTTGTCCGCAGCTTCAGGCCTTGAGCCCAGTATCCCATGATCTCGACGGTATCGCCGTTGCTGCCGATGGACTGGAATTTGCCATCCATCAAGCCGTGGGTTTTCTTGAACAGCCGATACCGATCCCCGACCGCGACCGGCAGATCGTAGTGGGCGCCGCGATTGTCGATGGCGCGATAGACCGTCTCGTCTTTGGCGATTTCGCCTCGGGCCTGCAGGCGCGCGCGAACCTGCTGACTGATCGCCGCGGCGTCGGCGTTGGTCAGCGTGTACATCGCCACCCCCTTGGAGCAGCCCTTTTCGGCGGCCATGTCGCGCAGCTCGAGATACCGCTCGGCCATGCGTGCGACGACCTGGTCGTAGTCGCCGCCGACCAGGCGCGCGGTGCCGTTGGCACGCTTGTATTGGATCGCCGATGCGACGTCGTCGTTGCGGAACCTGGCCGCCAGAGCCCGCTGCTCGGGCGTGCTTTGCCGGACCGTGTCCAGGATCTGCGGCAAGGCGTCTCTGGGGATCGCGGTCTCGCCGTCGAAATCGGGGCGGGCGATGAGCTCGGCCGCCGAAGCGGCCTCGATCGCCTGACATTGCAGCCGATCGCCCATTGATCGGATCGTCACGCCATGCTGTTCCCAGAGCCTTTGGAACGCGATGAACTGGCGCGGACTGATCTGCGCGGTTTCGTCCAGCACGAGGACCGTGTTCGCGCCGACCTCGATCGTCCCGTTGCGAATTCCATTCAAGAACGGGGTCACCGCGTAGCGCTCGGTGATGCCGGCCTCGGCCAGGTCGTCAGCCTGGCGCCAGGCCTGGCACAGGCCGATCACGTGACGTCCGTCATCGCGCCACCCCCGCACGGCGGCCGGCAGCACGCGGCTGGTCTTGCCTGAGCCGGCGAAGCCCTCGAGATAGACCAGCGCCGGTCCTTGCATCATGGCCAGCGCGGCGGCCCGTTGCTGCTTGCCGACGGCGCCGCTGAATGCGACGTCCGACCGCACAATCGCGGCTTCGGCAGCCTCCGCGGAGAGCGATCGGCTGCGGTCCTGGCCCATGCGCTGCGCCAGCGCCAGCACCGACTGTTCGAGCTTTACCTGCGCCGTGTGGGTCACCCGGATCTTGTTCCTGGAGCGGCCGAGGATCAGGTGGGAGTTCTTGCCATCGAATTGGATGCCACGGTCCATCAGTGTCCGGATCACATCGTTCACATCCCGCGGGCTGGTGATGCCGACGCCGATCAGTGAGCGCGCGGCCCAGGCCCGCATGACTTCCAGATCCACAACCGCCGCGGTCTCGAATTCCTTCGCCACGTTCCGCGCCACGAACGCGTGCGCCAGATCGCGGCGTTGTTCCTCGGTCAGGTTCAGCGGCGGCTCATGGGTCAGGCAGGTCTTGTGCGCGAAACCCGCTTCCCTGGCCTCTGCGATCCATCGTTGCTGATCGCTTTCGCCATCCTGTTTCTGGAGCTGTCGTTGCGCGGCCTGATTGAGCAGGTCGCGTTTTTTGTTCTTTGGCAAATTATCCCATTCGAGTCCCAGCGCTTTCGCCTCAGTCTTAGCTTTGACCTCTGTGTTTGCGCGGCCCTTGGAGAAAAGCTGACTCAACTGATCCAGAATGGCGTCGATCACCACGGCCTGCTCGGCGTCGTCGTAGCGGATGCGGATGCCCAGCGCCCGCAGCTCATCGCCGAGTCTGGCCTGGAAGATGCCGCCAAACTCCCGCGTGTGGGTCAGCTGCGCGAAGTCCATCGCGCGCAGCTCTCCGTCATCGCAGTGCACGAGGTTGAACCAGGGATTATGGATATGGATGTGCGGGTCACTCGGCAATTTGTGCGACTTGACCTCGGTCTTACCGTCGGGGCCGTCTTGCAATTCGTACGTGGGCCGGGACGTGAAATGCATGAAG
>JBEKLE010000396.1:0-6218 GCA_050010355.1 Rhodopila sp. | reverse complement strand
AACCGCTAAGGGGACTTTAGTACGAACACTGCAATCGTAAGGGAGACAGTTCAGTGAAATCGTTAAGGACTAACATATTCAAATGATTACGGCGGCGCTGAAATCCATAAGGAAGATCGACAGTCGGGAAACAGCGGGAGTTGCAACGGTTCGGCCATCGACGGTTTCCGTGCAAGTGGGCGTGATGCACCGGGAAGTGTGTCATTTGGTGCCGGTTCGCACCTGCGCCACTGGATCGTCACGCCGCAAAAGAAGGCCGGTTTTCCGACGGTGGCCGGGAGCGGACAGGGCGTTAGACGGACCGGCTCCGCCGAGGTTGGCTGCGGTGAAGTCAGCGGCCAGTTGGATATATCCTTTCAGGTCGGGACTGTGGAAGTTGGGTCAAACACGCGAGAAGGGTGTCGGAATCCCGGACGTACGGATCTACGCGTGCGGCGTCAAGAGAATGTGTCTCTCCCGCGACCGGTTATGTTCAACTACAAGAAATCTGTTCAAAATGCTTCTCTGTGCCCGATTTGAACGCCAGGAGAATAGGCATAGCTGTTTGGGCGTCCACAATGATAAAGCCGACGAGCGGCGGACCATACTCCGGCTGGTCATGAGGACCGATGTATTCGATATCAAAGAGAGCCGCTTGCATACCATTATAGCTTGTTACACCGCGATACACAAAATTTGCCCAGTCCATGCCGTCCTCGGAGCGGACATGACCGACCGTGTCACCGGGCCTCTGTGGAGCTCTCTCATATTCCGGAATCTCAAGCGAGATCTCATTTAGAATGTGTTTCCGGACGCCAATGGATTGATCACGCTGAAGTATCTGTGTGGCAACCTGTCCTGCCGTCCCCGGGTTTGAGCGCTCAAACTCGGGACCGTCGGTAGCAATGTTAAAGTCGTATAGTTTCCCAAGGGGATCTATCGAGGCACTAGAAATACTTCCGTTGTCAGAGGTCATTACCAAAAGCAATCTTCCCTTAACTGTCCGAATAGATACCCGTACCTTATATTCGTGATCTGGTATTGTCGAGCCAAGTTTGTGATGAACTTTTTCGTCGTACCAGCACATTGCCGTCGATGGGTAGGAGAGTTTGGGTGGTGATGTTGAAGCGTCGATTTTAAGTCCCATTCGAAGCGAATTGTCGGCGCTCCCCATAGCAGAGTATTGGCCGTCGGCCAGTCTCGTTACACTACTGCACCCAGAGATCAGAGCAGACAGACCGAGCGCGCAAGCAGTACGCCGCATCGTGGATTGGGGCGCCAGTGAACAACGGGTGCGACGCAGCGCCCTCTTCGAACGCTGAGCTGCCTCCAACCGCGGTGCGCACGCAGCCGCGTCCACTGATTTAAATGCTTGCGCCACTATTGAGCGTGTCAAAGCTCGCCTTTCCCGTGTCCGCTCGAGCCACCTTGCCCAGCGGCCAGTTGGCCGTTGATTTTTTGCTCATCGCGTACAATTGACAGCAAAGCCAGTATGAGGACCGCGCCCGGAGTGCGTGAGCTTGCTTCCGTAATCTGGCTGACAGGACGAGTGAGGTCACGCATTTATGACAGCCTATCCCGATAGGTGTGGCCGAACAGGTTTCAAATACCGTTGCAGCATATGACGCGCTCGCACCGAACGCAAACGCCGACAAACATAAACCACTCAACTGCGGCGCCGACAGCGTATCGTGGCTCCAGTATGCCTCAAGCGACGCCATCCCGAGCGTCGCAATCCCGGAGTCTTAGCCTGGCACCAGCCGGGCCGACCGTGATCCAGCAGCCGGACGCCAGCGCTTTACAGGCCAGAATGCAGGTGCGCCTCCACCCGGTCATTGCGGCGCAGCGAGCGCAAATTGCATCAACTGGCTTGCGCGCGGCACTGGTTGAGGCAGCAGCTGCCGACGTTCCGGTGGAGGGCTTCGCGGACGATCACCGTCCCAGCTGCGGGCGCTATTGGTTGCCGAATATCTGCTCGAACAGGGCATCGAATCCGCGCGCCTCAAACCCATCGGCAAGGCCAGTGGCGCTGCACCAAAACCGCATCCTTGTTCCAGCCCTACGTGGTAACGATTCCGCGACTTGCCAAATCGACTACGATTTGGGCAATATACGCGTCTCGGTTTAAAGTCAAATTGCGATCTCAAACACAGACGCTGTTGGCTTCTTTTTTAGTCATGCAAACCGTAGGTCGGACCAGCTCTATGCACGCATCGCGGCTCAGTTTGGGACGGCGTTCCCTGTCAATGTTGCTCACAGCCGCCATGCTGGCCAGACACGGGCAAGCCTCGGCCGATATTGGGGTGAATGGTGTGAGTCCGTCGATCGCCGTGAATTCCCCGTCCGAGCACCTGTTCGATCAGGTGCTGGCGAGCCTGGCTGTAACGAGCAATGAGCCGGTGGTATTTTCACCGTTGTGCCTGGCGGATGCCCTTAATCTGCTGTTGGCCGGCGCGGCAGCCGAGACAGCAAAGGGCCTATCCGGCATCAGCGCTTCGCTGGTAAATTATGCTGTCCGCGACGGGATTCCAGCCGGAAATGACACCGCGTCGGCGTTACGGCGTGTCACCGCCCTGTGGCTCGCAAGCGGTATACAGGCAGGCACCGAGGCGGTGCAAACAAAGCCATTGCCGGAATCGCCCGATGAAGCTGTGCGTCAGATCAACGCATGGGCGTCCGAGAACACGAATGGACTTGTTCCAAGTATTCTCGACCAACTTCCTCCACGTTCGCCAATGGTTGTCACGAGCGCGCTGCATTTTGCCGACAAGTGGCGTACCGCCTTCGATCTGGAAGATACCAGCGAGGCACCGTTCCGTCTGGCATCCGGACAGGCGGTGCAGGTGCCGTTCCTGCACGGAACGCCGGTGTGCCGGTATATGCGCCACGGATCATTGCACGCCGTTATCATACCATACGCAGATGACGACTTCAAGTTCCTGGCGATCGCTCCAGCAGCTGACAGCAACCCCAACGAGGTTCTCACGCTGTGCCGCAGGGGGGGGTTAGGCGCCGTCTTGAAGCACCTGAAGTTTGATCGGTCGTCTCTCGATCCGATGGAGATCGTGATGCCGCGCTTCAATTTCAGTTTCATGTCGGATCTGCGGCCAGCTTTGATGAAGACGGCGCTGGCGCCCATATTTGCCCCGGGCGCGAATCTCAACCGCCTGACGTCAACACCGGTCCAGCCATCCGCCGTTTTGCAACGCGTAGTGATACGGGTTGACGAGAAAGGGACCGAGGCCGCTGCTGCTACGGTGGTAACGACTGAACGTAACTTGAAGATGCTGCCCCGGTTCGTGGCGGACACCCCGTTCCTTGCTGTCGTGTTATCCAAGACCGCATCGCCAGTTGTAGTGGCTCTGGTGACCGACCCCTCACGGAGTGCCACATGATGACACTACGCGAGCTCTATTACTTTTGTTCTTCGAGCCGCTCCCGGCACGTGAAGCTACTCAGTTCGCCACCGACCTTCGGCCGACCCACCCTGGATGGAAAAATTCTGAGCATCAGGCGATTTGGAGATCGTCATTCGTTTTTTCTTCATAGATATCCAGCGCTCGCGGCGATGCTGACAGTGCAGCTATTTGCAGCGGCGGCGCAGGCGCAGTCCTTACCGGATGAGAGTCAGTCCCGGGTCGTCGGTGGGACTCTAACCCGTCCAAACGCGTTTCCCAGTATGGTTGCCCTGACGCCCATATCGGAAGACGGTCGACCCATCGCTCTGTGCGGTGCCACCATTATAGACACGCGCTGGGTGATGACCGCTGCGCATTGTGTGGTTGATGAAAACGGGAAGGCGGCCAATCCGACTCTCCTCCGCATCAGAGAAGGCTCAAGCAATTGGGCATTGGGAGGCCGCAGCCTGGCAGTGGACAAAGTCGTTCCGCATCCCGACTATAACCCCTACAATCACGCCGATGATATAGCATTGCTCGAACTCGCGCAGCCTTCCAATCAGCCGCACCAGACCATCGCTTCGAAAGCCCTGCGCGACCGCCTGGCCCGTCCGGGTAACCAAGCGACCGTTACCGGGTGGGGTGACACCGCGGCCCATCGCAGCGCGCCGCTTCGTTCGGGTGACGAGCCGAAGATTTCGGCGGAGTTATTGCAGGTCAGCATACCGATTGTGTCACTTGACCGGTGCCGCACGGCGTATCCGGGTCTGGTCGGAAGCCCCTCCATCCACGACCACAACATCTGTGCTGGCCTGGAGCAGGGCGGCGCGGACTCATGTGAGGGCGACAGCGGTGGACCATTGTTCGCCAATGATCCGACTATTGGCGTGGTACAAATCGGTGTGGTCAGTTGGGGCGCCGGCTGCGCACAGCCCAGATTATATGGGGTTTACACCTCGGTTGCCGACTTCGAGTCGTTTATCCGCAGCAACGTGCCCAACCCGTCCCTGGCGAAGGCCTCGAACGGCTCTGCGTCCCATAGCGCCGATAACGAATTGGGCAACGCTCAGCCGAGTCATATGCCGCCGCCCGGTGAAACCGGTCAGGTAACCGTCGATGTATTCCCGGATGGTCCGGTCCGCCTCGGCATGCCGGTGACCGTGCGAGTAACCAGCACCGACGCGGGTATCCTGATGCTGTTCGTGACCGATTCCGAGGGACATACGACCCAACTCTTCCCAAACAAGCGCGTATCGGAGACACAATCCGTCCTCATCGCGGGCAGGCAGATCCGCGCGGGAGGCACAGTGATCATCCCCGGGCCAGCAGATCGATTTCGTCTCACAGCATCGCGCCCAATCGGTGAGAGTGTTGTCATCGCGATCGTCGCGCCGGCCGATTCCAAAGTATCGGATCTAATTGAGCGGCACCAAGGCATGGAGGAAATAATGGGTTCCGCCGAGTTTTTCGCCGAACTGACCGAGCGGTTGCGCGCTACCAGACTTGCTAACAGCGGCCAGACCGATGGGGTTGCAGGCGGACACAATCCTTTTGTTGAAGAATCGAAGCCGGCGTTCGCCAGCGCGGAACGCAGTTTCATGGTTACGGAATGAGACTGTCGATGTTTGCCATGACAAAAATCGGGATCGCTGCGATTGTCTGCCCGCTCCTGCTGGCAGCCTCGGGGGCCTCGGGCCAAAGCCAGGACGTCTGCAAGCAAGGCATCGCCGCCGTCAGCGCCGCTATCGCCGCCAACCGGATCGAAGCGGCGCGGACGGCTTATGCGACAAACGTGCTGACCAATTGCATCGGCCCGGAGCAGGCGATTGTGGCCCGCCGGTTGGCACTGGCCCATCTCGATGCGCTTGATGCCGCCGAAGCGGCAGGGGCATCGGTTTCCACCCGACTTGATATAGTACGAGCCGGTTTGCGGATCGACGGCGACACCTGGCAGTTGCGCGAGGCCGCGGGCGACCTGATCCAGTCGTTGCCCGTGGGGTCCGGCGGTCCGGACTTCGCGGCGGCCTCACTCACCTACCAGATCGCACTCAACGCTACCCGCTCGCTTCGCCAGGGTGAGCAGTCACCCCGGACCGACGATCTGGTAAGGCTATCCCACAAGGCAGAGCAGACCCGCATGCTGGCCCAGCAACTTGTGGCGGTGCCGACCGGGCGCGACGGCAAGCCGGGTGGCCTCGCGCCGGAAAACATGCGCAACCTTGGGGTCACCGAGGTGGCTCAACCCATTCACTTCGAAACTGGCACCGATCACTTCACGCCGCTCGGGGAGGAAGCCGTGCGGCAGCTTCTGTATTTCCTGCGCGCCGAGGGGATGCCGGCGGTTCGGCTTGTCGGCCATACCGATGAGCGTGGTAGCGATGACTACAATGATCGGCTTTCGCTTGCTCGCGCCAAGGCCGTTGCCCGGTACCTCGAAGCGGACGGCTTTCCGCCCGGACGGGTGGTGGCGGAAGGGCGGGGCAAGAGGGAGCCTTTTCGCTTCGAACCGGTGGACGGCGTAAACTACACACAGGAGGAGCGGTGGCAGATGGACCGTCGGGTTGAGTTGGTCCAGTGAAGATCGGCCGGCGCTCCGTCCTGGCCGCAGCGTCAACGCTTCTTCCCGCGACGTTCGCGCGCTCGCTTGCCGCGCAGGGATCGCCCCGGCTGTTTACGATGGTTGTCGGGATCGACGCCTATCCGCACGTCAAGCAGCTCAAGGGCTGTGTGAATGATGCGCAGGCCATCAGTGAGGCGATCGCTCCCTTCGCCTCGCCCCTGGTCATGCTCATAAACGCGGATGCCACGCGAGAGCGAGTGCTTACGACCTGGGATGGATTC
>JBEKLE010000395.1:0-6225 GCA_050010355.1 Rhodopila sp. | reverse complement strand
ATTGAATTAGAAAAGGCGCTATAACTTCATTGCCCCCTTGCACGGGTAGGGGGAATTGGAACCGGCGGGAGTCTCTCTTAACTCACCCGCATTTCTGTCCAACGAATGGGGTCCACCTCCTTCCTCGTGGCAACCTTGTCGAAAATGCCGCTGAGCGAGGCTCATCGAAGCGCGCAGCCGCGAAGCTGGCGCCAATTGCTGGTCGGCGAGTTCCGATCGAGCGCGCTGGCGTCAAATCGCTTCGCAAATGAGCGTTCTGAGAGAGGTCGGCGCACGCCCAAGCAAGCGCCGATCCACTCTTCCATGCAGCGACATCGACGCTATGATCAAGCTGGTCTGAACCAGATCTGTCAGTCATCAGGCCAGCAACCATGCAGCCAATCGGTTTAACGCTGACTCTCGAAAGGAATTCGCCATGACCGAGAAACTCCTCTTCGCCGGCAAAACCCACAACACCAATGGCCGTGATGGTGGCGCGCGCAGCAGCGACGGCCATCTCGACATCAAACTGCGAGAGCCCCACCCTGCTGCCGAGCAACTCTTCGGCGCCGCCTGGTCAGCCTGCTACATGGGCGCGATTGAACTCGCCGCCGCGCAGCGGAAGGTCAAGCTTCCGGCCGGTCTCGCGGTCGACGCTGAAATCGATCTGAACCAGGACAACGGCGCGTTTTTCCTCCGCGCGCGTCTCAACGTCAGTATGCCGGGCGTCGAGCGCGAGCAGGCGCAGGCCCTGATCGATACCGCGCACACAATCTGCCCCTACTCAAAGGCCGTCCACGGCAACATTGACGTGACGACCACCCTCGTCTGAACCGAGCGCTCGAGGCTCGCGAGCGCGGTGCGCGCGAGCCTCGACACCTCTCATGCTGGACCTAGGCTCCAGAAGAATGCGCTATGAGTGACAGTGTAAAGATCCTTTATACCGGCGCCTCGCGCAGCTCTGACGGCCTTCTCGACATCAGGCTTTCAACCCCCGGCTCGGCGCATATAGGCGCCAATCCTGGGCCACTGTTTGCGGCCGCCTGGTCGGCCAGCCTCGAAGGCGCTATCTCGGTTGCAGCCCGTCAACGGACGATCGTTCTCCGGTTGGCCTGGCCATAGAGGCCGAAGTCGAACTGTGTCTGGCTGACGGCGCCTGCTTCCTCCGCGTTCGGCTGAACGTGAGCCTTCCGGGTGTGGAGCGGGAAGTCGCCCAGGCCCTGGTAGGTGAAACGCCTCTCTTTGCCGCCAGTATCGGGCGAGCGACGCTCCGGAACTGGCCGCTCCTCTGACCCACAACCGAGATTAGGAGATCCGCCATGTCACAGCCGAACTACGAGAAGGAGTCCACCGCACTTCTGTTTGTCGATCCCTACAACGACTTCCTGTCTGAAGGCGGGAAGGTCTGGCCGAGCATTAAGCTCATCGCCGAAGGGGTGGGGCTGGTCGCCAACCTGAGAGCTATCGACCAAGCCGTCCGGAACGCGGGCATGCGGGTCTTCATCGCGCCCCATCGTCGCTGGGAGCCGGGCGACTATGAAGACTGGTCTCACCCCAATCCAACCCAGATCTCCATTATGACCCGCCACTCCTTCGCGCGTGGCGAATGGGGCGGTGACTGGCATCCGGATTTCGCTCCGAAGCAGGGCGACATTGTTGCCAAGGAGCACTGGGGGCAAAGCGGCTTTGCCAACACCGATCTCGACCAGTTTCCGGGCGTCGGAAGGCGCCCCGGAAACGGTTCAAGACCTCTGCGCAGAGCGACTAAAAAGAATCCCGCGTCGGCGGCACCGTGAGGCAAGCCACCCCCCGGCTGCTAAGCCGCGAGCAAGCCTCCGCAGCACCCGAAGGCGACAGACCGAACAACCGCGCCCGGAACGCGACCTGGCTGCCGAACGGCGTGGTCGCCGGAAGTTCGATCCTCGCCATCCGCAGAATATCGGGCAGCGCGGATCGGGCATTCTGCGCGGCAGCTTCAGCGGCGCCCAGGCTGGCGAACGCCCCCACCTGAATCGCCCACCGTCCGGCCGGCGGTCCAGGCGTAAAGGCCACCGGCAGCGCCATGCGTTCCTGCAGCGGGCGCGCCTCCGCCATATAACCCCCCCGCCGAGCGGACTCCGCCGCCCGGACCGCCGGTTGCGGCAAAGCCTCCGCCACGACCGTCCGGGACGGCGTCGGCGGCGCCTGACAAGGTCGTGCCGGATCATACGCTGCGTCAGGATCACACGCACCGGCGGCCGGGGCAGGGGAGCCGGACGGGGGGACATACGCAACCACGGGCGCGACCACGGGCGCGACCACCGCCGCGGGCGCCGGCTGGCACGGCCGGGTCGGATCGTAAGCCGCGTCCGGATCGCACGCGCCAGGTTGATACGAAGTCGCATACACCGGCGCCGGAGCCGCGCTCGCCACCGCGACCTCCTGCGCGACAGCCGGCTGCGAAGGCGTACACGGCCCGTCGGGATTATACGCGGCGTCCGGATCGCACCCCGCCGGCGTCGCCCGGGCAGCCAGCCTCACCGTCGATCCGGCATAGACCGCGAGCGGCCCGGACATCGGCGTCTCCGGCCCAAGCAGCGGCGCGATCGCGGCGACATAGTTCACTGTCTCCTCGGGCAGTGCCCTGCCGTCGTTCAGGTAACTGTCCAGCCGGTTCGGGCCGGCGTTGTACGCCGCCAGGAACCCAGGCGCGCCGAACCGGTCATACATCTCCCGCAGATAGGCCGTGCCGGCCAGGATGTTGTTGTGCGGATCGAACGGGTCGTCGCCCAGGCTGTAGCGGCTCCGCAGACCGTCATAGGTGTCCGGCATCACCTGCATCAGCCCCATCGCGCCGGCCCACGAGATCACGTCCTCCTGGCCGCCCGACTCCTGGCGCATCACACGGCGGACCCACACTTCAGGGACGCCGAAGCGGCCGGACGCCTCATGGATATAGGGTCCCCAGGGGTCGCTCGACGGCCCCGGCGGCGGGTAGTAGCGCGAAGGATTGTAGTGGCTCCGCGCGTGCTGCGTCGTATGGCTGCCGCAGCCCGCCAAGGCGATCAGCAGGGTCAGGCAGACCGTCAATCGACCTCGGGCCGCCAGGTTGAGGTGAACGAGCGGCACGAGCGCGGCGCAGCGAATCATGGATAAGGGTCCGAAGCGATGCTGTCGGTTATTGTTATCACAGGGTCTGAACAAATCATCGGAAATCTTTGGCCACGCTCCGGATTCCGGCAGCCCAGCCTAGCCCCTGCCGTGCAGGCCCTGGATCACCCAACCCCGTGACCTCGGTCATCGCCGGGACAGCCGGCGCGGTCAGGCACCCGGATCAGGATGATCCCCCAGCTCAGCGGCCGGCAGCGCCAGGGCCGCGTCAAAGGTCCGCCGCCGGATGCATCTCGCCTGATACCAACATCGTCGAGACCTCTTGCGCCAGGACCACGACAAGTGCTCGCTCTCCCATATGAACCCGTCGACGACGGGATCCAGCCGAACCTTCCCCGCCGTGCGTTGGAAACGCGTGCGTAACCCCTCACCCTGGAGAATTCAGCATGGCCGACACCACCCAACCATCGTTCCAGTTCGGCCCCGCGATTCCGGCGGACGATCCGCAGCGCAAGCTGACCGTCGCCGAACCCGACGATCCCACGCTTCAGCACATCTCGATCGTCGGGGGCACCTACACCATCCTGGTGACCGGAGCACAGACGGCTGGCCGCTACTGCCTGATCGACATGCTGGTGCCAAGCGGCGGCGGCCCGCCGCCCCATCGCCACGATTTCGAGGAGATGTTCACACTTCTCGAAGGCGAACTCGAATTCACGTTCCGCGGCGAGAAGTCCACCATTCGCGCCGGCTCGACCGTCAACATCCCTGCCAACGCCCCCCACGCCTTCGTCAACGCCTCCGCCAGACCCGCGCGGATGCTCTGCATGTGCACGCCCGCCGGCCAGGAGGAGTTCTTCATGGCAGTCGGCGATCCCGTCGCCACCCGCACAGCGCCGCCACCCGACCTCACCAACGAAGAGCGGGCCGAACGCGGCAAAAAGGCCCAGGCACTCGCAGCCAGGTACCGTACCGAGATGGTAAACCCCTGAAGTACTCCGTCGCCCGGCCGCCCAACCCGCGCCACGAAGCTTGCCCCTTCAAACTCGTCACCGAAAGCCTGACCCACAGCAGGCCGCGGCAAAACACCCCGACGTGCCAGCAGCGGAAGGGGGAATTCAGCCCCCGCCGCCAGCCATCCAGTTGTTCTGATAGTAGTTGTACTGGGGAGGATGGTACGAAGCCGCCTGAGAATGCGCGACTCCCGCGGAGGTCAGGCTCAGAGCGGCGAATGCCGCGAGGATCATACTTTTCATCGGTAGTCTCCCGCTCCTGCCGGACGAAATGTCCAGCTTTGATGGACAAACGGGTGGACCTTTTCGAGGCAAATGATAATCGGGTTTTCGAGCATTGCATTTATGCGCCGCACAGCAAAATCGGACCTCGCGGCTGGATCATCCGGTGTGTCTTCGCCGCGTTCGTTGGAGTCTTGAACAGCCAGGCGCCACCCCTCGAGGCGTCGAGCCTGCAGGTGGTGCCGCCCGCGTGCCCGGCCGACCCGCCGTTCGGTTCACCGACCTGCAAGCAGGCCGCCGTCCCAAAACGACGTCGCCGGGCCACCGGCGCGATCAGTCGATCGCCGCATGAACAAGGTTCGCCACCCGGTCCAGACGCGCGGAATGCCACGGATCGGGGCTTTGGAAGTTCGTCAGATAGCTGAACGAAACCCCGCTGCTCGGATCGGCCCAGGAGTACGACGATCCGGCCCCGCCATGGCCAAACGTCACCGGCGCCCCGATCGTGCCTAGGCCGCGGATCCGGTCGCTCTCCCCACGGACATGCGGGCCCAGCCCGCGATGCATCGGGATGCCGCCCATCTGCAGGTCCGGCGATTCGCCCGTGTGGCTGCGGGACACGTACGCAATCAGCCGCGGCGAGAACAGCCGTGTGGTCCCCAGCCGGCCGCCATGACCGAGCATCTGATAGAACGCGGCCATCCCGCGGGCCGTGGCGAACCCGCCGCCGCTCGGCATCCCGGCGGCACGGAAGGCGGCGGAGTTGTCACGCTTCTCCGGCGCATAGGTGTCGGCGCAGCGGGCCTGCTGAGCCTCGGGCACGCCGACGAAGATTTCGTTGCCCAGGCCCAGCGGCTCGATCACGCGCTCACGGATGACGTCGCGGTAATCCTGGCCCGTGACCGCCTCCAGCACCATCGCCTGCACCAGGTGCGCCGCTCGGGCGTGATATTGCAGACGCGTGCCGGGGGTCCACTCCAGCGAGAAATCGCAGACCTGGGCACGCATCAGAGCGTGGTCGGCCCATGTCGCTTGAGTCACATCGCTGTTCGGGAAGCCGCCCTGATGGGTCATGACCTGCTGGAGCGTGATCTCGGCTTTGCCACGCGCGGCGAATTCGGGCAGGAAGTCGGCGACCTTGTCCATGAAGGACAGCTTGCCCTCTTCCACCAGCGTCCAGACAGCCGATGAGGTCAGAACCTTGGTCTGGCTGAACAGCAGAAACAGCGTGTCGTTCGTTGCTGGGATAGTGCCGGATTCAGTGCGGGCGTTGCCGTAGGTGCGGAAGCGCGCCAGCTTGCCGTGCCGGGCGAGCGCGATCTGCGCGCCGGGGTAGCGGCCCTCGTCGATGTGCGACTTGATCAGCGCGTCCAGGTGATCGAGCGGTTTCGTGGCGAAACCGAGTTCGGCGGGGGTTGCTTCGGGAAGCGGGTAGGTAGCGGGCATGGCGGTTTCCTCTCCTGCGCATTGCATCGACTGGCGACGTTAGCCGCGGCCGGGCGGGACGCCAACCGGCGCTGGCATGAAGAACTGCCGAAGCCTGACCGGAACTTGATCACCCGGCCCTTGATCGTTGTTCAGGCGATCGGTCGCTTGCGCTCGCAGTGCCCCGTCCAAGCTCTCTTGCCTCCCCATCCCGGATCGGGTCTGATCCGCCCGCCAACGGGAGGAGACGACATGGCCGAAATCCGCACGCAACATCTGCTTACGCTGAGACTCGCCGTCAGCGGCATGCAGCCGATTGGCGACACACCCGCCGGCAACCGCCGCATCGGCCTGGTCGCCGGCGGCACCTTCGAGGGGCCGAAACTCAAAGGCACCGTGCTGCCCGGCGGCTCGGACTGGATCATCGGCCGCCCGGACGGCGTCACCGCGCTCGACGTCCGCATCGTGCTTCAGACCGACGACGGAGCCGCCATCG
>JBEKLE010000394.1:0-6237 GCA_050010355.1 Rhodopila sp. | reverse complement strand
AATTGAATTAGAAAAGGCGCTATAACTTCATTGCCCCCTTGCACGGGTAGGGGGAATTGGAACCGGCGGGAGTCTCTCTTAACTCACCCGCATTTCTGTCCAACGAATGGGGTCCACCTCCGGTGTACTGCTTCTCCTGCGCCAGCGCGACGCATGGCACTGTCCCGGGGTGGCGCCATGTGAGCAACCGATCGATGAGGTGGCCGCCGCCGAACCTCAGCCAGCCGGGGATGACCGTATGGGATGCTCACATCTCCAGCGCGTCTGCGGATCGGCGCCAAAATGCTAGGCGGCTCTGCGATTCGTTGCCTCGCGGCATAAGCAGAAAGGGAACCTGCCGCGATGAACTGGTCGCTCGGGCATTTCGGCGATGCGCGCCTCGATAAAGGGGGGCTGCGATCGTCGAAGCAATGGTGGTGCGTCAAACCGTCTGCCTGCGCCAACTCGGTGGCGACCGCGGCGGCGAACTGCAAGCCGGGCGGCTCTTTGCCAACCCGAAGGTGACAACCGAGCAGATCATTGCGAGCTGGAGCGAGCAAAGTGCGGTCGCGGTCGCCGGGCGTCACGTGCTTGCGCTGCAGGATACCACGGCGGTAACGTTCGCGACCGGCGGCAACAGCAAGTCCGCCAAAGGCGGTGCCAAGCGCCGCAAGCGTGGCCAACTGAACGGCTCCAACACGCACGGCGCGCTGGCGCGTATGATGCTGGCGGTCCCGCATTTGGACACGGCTGGCGTGCGCCAGCCAATGCGAAGTTCGATGCGGACAGCCGCGCCTGCCTTGGCCTGATCGGCGGCACGGTGTGGGACCGGGACGGGGGCGTCGGCACACCCGAACGGAAGCGGCCATTGGCGGGGCGGGAATTGCGGTGCCGGGTGGAGACCGCGGAGCAGGCGACGCCGATACTGGCGGCCGATTCCATGGTCACCGGGAAGGCGACATGTATCCGCTGTGGGCGCGAGTGCCGGCACCCGGCGGGCATGTTCTGTGCCGCGCCAAGCGGCCCGCCGTTGCCAGAATGGCAGAGGGGCTCGCGGTGGCCGGGACGCGTGTCGTCGAATTGCCGCCCGTCCACCCGGCCAGGCGAAGCGCACCGCCCGGCCGGAAATGCGGTTCGGCACGGTGCAGATCAAACGCTCACCCAACGAAAAGGACCGCAGCCTAGCGAAAACCGTCCGCCTGACGCTGATCGACGTGCGCGAGGTCGATGCGCCCGCAGGGGCCGAGGCCGTTCACTGGCAGCTTTTGACCACATACGAGGCGGCTGATGCGGATCAGGCCTGGCAAATCGTCGGCTGGTATCAGACATGGCCCGAGACGGCACCAACCAGCCGATCACCGATGCCGCCGATCAGGCCGACATGCCGGCGCTGCGCGCGTTCAATGCCAACCCGGAACGGCGCACCGAGAAACTCAGGAATCCGCATAACGAAAGTCTGCTCGCGTGGTGCGCGTGGATCGTCGCCCGGCTGGGCGGGTGGTCTGGCCTCCCGGCGGATACCGGCCGCCCGGCCCCAAGACCATGCATCATGGGCTGCTCCGACTGGCTCCGATCCTGGCCGGCAGCCGCCTGGCAAAACCGTTCTGCGGATGTACGACTCCGGTAGCGCTGGGTCAGGGGACCCCATTGAGCAGTGCTTGATCGACCTGCCATAGGCTGCGGAGTTGTTCCTTCACTTCCGAAATGACCGCTGTGCCAGCGATCGCGTTCGGCGCGGCGCGGTCGTGAAACCGTTCCAGGCACGCCGAGACGGCCGACGGCGAGGGCACGTACGCCCAACGTGGGCGTAGCCACCGTTTTCTTCAGCAATCGCCGCTCAGCGGACGATAGCACGTCAGGCTCGATCGCAGGACGGCCGCGGAGCCGCGGTCAGCTTCCAGACGTTCAAGCCCTTCGCGCAGTCGCCACCAGCCGGGTCAGAAGATCAGCGCCAGCACCACTTGGATGTCGAGCCAGCCTTGCGCGCCGGCCACATGCACGTGCTGGCGGATCGCCGCGACAAGGCCAATGGCCTCGATCAGATCGAGATACAGCGGCACCCCAGCCAGCGAAGTCAGCCCGCCGCTCGAACGATCCTGGCGAATCCTGCTTCGATTGTGGTCAGACTGGGTCCCATGTATAGACGTCGCGGGTCCTCTCCAGCGGCGTGAAACTGTTCTCCACGGCCGGCAGCCAATGTTCGGCCAGTTTTTCCGGCGTCCAGCCATCGGGACGCGCCATGATCCGGATCGGACGAGGCTGGTTGTAGAGGTAGACCTCATTGCCGCGCACACCGAAGATCTGGCCGGACACGCCCGACGCGGCATCGGTGCCAAGGAACGCAATCAACTGGGCGATGTGATCCGGCCGGGTTTTGGCCGCGCGGGCCTGAAGCTGCTCCTCGGTCTGGCCGGGCACCGTTTCGATCATGCGGCTGAACGCATGTGGCCCGATGCAGTTGGAGCGAACGTTATATCGTTGCATGTCCATCGCGATGTTGCGCGACAGCCCGGCGATGCCCATCTTGGCGGCGCCGTAGTTCACCTGGCCGACGCTGCCGATAAGGCCGGAGGTCGACGTGATATGAGTGTAGGACCCGCTCTCCTGCTTGCGGAAATGCGGGATCGCGGCGCGCGAGACGTAGAAGGCGCCGTAAAGGTGAACCTTGATCACCGCGTCCCATTCCTCGATCGACATGTAGTGGAACATGCGGTCGCGCAGAATGCCGGCGTTGTTCACCACTATGTCGATTCGGCCGAAATGGTCGATCGCGTCCTGCACCATGCGCTGGGCATCCTCCCAGCTTGCGACGCTGCCGCCGTTGGCGACCGCCCGTCCGGCGCCGTTGGCCTGGGTGATCTCGGCCACCACGCGCTGGGCGGGGCCTGCGTCCTGGCCTTCCCCGGTCACCGTCGCCCCGATGTCGTTCACCACGACCTTAGCGCCGTTGGCGGCGAGGGCGATCGCCGTCGCCCGTCCGATCCCGCCGCCGGCCCCGGTGACCACCGCGACCTTGCCATCAAGCATACCCATTTGGTTCCTCCTTCAAACTGGATCGCCCCACCATGCGACAGAGTGTGATCCGTGTCATCATTTGGGCCGGGAGGAAGGCGCTGGGGGTGCCGACGTGGGTGCGTACAAAACCGCCGCTCAACTGTGGCGGTTCGGCGCGCACCAGGGGCTGGGAACGGCAGATTACGTCGCTGTCCAGGGTGCTGGAAGGCTGGGCCGGGATGGTAGTGCGGAGGGGCCATACCTGCGAGAGCATGAAGCCAGTGGGATGAGGGCTGGACTGTTTACGTACCAACCCGCGATGACACCAAGTCTCCGTCGGCGCTTTCCCGCCGTGACGATAAAAGGCGGGACTCCGAGGCCGCAACCACCGGTGCCGATGGGTCAATCCCAAGAATGGCTGGCTTAAGGGCACAATTTGCGGAAAAGACCAGCGCGTCTGCCCAATTCTATTCATTCCCGGTAATTCCGCAAATTTCTTGAGCGAACCCCACCTGACGTTGGATCGCAGCGCGCCCCTGCCCGCACTATCGTTCCGATTGATACCGAACACGAGCCGAGGACTTCAGTCATCATGACGTCAGCCATCCCCAGGCGGCCGCCGCAAGGCGTGTCTCGCAGAGCGTTGATTGCGGGGGCAGGCGCCGCGGCCGGATCGGGGGCGATCGGCGGGTTCCCGACGATCTGGGCCCAGAACATCAAGGACGTGGTCCTGCGTCACGCCGGGCCGCCGGTCACCGCGATCCCGGCCGTCGCCGAACAGGCGACCAAGGATCTGGGGTTCACGGTTCAGATGCAGGCTTCGGAGAGTTCGACCTGCTGAACCGGTTCCTGTCGCAGTCGAGCTCGATCGACTGCGCGGATGTCAGCATGGCGCATATGCGCTACCTGATCGAGCGGAATGTTCTGCAGACGATTCCGGTGGCGAAGTTCAAATACTGGGATCAGACGATTCCGCTGTTCACCAAGGGTGAATATCCGGATGGTCGGAAGATCGTGCAGCAGGGCATCACGCCGACGATGGTGCTTTTTGCCGCCGACGCGGCCTGCACCAAGTCAACCGGCGGTCCGCAGAGCGACTGGCTGACGGCGATCCCGACCGTTACGAATGGCGATATGCTGGGTATCCGACCTGACCTCGTGGGGCGTAGGATCGATAGCTGGGCGGATGTGCTCAGCCCCGAGTTCAAGGGCAAGGCGGCGATCCAGGACAACCCGACGATCGGCATCATCGACGTCGCGATGGCGCTGGAGGCTCGGGGTGACATCAAGTACGGCAACAAAGGCAATATGCCAAAGGAGGAGATCGACAAGACCGTCAAGACGATGCTCGACATCAAGCAGTCCGGTCGGTTCCGATCGTTCTGGTCGTCGTTCGATCAGTCGGTGAACCTGATGGCGTCAGGCGAGGTCGTGATCCAGTCGATGTGGTCGCCGGCGGTGGCCGCGGTACGGTCGCGCGGGATTTCGTGCACGTTCCAGCCGCTGAAGGAAGGATATCGCGGTTGGGGCTATACGCTGGGTGTGATGAAGCATGTGGGCGGGTTGAAGCTGGACTGCTTCCACGAGTACATGAACTGGTACGCCAGCGGGTTCGAGGGGTCTTTCATTGCGCGGGAGGGATACTATTCGGCGCAGCCAGACAACGCGCGGAAATACCTGACGCCGGCCGAGGCGGCCTATTGGTTCGACGGCAAGCCGGCCGAGACGGACATCCTAAGCCCGTTTGGGAAAGTGATGGAAAAGGCGGGCAATGTGCGTGACGGCGGGTCATTGTGGGAGCGTCTGGGCAATGTCGCGGTGTGGAACTCGGTTATGGACGAGGACCGGTATCTGACACGCCGATGGAATGAATTTATCACCTCCTGAACGGGAAATGTCTTTATGCAGCTTGGTGTTTTCATTCCTATCGGCAACAATGGGTGGCTGATTTCCACCACGTCACCACAGTATAAACCGAGCTACGACCTGAACAAAACGATTGTCGACAAAGCGGAGGCATTCGGGTTTGACTTCGCGTTGTCGATGATCAAGCTGCATGGCTTTGGCGGGCCGTCGGGATTCTGGGACTATAACCTGGAATCGTTTACGCTGATGGCCGGGCTGGCAGCTACGACCTCACGGATAAAACTGTTTGCGACGTGTGCGGTGCTGACCATGCCGCCGCCGATCGCGGCGCGGATGGCGGTAACGATTGACAGCATTTCCCATGGACGGTTTGGGGTGAACATCATCTCGGACTGGCAGCGGCGGGAATATAGTCAGATGGGGATTTGGCCGGGGTCCGGGTACTAGAAGCGCCGGTATGAATACTGTGCGGAATATGTTACCGTCATGAACGAGTTGTGGGCGACGGGGCGGTCGGACTTCAAGGGCGACTTCTTCCAGATGGACGATTGCCGGTGCTTGCCGATGCCGACTGCGAAAATCCCCATCATCTGCGCGGCTCAGAGCGATGCGGGGACGCGCTTTGCCGCACGGTATGCGGATTATAATTTCTGTCACTAGCGTCCGGTCAAAAGCTTTTGAAAATCAATGGTCTGACTTCTTTTGCAGTCAGGCATTTGTAATCGGATTTCAATCCATAGTTGGGTAAAGCAAGGCCTGCAATACCATGGCCGCAATGACGTCTCCAGATGTGTTGGCAGACACCTCCGTCCTGCGCGTCGCTGTAGCTCACCCCACGAATTTCCGCCGAAAAAGTTGGGGCCGCCGTTTGATCGAATTGAAATCGACGCCACCTGTTTTCCCGCCAAAACCCGCAGAGCTCCTGGCGTTCCGGGTCACACCGCCTGAGTTAACCGGACAGTAGTGAATTTCTGTGCCAGTTTTGGATATAACGTGCCGCAGGCGGTGGCACCGAGCGTTGCGCGGCTGGTGGAGGCGACGAAGGAAACCGGGCGTGATTGCGGTGCGCTGGTGCTGACCATGATCGTTGCGGATGAAACTGACGAATCCGCTGTTGCGAAGTGGGAACACTACAAGGCGGGCAGGGACCTTGAGGCGCTGGCTTATCGTGATGAGCAGGCGCAGGATGACCCTAGCACGGACATCTATGCGCAGCCGAACCGGCGGCGCATCCTGGGGACGAACAAGCTGCCGACGAACCAGAGGGTGCTAGTACCCCTGAATTCCGCACCCAAAAATTTTCAGTTCCCCGTTGGCCCTGATAAATCAGGGAGATAGTCTGCGTTTGCGAATCGACAACCATCACCAACGGGGTGCGGGGATGCTGCCACAAGGCGT
>JBEKLE010000393.1:0-7260 GCA_050010355.1 Rhodopila sp. | reverse complement strand
AGCGTCAGGCCACTCATCGGGGTTCCCCCGCTGTCACTGCCCGCTGCTCGCCTTCGGCGGACGCAGCCGCTTGTAGTAGAAATACCCGGTGACCGGCTTGCCGCGCACCAGTGCGTACTCCGGATGCTCGCCCCAGCGCACATAGCCGTGCGATTCGTACATCGAGATCGCCACCGCCTGGGTATCCCGCACATCCAGATTCAGGACGTGGTAACCCAGTTCGCGCGCCCGCTCCTCGACGGTGCGGGTCAGCATTCGCGCCAGCCCATGCCCCCGCGCGTACGGCGCGATGTACGAATGCATCAGGCTGGCGGCGAACGCCTGCGCCTCGTTGTTGCGCGGCGGCCGGACCAGGATGGCGGAGCCGACGATTTCGCCGTTCAGCCGCGCCACGAACAGTTCCCGCTCCGGCACCAGCAGGACGCCGCGAAAATAGGTCTCCAGCGCCCGCCGTCCCGGTGGGTTGACCCAGCCGAAACCGCCGCCGTCGATGATGGCGGCGTCGGTGGCCTCGCACAGAGCGTTCAGATCCTGATCCGTGAACCGCCGCAGCCGTTCGGCCAGCAGTTCCGGCTCTTCGCTCACGGCGTTCGGACCGGACATGCTCACGGCGCCCAGCGCAGGAAGTTAGCCAACAGCCGAATGCCGATGTCCTGGCTCTTTTCGACATGGAACTGCGTGCCGGCGCGGTTGCCCGCAACCACGATGGCCGGAACCGTGCCGCCGTAATCGGTTGTCGCGATCGTCTCCGAGGGCGCGCCGTGAACCAGCGCGTAGCTATGCACGAAATACACATGGTCGCCCGGCTCCAGGCCATCCAGCAGAGGATGGACGCCCGGGACGAAATCCAGCCCGTTCCAGCCCATCTGCGGGAGGCGCAGGCCGGGTGCGGGCATCTCGGCGACGTCGCCCCTGATCCACCCGAACCCCGGCGTGACGGTATGCTCCAGCCCCCGTTCGGCCATGAGTTGCATGCCCACACAGATGCCCAGGAATGGGACGCCACGGCCGGTCGCGGCGCCCTGCCCGGGCAGCACAACGCGATCCGCGGCCTCCACCACGGCAGGGTCAGCCGTCACCGCAACCGTCGCTTCGATGCCCGCCCGCTCGGCCGCCAGCGCCAGGGCACGCGAGGCGGACGCCAGGTTGCCGCTGCCGTAATCCACCACTGCGATGTGCATCATACCGGCTCCGGCCGGAACCGGACAGCCAGGTCGGGGCGATACGTCAACAGGCGCATCCATGCCTCATCCCGGTCACGCGCCGCGAGCACATGAACCAGCAGGTAGCCGCGGTGTTCCAGCGCCCAGCAGCGCAGGTCGTTCCCGGTCAAACCCAGGATCAGCGCAAGGCCCGCCGCCAGGATTCCCCCCGCCGGCTCGGGCGCGACCGTCGCCGTCAGGACGTACCCGGCCAGACTGACCGCGGCGGCGATCCACGCCCGGTGCGCCGCCAGCCAGAACGGACCGAGGATCAGCCCGCCCCAGCAAAAACCCTCCCGCACCAGGGCCGGTTCAGCGTCGGCCTTCAGCAGCGCGGTGTAGATCTTCACAGCGCCCCCTTGGTCGAGGGAATCGCGTCCCCAATGCGCGCATCCAACTCGACCGCCATCCTCAGGGCGCGTGCGGCGGCCTTGAAGCAGGCCTCCGCGACATGGTGCGCGTTATGCCCGGCGCGGCGGGTAATGTGCAACGTGATCAGTGCATTGAACGCCAGCGCCCGGAAGAATTCCTCGAACAGCTCGGTGTCCATCTCGCCAATCTTGGGACGCTCGAACGCCACGTTCCAGGCCAGGAAAGGACGCCCGGAGATGTCAACCGCTGCTTCAGCGAGGGTCTCGTCCATCGGGATCAGTGCATTGCCGAACCGGCGAATCCCGCGCTTGTCACCCAGCGCCCGGGCAAACGCGGCGCCGAGGACGATGCCAACGTCTTCAGTGGTGTGGTGGAAGTCGATGTGCAGGTCGCCCCTGGCGCGGATCGTCAGGTCGAACAGCCCGTGCCGAGCCAGCGAAGTCAGCATGTGGTCCAGGAAGCCGATGCCCGTCGCGATGTCGGCCGCCCCCGTCCCGTCCAGGTTCAGGGTGAGGCTGATATCGGTTTCCGAGGTCGTTCGTTCGATCGTCGCGATGCGGACCATTATAACCCGTTCACTACAGCGCCGCGTCCCTCCGGTCCAGGGGAACCCGGAGCGCGCACCAGGACGGTCGGATCAATTGCGCAATGGGATCCCTTGATCCGCTGTGAGTGGCGACCGTTCGATCGAAACAGGCCCACTCAAAATCCGCCTCCTCATCTTGCGCCCTCAAGACCAAAGGTTACGGCACATCGGGATAGCGGCGAGCAAGATCTGCGCCTTCCCAGAAGACCGCGATTATGACTGGCGGATCAGTTTGCTCGTAAGCGATCCAATAGATCAACTCCTTGCGCCACACACGGCCAGGACGGGCCAGACTTCGATAGGTTGCGGGGAATGCGCGAGGACGGCCAGACCCTGATTCGATCGCCGTTTCTAACCTCCGCAACGCAGCAAGCATGTTCCGGATTGCTTCCGGGCGACGCTTTTTCTGAAAATGCGAAATGAGGGCGTTAACCTGGCGACGCGCTGTCGGCGAATATTCGATCAACGACCCGGCGGTTCCGGGGCGGCTGCGTCAGAGTTCTCGGCAAGTTCGGCATCAAGATCGGCTATCGCCCGAAGCATGTCGTCGTGAACGACGCTTGCAGGCACCCGCTCATTGCGCGCTACCTCATCGTCTCCACGGGCCAGTTCTTCTAGCCATAAGGCGGGAGCATCCGTACGATCACGTTCCATGTCAGCACCATAGGCCTTCCACCGGGGTCAGCACCATAGGCCTTCCACCGGGCGAATTCCAGCACTTGCGACTTGCGATCCCGCGGGGCAAAGCGTTGGCGATTCGGCAATCCCCGATGACGCAGTCTGTCAAACCCTACAGATCTCGCGACTACAGCCGCCTACGCCGACCGCTCCTGCCGCCGCTTCGAAAACTGCGCCGCAAAAATCAGCACAGCCACACCGCACACGATCGCCGCATCAGCCACGTTGAACACGTACCACGAATAATCCCCCCACGGCGTCGCAACATGCGCGTGTATGAAATCGACCACTGCGCCGAAGCGCACCCGATCGATCACATTGCCGATCGCCCCGCCCGCGATCGCGCCGATCGCCACCGCCACCACCTTGCTCTCCGCCCGGCGCAGCCAGAACCCAAGCGCAACCACGACCGCCAAAGCGATCACCCCCAGCAGGACATGCCCCCAGCTTCCAAGGCCGTTCAGCAGCCCGAACGTCACACCCCGGTTCCACACCATGGTCAGGTTCAGCACCGGCAGCAGCACCACCTGGCGCAGCTCTCGCAGGTCCAGCACGTTCAGAACCCACCATTTGCTGACCTGGTCGGCCACCAGCACCACCAGGCCGGCGATCAGTCCCAACGGCATGAAGTTGCCCGGTTTCATACGGCCGGCTTGCCCACCAGCCCCGACTCCACCGCGTCCGTGCAGCGCAGACAAAGTGACGGGTGGGCAGCGCTCGACCCCACCTCCGGCAGCACTCTCCAGCAGCGGGCGCATTTCTCTCCGCAGGCGGGCGTGACCCTCGCTGGGGGTTCGGCCGTGTCCAACACGAGCGCTACGGAGGAGACGATCGCGATCTCGGACCATGCGGCGGCATCCACTGGGGTTTTTTCGGCAATATTCAACGGCGCCAGTTGCGGCAGGTCTACGCCTCTTGGGCTCCAGTATTGGCTGCCCGGGATCAAAATTTGCGCCTTCAGCCTTAAGATCACGCCCAGGCACTCCGCTGTCCCTGGACTCATGTCGTCTCCACCACGCTGGTACAGCGCAGACACAACGTCGGATGCGCCTTTTGGGTCCCAACCTCCTCCAGAACTCTCCAACAGCGGTCGCATTTTCTTCCCGGGGCCTGGTCCGCGTCCACCTTTAGGGGCTGGCTATCCAACTTGTCCAACAGACCGGCTGCAGGGTGGTTGTCCAGATTGCGGCGTCCGTATTTGGTTTCCAGCCTCGCCTCAAAATCCTGGTACGGAAGAACATCAGCTACGGATACAATCAAGAGCTCCGCCCAGATATCTTCGGGCAGCAAGGCGAGATCAGAATCGTTTAACCCAAGCCCGACACGGGCCTGAAGCGACGACCCAATTTGGCGCGCGGCACGCATCGCCTCCAGTCTATTTGTACCGCGTTTTCGTATCTCGCGAACACGGTCCCACTTCGCCGCCAGCGCATCATCCCGCCAGTCCGCAGCCGGCGTCTGGAACTGTTCCAGATGCACGCTGGTATCGTTGCCAAACCGGGCACCCCAGGCCTCCTCGGCGGTGAAGCACAGCACCGGCGCCAGCCACGTGCAAAGATACCGGTGCAGTTGATCCAGCACGGTGCGGGCGGCGCGACGCCGAAGACTGTCGGGCCGGTCGCAGTAGACCGCGTCCTTGCGGATGTCGAAATAGAACGCCGACAGATCGACGGCACAGAAATTGTGCAGCTCCGGATAGATGCCGGTCCATTCGTACGACAGCACCGCCGCCCGGAACCGCGCATCGATCTCCGTCAGCCGATGCAGCACCCACCGCTCCAGTTCCGGCATCTCCGCAACCGCAACCCGCTCGCTGTCCGAGAATCCGTCGAGGCTGCCCAGCACCCAGCGCAGCGTGTTGCGCAGCCGGCGATACAGTTCGGCCTGCTGCTTCAGGATTTCCGGCCCGATCCGCAGGTCCTCGGTCGTGTCGGACATCATCACCCAGAGTCGCAGAATATCGACGCCGTACTGTTTCGCGACCTCTTCCGGCGCAACCACATTCCCCAGCGACTTCGACATCTTGCGACCGTGCTCGTCATTGACGAACCCGTCGGTCACCACCGCCTTGAATGGAGCGACCCCGCGCGTGCCCACCGCTTCCAGCAACGAGGACTGGAACCACCCGCGATGCTGATCCGACCCCTCCAGATACAGATCCGCCGGCCAAGGCAGCCCGCGCTTCTCCAGCACGAAGGCGTGGGTGCAGCCTGACTCGAACCAGACGTCGACGATATCCTTGACCTGCTCGTAGTCGTCCGGGTTGTAGTCCGGCCCGAGGAAGCGGGACGCCGGCGACGCATACCACGCATCCGCCCCTTCGCTCTCGAAAACCTCAATGATCCGCGCCACCACCGCCGGATCGCGCAGCGCCTCGCCGGAGGCTTTATGGACAAACACCGCGATCGGCACCCCCCACGCCCGCTGCCGGCTGACGCACCAGTCCGGACGCCCGGCGACCATCGATCCGATACGGTTGCGCCCCTGGTCCGGCACGAAATGCGTGGTATCGATCGCCGCCAGCGCCTTCTCCCGGATGCGCTCCGGCCCGTCCAGACGAATGAACCACTGCGGCGTCGCGCGAAAGATCAGCGGCGCCCGTGACCGCCAGGAATGCGGATAGGAATGCCGGACCGAACCGCGGGCGAGCAGGTTGCCCGCCTCGGTCAGCGCGGCCGAGACCGGATCGCCCGCCCTGTAGACATGCACCCCCGCGAACAGCGGCACCCACGGATTGAATGTCCCGTCGTCCCCAACCGTCTCCGGCACATCCAGCCCGTTCGCCCGCCCCAGATCAAAGTCATCCTCGCCGTGGCCGGGCGCGATATGGACGAACCCAGTGCCGGCCTCGGTGGTGACAAAATCCCCCAGCAGCAGCGGCGTGTCCTGCTCGTAGCCGCGTCCGCGCAACGGATGTGCCATGACCGTGCCGGCCAGATCGGCCCCCTTGACCACCGCCACAACCGTGTGCGTCACGATACCGGTGTCCTTCAGCACCGCCGCCAGCAGCGCTTCCGCAATAACGATCGTTTCCCCGACCCGCGCCAGCGAGCCGTCGGCCACCGCATCAACCCGCACCACCGCATAGTCGAACGTCGCTCCGGCGGCGACTGCGCGGTTGCCGGGCATCGTCCACGGCGTGGTCGTCCAGATCACCACCGCGGCACCGTCCAGCGCGGGGACCGACGCCTTGATCACTGGAAACCGCACCCAGATCGTCGTCGACGTATGATCGTAGTACTCGATCTCAGCCTCGGCCAGCGCCGTCTTCTCCACCGGGGACCACATCACCGGCCGCAGCCCGCGATACAGCGCGCCGTTCAGCAGGAACTTGCAGATCTCGGCCGCGATCGCCGCCTCGGACGGCGCGTCCATCGTGGCGTAGCGGCTGGCAAAATCACCCTCCACGCCCAGCCGGCGGAACTCCTTCGCCTGCACGCCAAGCCAGTGCTCCGCATACGCCCGGCACTCCGCGCGGAAATCCAGGATCGGGACCATGTCCTTGTCCTTGTTCTTCCGCCGGTAATCCTCCTCGATCTTCCACTCGATCGGCAGCCCGTGGCAGTCCCAGCCCGGGATATAGTTGGCGTCGTAACCCGCCATCTGCCGGGTGCGGTTGATCATGTCCTTGTGGATCTTGTTCAGCGCCGTGCCCAGATGAATGTTGCCGTTCGCATACGGCGGCCCGTCATGCAGAATGAACAACGGCCGCCCGGCCGACGCCGCCCGGAGCTTGCTCCACAGCCCCATCGCCTCCCACTTCGCCAGGATCAGCGGCTCTTTCCTGGGCAGGTCGCCGCGCATGGGAAAGCTGGTCTGCGGCAGAAATACCGTGTTGCGGTAGTCGCGCTGGGTATCCGTGGCGGCGTCGTTCATGGCGGTTCCGTCAGGCAAATTACGGGCGTCCGGGCGCTGTCCCGGCGATGCAGGGCGCCAGCCTATACACGGATGTCGCCGCCGCGACCATGCCGAACGCAGGACGAGTGATGATTCGAGGTATGAGGTGCCGCCAGCGGCAAGCGTATCACGGCTTCCGGAACGGTTTCTCCCTTTCTTATGCCGGAACAGCCTCCGGTTTCAGCCTCCGGTTGTTGATCGGGGAGCAGGTTGTTTCCGGGCCTGCTGCGCCGGAGGCCATGCAGCATGGATGCCCGCGGCACTCGGTTCATTCGCGTAATACCAGTCCGCGTTGGAACCGACTCTCCGACGACACTGTCTCGATAGGGGTCGGGAAGGCTCCGCCTCCCCGCCCTCCGAACCGTGCGTGCGGTTCTCCCGCACACGGCTCTCCAGTCGCTGGTTTCCTCATCGGGGGTCTCTCGCCGTTTCATGGGCTGCAAGCAGGGTGAACAGCCCCTGTTTCGCGAAGAAGGCATTGGGCCATTGCTGATGGTCTGCTTTGCTCCGTCCCATCGACGGCCG
>JBEKLE010000392.1:0-6278 GCA_050010355.1 Rhodopila sp. | reverse complement strand
TTCGTCAAATCCGAATACCTCCCGGGCTCCGCGGTTCGGACTGACGACGAACTGCTGGATTATGCGCGACGGATGGGCGGGACGGTGTTTCATCCGACGAGCACCTGCCGGATGGGCAGCGATCCAATGGCAGTGGTCGATCCGGCGCTGCGCGTGCATGGGTTGAGCGGGCTGCGCGTGGTCGATGCCTCGATCATGCCAACGGTGGCGTCGGGGAACACGAACGCGCCGACGATCATGATCGCGGAAAAGGCAGCCGATCTCATTCGCGAAAACGCAGCGCTGGCGGCTTAGCCGGAAATCTTCCGTCGCGACAGCGTTTGGTGTTGTTTGGCAGATTACTCTGTGATAGAGAGTCGTCTGAAATATGGAGTGCTCTGCCATGACACTGGATCGCGAAAGCGCGGTAACGTCGCTGACCGCCATCGAACACGCCGAACGACGCACCAGCCAGGCCATCTTCTACGGCATCGCCAGTTCGTTCCTGATCCTGTGGGGCGGGGTGACCGCTGCGGGGTACCTGCTGGGGCAGGCCTGGCCAAGACACGCCGGCACCGTATGGCCGGTCCTGATGGTCATAGGCTACGCCGTGACGGTGGCGATGACGCGACGCAACCGGACGGGCCTCACCGGCAGGCAAATGACGTTGGGATGGCGCCTGATCTGCGCGCAGTTCGCACTGATCGGCTTCGGCGTTTGTGTCGTCACCACCCTCGGCCCGTTCAGCGGCCGCCAACTCGACGCATTCTGGCCGTTGCTCTTCATGCTGGGATACGTCCTCGCCGGCATCTGGGTCGGGCGATTTTTCGTCCTGTCCGGTGTCGCCATCGCAGGCCTGACGATCGGCGGATTCTGGTGGAGCGGCCCTTGGTTTCCGCTGTGGATGGCCCTGGTCAACGGCGGCGGGTTGCTGCTGGGCGGCTTCTGGCTGCGCCGCCAGGGTGCCTCGCTATGAACGATGGCGACCCCATCATCCATCAGGCGACGCGGCTGAAAATCATGGCGTCACTGAACAAACTCGCGCCGGATGCGTCGATCGACTTTACCCGGCTGAAATCCATTCTTGAAACGACTGACGGCAACCTCGGCACGCATCTCGATGCGCTGGACAAAGCCGGGTACATCGCCATCGACAAAATGTTCGAGGGCCGCAAGCCACGGACGCGGGTCAAGGCGACCCCGGCGGGACGCCGGGCGTTCGCCGGGCATGTCGCTTATCTGCGCGAAATCATCGACAGCGGAGGTTCATCATGAAACGATTTCTTGTGGTCGTCATAATGCTTTGCCTGCTTGGTTACCGGCCAGCCGGCGCCGTCGGGTTCCAGTGGGCGGCGGCACCCGATCCTGATGACCGAACCTTGCAGGTCGCGATCTGGTATCCCAGCAGCAGCCCAACGGCCGACGCCATACTCGGCGCCTTCGACATGAGCGTGGCGACCAACGCACCGGTTCCAGCCGGACCACATCCCCTGATCGTCATGTCGCACGGCACCGGCGGCATGGCGCTGAACTCGTACGACACCGCGATAGCCCTCGCCGACGCCGGGTTCATCGTTGTTGCGGTGACCCACACCGGCGACAACTACCGCGATCACAGCGCTAGTTTCACGCGGCGGCAATTCGTTAGCCGGCCGCGGCACATCACCCGGGTGATCGATTTCATGCTGGGCGCATGGCCTGGACATGCATCGGTCGACCCCGCCCGCATCGGCATCTTTGGCCATTCTGCCGGTGGCACGACCGCGTTGATCATCGCCGGCGGCGTCGCCGACCTCAGCCGGGTCGTTGCATTCTGCCGCACAAACCCCGAAGACTGGGGATGCCAGCACGTAAAGCAGCGGCCACCCGCCCCGGAGGAGAACATTTCGACCCCGATCGCCGCCCCGGACGCAAGGATCAGGGCCGTCGTTCTGGCAGCGCCGGCCCTGTCCGTGGCGTTCCAGCCGGACGGTCTGGCGGCGATCAAAGTCCCGGTTCAGCTTTGGGTCGGCGCCAAAGATGAGGTCGTGACCAACGGATCATTGGTCCGCACCCTGCTGCCGACACCGCCGGATTATCACCTCATTGCGAATGGCGGTCATTTTGCCTATTTGACACCCTGCAACGAAATTCTTGCAAAAAGCGCCCCGGAGATTTGTGTCGATCCCCCCGGCTTCGACAGGACGGCCTTTCTGCGAGGTTTTCAGCAGTCGATTATCGCTTTTTATCGGGAGCATCTGAAATAGCTGCTGCCGAGCCGTGACGGTCATCTGTGCCGTCACTCTCTCACCGTCACGGTCGGCGAAGCATGCCCCGGCGAAGGCCGCGGGCCCACTATCCACGCATTCGGCGGCATGACGTGACAGCCGCGCCGAACACGGGAAGTGGTTTTACCAACGAGGGAACCGAAGGCCTTTGGTTTGCCACCGGGCGGGTTGCTTCAGTGCGAAATCTTCTCGAGTTCCAGGTTGCTCGTCCGCGGCCCAAAGATCCCAATCGACAGCACCACCATCAGCATCGCGAAGGCGATCAGGCCGAACACGCCGGTGGTGCCGTTGAACTCAGCAAAGAACCACCCGATGATGAAGCTCGCGAACACCGTGCTGATGCGACTGAACGCGTAGGTGAAGCCGATCGCCCGCGCCCGCACCCGGGTTGGGAAAAGCTCCGACTGGTAACTGTGAAACGAGTAGGACAGAACGTTGTTCGCCAGCGTGATCAGCACGCCGAACAGGATCAGCAGCGGCATGGTGGATTGCTGCGAGAACAACACGCCGAAGACGCCGATGCAGACGGCCGACCCGACAAGTTGCCATTTGCGCTCGAACTTGTCGGCGAAGCTCATCGCCAGCAGCGGACCGAACGGGTTCGCGCAGGCAACGATGAAAGCGTATTGCAGACTGGCACCGAGATTGATGCCGACCTGCTTGGCGATCAGTGTGGGAACCCAGGCGGCGAAGCCATAAAAGCCGAAGGTCTGGAAGAACTGGAAAACCATCAGCATGATGGTCCGGGTCCGATACGGCGGCTGCCAGATTTCGCTGAACGATCCGCGCGCGGACAGATCATCCACGTCATGTGCGGCGGGCGGCGGCAGCGCTTTCCCGCCGCGGTCGGCCAGCACCGCCGCCTCGATCCGGGCGGTGATTACCGCGGCCTCGGCCAGGCGGCCATGGGTCAGCAGCCAGCGCGGGCTTTCCGGAATGGCGCGCCGCAGGAACCAGACGAACAACGCACCGAGCGCACCGATCGCCACCACCCAGCGCCAGCCGTCCCAGCCCAGCGGCGATTGTGGCACCAGCAGATAGGAAAGCAGTGCGACGACAGGCACAACCGAGAACTGAACGCACTGATTGAAGGCAAAAGCGCGCCCGCGCATGTGCTTGGGCACCAGTTCAGCAACATAGGTATCAATGGTAACCAGTTCGACCCCGATGCCGATCCCGGCGATCAGGCGCCACAGGCAGACGCCGAAGCCGGTGTTCTGGAACGCCATGACCAGCGTGGCCGCGCAATAGGCCAGCATGGAAAAGGTGAAGATCGCGCGGCGGCCGTATTTGTCGGCGACGAAACCGAACACAAAGGTGCCGATGAACAGGCCGAAAAACGTCGAGGCGACGAACAACGCCGGGCCGGAGAACATGCCGATGGCGACACCGGTCAGCATGCCCGCCTTCACCAGGCCGGGGATGACATAGCCGGTCATGAACAGGTCGTAGAACTCGAACATGCCGCCCAGGGAGAGCAGCACGACCATCAGCCAGACGTGACGGGTGGCCGGCAGCCGGTCCAGCCTGGCCAGGATGGCGGACGCGGTCTGAACGTCGGTGCCGAGTGGCGCCGTGCCCATGGTCGTTGACATTGTTCTCTCTCCGGACGTTCCCGCTCACGGTTCACATTCAGCGCCGCGATCTGCTGCGCCCAAGACCCTGACGCCGCCGCCGGGGACAGCGGTTTGCTAGCATATGTGGCAGGTGCGTGAAACGGCCCCGCAGAGGAACTGTTCGCGGGCCGGCGGAGGTCAGTCGCAGACGGGTCTCGACTTGCCGCTGCCGTAGCCCCACCCACCCTGCGGCTGCGGGCATTGCACGCTGATGGTAATCGTCAGCCCCGCCGGCGCCGCGGCGGCCTCTCCCGGCACCGTCGCCGGCAACGGGGCGGCAGGCTGAAGTGTCGACCCAAGCCCGTAGGCCCTGAAGTACTGGTTCACATTCCGGACCCGCTCCTCGCGCTGCCTGTCTGGCAGCGCGGACGTATCGGCAACCTGAATACGCATCAGGCTCGGGTCCAGCAGCGCCTCGATGATGTTGCCGCGAATGTCGGGGTTTTTGTCATCCAGCGCCTTCACGTCGTTGGGGAACAGCGAGGTATCGAGAAGCGCGACCCGAACGCCGTTCGGGAGCGTCTGCAACACCGCGCTCCCGGCCGCGATGTCCGGCGCCAACTGGGCCTGCATGCGCTGATCGAGAAGCCCGGTCGTCCGCTGCTGGCCCGAGGCTCCGCACGCCGCCACAAGGACGAGCGGGCTGACTATCACGGCGAGACGCCACCCCTCACGGTTCATGATAGAAACGGTCTCCTGACGGCCTGCGCGACGCACGCACATTACGTTCGCTCGCGTGTCTCGGGAGCAAGTGGAGGATGACTTCACGATTTGGCCAGCGCAGCGGGATTCTCCGGCTGTCCCGCTTCAGATCGGCCGCCGGGACCGCGAGGCCGGCAACCCGAATGACCGGGACCACTGATCCCGGCCAGCCACGCGTCATCGGGGTTTTGATCGCGCGCTCATCGATTTCCCCGCATCCGGTCTCCGACGGGAGCGTTACGGCTTCGACCGGCGCCGAACGCCATAACCGCGCCGGGCGACGCGACCGCCACGAACCAAGGAGTCATTCATGAGGTCCCTGCTGGCCCTGGTCACCCTGGCTCTGACAGCGCTCATCCTCGAGGAGAAAGCGCGCCAGGTTGCGGGTGAGGCGCACGAGGCCGTCGATCAGGCCGTCATCCAGGTGCGCGAGGCCAAGCAGTCCCTGGCTCACGCGGTGGATCAGCAGCCGCTGATCTCACTGCTGATCGCCGGGGGCGTCGCCTACGCGCTGGCGTCGATCATCCCAAGCCGAGGCTGAACTCCCCCAAATCCAATCGCCCCCAAATCCAGTTGAAGGAGAACTCGTATGTCCATCATCGCCTGGCTCGTACTGGGCCTGATTGCCGGCTTCATCGCCAGTAAAATGGTCAACAAAACCGGAGAGGGTGTCATTCTCGACATCGTCCTCGGCATCGTTGGTGCCTTCGTCGGCGGCTTCCTGTTTTCGTTCGTCGGCGCCGCGCCCATCACCGGATTTAATATCTACAGTATCATTGTCGCCATTATTGGCTCGATCGTGGTGCTTGCAATCTATCACGCCGTTGCCGGCAGGCGCACGATATACCATTGAGACGACCTCATTGCCCGTCCAGAGTGCTGGCTGCGGAGAGCTTTTCGCCGCCGGGGCCCGAGAGTCCCCGGACGGGCACTCGGACAACCCAAACCGGCGGGCACTGGTGGCGCCCGCCGGTTTGGCGTCCTAAAAGACCGCGGTCAGATGTTCCCGGCGATCCAGTCCTTCAGCTTGCTCTTCGGAAGTGCGCCGACCTGGGTTGAAACCGGCTTGCCGTCCTTGAACATGATCAGCGTCGGGATGCCGCGCACGGCGAACTGGTTCGGCGACATCGGGTTATTGTCGATATCCACCTTTGCCACCGTCAGTTTACCGGCCAGTTCACCCGCGATTTCCTCGAGTGCAGGCCCGATCATCTTGCAGGGGCCGCACCACTCGGCCCAAAAGTCCACCAGGACAGGACCCGTCTTACTTGCTTCGACCACGTCGTTGGCGAAGCTTTTATCCGTAACAGCGACCGTGTTAGCGCTCATCGTCAAAAGTCCTCAAATTTCAGTTGCGGGAAAGGTGGAACCGCGGGTCACCCGGGTCAAGCCGCGTCGATTGCATGCCCGGGCTCATGCGCATCAAGGATCTCATCGGGCAGGATCGCCACCCGCGCCTCCCGCGTCCATATCAAGGCGCAGCGGACGGCCCGAGCCGGGAAAATCGCCCTCAACACCGCGCGATATGAAGCCATCTGTCGCAGATACATAACCGGCGTGTCCCCCGCGCGGGCGGGGGCCCGCCGGTTGGTCTTGAAATCTGCCACCAGCACGCGGTCGGAGAGAACGACAAGGCGATCGACCAGCCCGCGAACCACCGAATCTGCCACCACGCCGGTCAGCGGCACCTCCGCCCGGCTGTCCGGCCCAAACA
>JBEKLE010000391.1:0-6763 GCA_050010355.1 Rhodopila sp. | reverse complement strand
GTTCTGGTCGGAGGGTTGTCATCAGCTCTACGGCTGGACTGCTGAGCAGGCGATCGGACGGTCGTCCAATGAGCTGCTGCAAACCGTCGGCCTGGTGCCGTTCGACGAGATAGAGGCCGAACTGCTCAGCAAAGGCGAGTGGAGCGGCGAGTTGCGTCAGCGCAGGCAGGACGGCGCAGCGGTGGTCGTCCTGGCTCACAAGCTGCTGCTGCGGGTTCCGGATGGATCCCGCCTGGGGGTGAAGGAGACGGTCACCGACGTGACCGCACTTCGGCAGTCCGAGGCCGCATTGGAGGCGAGCCGGATGAAGTTCCGCTCGGTCGTGGACGCCGCGGCAGACGCCATTGTCGTTGCGCACGCCAGCGGCAGGATCGAGACGGTCAACAAAACCGCATTGCGGATGTTCGGTTACGACAGCGTCGAGGCGTTGATCGGCAGGGACCTAGGCATGCTGATGCCTTCCACCGAGGCCTCACGACATGGTTCTTACATTGCCAGCCACGTGGCCGGTGCTCCGCCGCGCGTAATCAGCGTGCCGGGACGCGAACTGCTCGCGGTCCGCCAGGATGGGTCGGAGTTCCCCATCGAGCTGTCGGTCAGCTCATTCGGCACTGGCCCCGAGCGGTACCTGACCGGCATCATCCGTGACGCCTCCGTCCGGAAACGGGTCGAAATGGCTTTACGCGCCAGCGAACAGCAGCTGCGCCAGTTCATCGACGAGGCGCCGGCGGCGATCGCGATGTTCGACACCGCGATGTGCTACCTCGCGGCGAGCCGCCGTTTCGTGAGCGACTACCACATCGGCGATCGAGCGGACCTGGCCGGGCGCAGCCATTACGACATATTCCCCGAGATCTCCGACAACTGGCTGAACGTCCATCGCCGGGTGCTGGCCGGCGAGACGCTGTCGTCCGAGGCCGAACCGTTCCCACGCGCCGACGGTTCGATCCACTGGGTACGCTGGGAGATGGCGCCCTGGCGGTCGGTTGACGGAACGATCGGCGGCGCGACGCTGTTTTCGGAAGACGTGACGGCGCGCAAGGCGGCCGAGGTGGCGTTGCACGACAGCGAGGCAAGGCTCCGCCTCGTGCAGCAGATTTCGGGCGTCGCCTATACCGACCGGGCCTTCTCCAGCACCGTAGCGCTGATCTCCGGCGAGTTCGCCGCGATTTATGGCCTGCCGCCGGAACAGAGGCGGATCGAGGTTGCTGATATCATCGCCCGTTTCCATCCGGACGACCGGGAGCGGATTGCCGCAATATCGACTGATAGCCTGGAGCATGGCGGCAAGTTCGCCGCGGAGTTCCGCATCTGCCGGCCCGATGAGACGATACGCTGCATCAGCCTGCGCACCGAAGCCTTCCTCGGCCCGGACGGCAGGCCAAATCGCATCGTCAGTGCGCAGCAGGACATCACCGAAATCGTGGCCACTCGCGATCTGCTTGCGGCCCGGCACAAGGAGCTGGAGCGGCTGTCGCGGCACCTCGCGAAGGCGCGTGATCAGGCGGATCTCGCGAACCGGGCCAAGTCGCGGTTCCTGGCGGGCATGAGCCACGAACTGCGCACCCCGCTGAACGGCATCATCGGCTATGCGCACTTGCTGCGCATGGAGGGCACACTGACCCCTGTCCAGACAATGCGGGTGGACGCAATGCTGGCAGCGGGCTCACACCTGCTCCAGATGATCATGCACGTGCTGGACCTTTCCGAAATCGAGGCCGAACACGTTGAACTGCGACCCGTCGAGTTCGACGTGCTGGCGGCCGCGGCAGCATGTCTCGACCTCGTCCGCCCCACGGCCGAGCTGAAGCGGTTGACGCTGAACATTGCCGTGGAGCCGGGCACTCGGCGGGAGCTGACTGCCGATCCTGTGCGACTGCGACAGGTGCTGCTCAATCTGCTCGGAAACGCTGTGAAGTTCACCGGCGAGGGTGGGGTTACGTTGCGTCTGCGAACCTTGCCGGACGGATCGGCCCTGCTGATCGAGGTCGCGGATACCGGCCCGGGCATACCAGCCGAATTGAAACAGCGCCTGTTTCAAGACTTTGCACGCCTCGACACACCCGAGGCCAGCACTGTCGAGGGTGCCGGACTCGGCCTTGCGATTGCGGCCCGGCTCGTCATGTTGATCGGGGGACGCCTCGGCCATGAGGACAACCCGGACGGCGGAAGCATATTCTGGGTGGAGTTGCCGCTGGGCACCATGACGGCATCGCTTCCGGCCGCGGCGTCTGATGCCGGCCGGGCGGGCAGTCAGCCCGGGCCGGAGCCAGCGCGGGTTCTGCATGTGCTCGTCGTGGATGACGTGGCGATGAACCGAGACATCGCCGGCTCTTTCCTGCGCGCCGGCGGCCACGAGACCACATGCGCCGAAAGTGGTGCCCAGGCGATCGCGGCGGTTGCGGCGACGGATTTTGACGTCGTCCTGATGGATGTGCGCATGCCCGAGATGGACGGGCTGGAGGCGACGCGCCGCATCCGGGCGCTTGAGGACCCGCGCGGGCGGGTGCCGATTGTGGCCGTGACCGCCCAGGCGTTCACTGAACAGGTCGCGGAATGCCGCAAGGCGGGCATGGACGGTCACCTGTCCAAGCCCTATGACCCGGCGCAGTTGCTGGCTGCGGTTATGAGTGCGGCGGCTTTGCGCGTGAAACCGGAAAGGCAGGCGCAGCAGTTGAGTTCGAGACCCGAACCCAGGCGGTCCAGCGCTGTCGTTCCTGGTGTCCCCGCGATCGGGGAAGACCTGCTGGTTGTCAACCAGCAGGTCTTTGAGCGCAACGCTGCGTTACTGAAGCCCGAGGCGGTTGCGAGGTATATGAAGACCATCGCTGAAGGGGTGCAGTCCCTGCTGTGCGGATTGCGCGAGCCGGACGCCCTGACCCGCACTGGAGGCGAGCTTTCCGACGCGGCGCACGCACTCGCGGGGAGCGCCGGCATGTTTGGCTTCGAGCGCCTCGCGGCTTTGGGCCGGCGCTTCGAGCGGGCCATGCAGACTGGCGCTGCCGAGACACCTGCACTCGCCGACGGCCTCGCCGCCGCACTGGAGGCTACGCTCCCTATCGCCCTCGATCGCTCGGCGATCGCCGGGGACAACCGCCTTGAGGAGATCGTGCCGGCTTAGGGCGCGTGGGTTGATTGCTCTCGAACCTTTGAGACCAGGCTTTACGGCGCGACGAGGGCGGTTGTCGTCATCACGACCGCGGTATCGCCGCCTGTGATTGCAACGCGTGAAGCGACGCGGCAATCTCCGGCGACCCGCTGTTGCGCACAGGCCTGCTAGGGGAGGAAGACGTTGGCGAACCAGGTAAACCCACAGGCAGGCAAAACGCTTGACCCATCGAAGCTGGTCAATCTTCCGCGGCTGGTCACGGCCTATTTTACCGGCAAGCCCGACCCCGCGGTGACCTCGCAACGCGTGGCGTTCGGCACGTCGGGCCATCGCGGGTCGGCGTTCGACAACGCCTTCAACGAGCACCACATCCTGGCGATCAGCCAGGCGATCTGCCAGCACCGGACCCGCAGCGGCATCACGGGTCCGCTGTTCATCGGCATAGACACTCACGCGCTGTCCGAACCCGCGCTGGCAAGTGCGCTCGAAGTGTTCGCCGCCAACGATGTCGAGACGATGATCGACGCGCATGACGGCTACACACCGACCCCGGTCATTTCGCACGCGATCCTGAGCTACAACAAGGGCCGAAAGACTGGTCTCGCGGATGGCGTCGTCATCACCCCGTCGCATAACCCGCCCGAGGACGGCGGTTTCAAATACAACCCGCCGAACGGCGGCCCGGCCGATACCGACGTCACGGCGTGGATCGAGCGGACCGCGAACGCGCTGCTTGAGAACGGTCTGCAAGGTTTGCAGCGGATTCCGTACGACCGGGCGCTGAAGTCTTCCAATGTACACCGTCATGATTACGTCGGCCCCTATGTCGCGGACCTCGGGGCCGTTATCGATATGGATGCGATCCGTTCGTCGGGGGTGAAGATCGGGATCGATCCGCTGGGGGGTGCCAGTGTCCATTTCTGGCAGCCGATCATCGAACGATACGGCATCACCGCGAGGGTCGTCAGCGATGCCGTCGATCCGACGTTCCGGTTCATGACGGCCGACTGGGACGGCAAGATTCGCATGGACTGTTCCTCGCCCTACGCCATGGCTCGGCTGATCGGCATGCGTGACGAATTCGACGTTGCGTTCGCCAACGACACCGACGCCGACCGGCATGGCATTGTGGCGAGGTCGACCGGGCTGATGAACCCTAACCACTACCTGGCCACGGCGATATCGTATCTGTTTGGCAACAGACCGGACTGGGGCGGCCGCGGGGTCGGCAAGACCATCGTCAGCAGCGGCATTATCGACCGGGTCGTGGCGCAGTGCGGTGCGAAGCTCGTTGAGGTGCCGGTTGGATTCAAATGGTTCGTCGACGGCCTGATCGACGGCTCGCTGGGGTTCGTCGGCGAGGAGAGCGCCGGCGCATCGTTCCTTCGGCGTGACGGATCGGTCTGGACCACCGACAAGGACGGGCTCATTCCCGGCCTGCTGGCGGCTGAGATGACGGCGCGGACCGGACGGGACCCGGGCGAGGCATTCGGCCGCCTTACGGATGAACTCGGCGTGCCGTTTTATGAAAGGATCGACGCCCCGGCTACCCGGCAGCAGAAAGATCTGCTGAAGAAACTAACGCCCGATCAGCTTGGGCTGGAGGAACTCGCTGATGAGCCGGTGACCGCGACGCTGACCACCGCGCCGGGCAATGGCGCGCCGTTCGGCGGCGTCAAGGTGATCACGCAGAACGGCTGGTTCGCCGCGCGGCCTTCGGGCACAGAGGATGTCTACAAGATCTATGCTGAGAGTTTCCGCGACGAGGATCACCTGCGGCGCATCCAGCAGGACGCCCAGGACGGCATCGCGCGGGTGTTCAGGAGCGCTGGTTTGGGTTGATAGTCGTTATGCCGGGGGGCTGCTGCCCGCCATTCCTTCCCAGCAAGGCAAGGCGTGGATGCCGACCTTCGTCGGTATGACGAGGGGCCTGGCCGGCGTGACGAGGGACTCGCTGTCGGCGCCCCCACGTCATGCCGAGGGCGGTCGGCATCCATGCCTTTGCCGCGACTAATCAAATGTATGGATGGCGAGCCTGTGCCCGCCATGACGGTGCCGATGGGTCAATCCCAACGCAAACTAATCAGCCGGAATATCGCGGAAGTAGGGCTCGACCGGGCCGGTGGCCTTCATGGTCAGCGGCTTGCCCCGCCGGTCAAGGGTCTTGCCGACGGCGACCCGGATCCAGCCTTCGCTCACGCAGTACTCCTCGACATTCGTCTTCTCCACGCCCTTGAACCGGATCCCGACGCCGCGGCGCAAGGCCGCCTCATCGTAGAACTTGCTGCTGGGGTCGTTGGACAGGCGGTCGGGCGGGACGTCGGACATCGGGACAGCTCCAGGCAATCAAGCGGTGCCCGATACCGAGCCTTCGCGGGGCTGTCCATATCGGGCCGCCGGCGCTTTGCGTTGATCCCCCAGGGCGTGGCCTGCTTGGTTCCCATTCGATGTCGGAGACACCGCCCATGATAACGGTTCATCATCTGAACGACTCGCGTTCGCAGCGCATTCTATGGTTGCTGGAGGAACTGGGAATTCCTTACGAGATCCAGCGCTACCAGCGCGACGCGCAGACCCGTTTCGCGCCACCCGAACTGAAATCCATTCACCCGCTCGGCAAGTCCCCGGTTATCTCCGACGACGGTCGGGTGATCATCGAGTCAGGTGCGATCATCGACTATCTCATCCGCCATCATGGCGGCGGGCGACTGCAACCGGACCCGGCCAGCCCAGCGTATGATGATTACGTGCAATGGCTCCACTTCGCCGAGGGTTCGGCGATGCTGCCGCTGCTGCTCAAGCTTTATGTGTCGCGGCTGGGCCCGGCGGGAGCGCCGCTCGGTCCGAGGATCGAGAGCGAAATCGCCAACCATCTCGGCTACATCGACCAGATGCTCGCGGGACGCGATTACCTTTTGGGAAGCGAACTGACGGGTGCCGATATCCAGTTGAGTTTTGTCGGCGAGATCGCGGGGGCTCGAGCCGATCGCGCCGCCTATCCCAATGTGGATGCCTGGGTGCGGCGGTTCCAGCTATGCTTCGTAGACGCGCATCGGCTGGCCATGGCGTTTCCCCGGCTCCTGTGCTGACATTGGCGGCATAATGAACCGGGGAGAAAACGATCATGGCCAGCTATGTCCTGCTGCACGGCGCTTATCAGGGCGGATGGATCTGGCAGCGCGTGACGCCGCATTTGCGCGCAGCCGGACACACGGTTTTTGCGCCGACGCTGGACGGTTGTGCGGAGCGCCGCCACGCTCTTCGGTCCGGCATCGACACGGAATCCCAGGCGGCTGAAATTGGCGAGATGCTGTTCTTCGAAGACCTGCACGACGTCGTTCTTGTGGGCACAAGCTGCGGCGGCATGGTTGCGGCCCGGGTCGCCGAAACCGCCCGCGACCGCATCGGGCGGATCGTCCTGGCCGATGCACTGGCGCTGTTCAACGGGGAGACGGTTGCCGACCATGTGAAGCGCCCGACCGCGGTGACAAGCGACCTCGGCACCGGCCCGTCGCGTGAGGACGCCGCCAACCGGATGTTCGTCTCGTTGGAGGGTGCCACGAAGGAATGGGCGCTGGCGCGCTACACGCCGCATCCGATCGCTGCGATGGCGTCACCGGTCAAGCTGGACCGCTTCTGGCAGCAGCCGTGGAA
>JBEKLE010000390.1:0-11094 GCA_050010355.1 Rhodopila sp. | reverse complement strand
ACCTTGCGTGTTGAGCGGCTCGGCCGGCGCAGTTCGGGCGCATACGGTCTGGTAGTCGACGATCCGGTACCTTCTAGCGCCGCAACACCCTGCGTCTTCCTATTCGACCGCCAGACCGCTTTTGACGCTCTTGCCGAACAGCGGCTTCTGGCAAAGATTGAAAGCAGCGTCGCAGGTGCCCACTGGCCAATCGAGGTCATGCTGCTCAACGACGACGAGATCCTGGCCTACGCAAGGGATGAAATTGTACAAGATGGTGCGGGCCTCGCGGCGACCAGTCCGATCATCAGGGCGCTTGGCGCGGAGCATGTGCGGCTTCGGCTGCTGGAACTGGGACGCGCGATTCTTCGCATCCGGGTCGGCAACCATCCCTGGGACAGCGTCCCAATTCAGCGTGTCGATGGGGACGTCGATTGGACCGCAGCCGAACCGGCGGCGTCTCTCGACCGCGCCGGCGTCCTGGTCACGGCGGAAGCACGGCTACCGTATCGATTCGTTCCTGCCGGTCAGCAAGATTCCTTGGGTGACGTCCATATCATGGCGTATCAGTTCGCGGATGGAAGACTTGCTGCGCCCGCGCGGCTGACGGCTCCAAACCGCTACAATATTTCGGTTTTGAGCGCCGATTTTTCAACGATTGAAGGCTGCCGGCAGCTCATTGCGCGTGGAGTGGGAGTGCTTGACCTGGCACGGGCAAGGCGCGGTTGGGCAAACGCCGAGTGCCGGTCGCTTGCGGCAGTAGCCGCTCGCGTGCGTGTGGTGCACCAGTTCGACGCGCCCCTGGTAATAGCGCTTTGCGGCCGCGAATGGCACGAGTTGGAGACGCGTTGCGACCAAGTGCTGAATTACGAAGAGAAACTCTTCCGTCAAATAGTCGCCGACAAGCTCATCGATTTACCTGACACATTCGAAGCACAGGATAGAGATTTTCTTGAGGAAATATTTTGTAGAAAAATAGCCGAAGCATGCCCCGGCTGGACTGAGGATGGACGCTTGAACGACGAGGCCGCGGATCTCGCGATCAGCGATGCCTTTGAAGCGACGCTCCTGCATGCCCATGGTGAAGACCGCCTGCTCGACCTGAGTCCGGACGACTTCGATTTCGGCGCCCCGGCGGACGCTTGGCAAGCCGCCGGCGCCGCTGCGATCAATGCCGTATCACCCTTGCCGGTTCTCGGCTTGATTGCTCCCACCAAGGGCGCGGAAGCGCTCTCACGGCGCGGCCTAGCAGGCGGTGATCTAGCGGAAATATCAGCTTTCCTAGCCGACTGGACATCGGAATGGTGCCTTCCCCGCAGCGTCATCGACAGTGAAATCGCCTGCTCCGCGCTGCAGTTTTGGCTTTCTCCCGGAACGGCAAACCCGGAGCAGACGCTCCGCCTGATGGCACGCGACGTCTTTCTAGCTCGTGCCGTTCGTTTCACAGCACAGCAGATTGCCAACCCCGCGCTGGCAAATGCCTGATCAACTGACACGGTTCTGGTTGAACCTTCACGGATGCGCACGAGGGGTCGACGCCGATCAGGCTTTGCTGGGAGCGCTCGGCGTGGCGGCGTTCGCGTATCCGCACCAATTGGACAACGTCGTCCGAATGGCGACCGATACAGCGTGCCGTTGGCTACTCGCGGACGAGGTCGGCATGGGCAAGACCGTTCAAGCGCTGATGCTGCTGCGGGCGCTTGGCGCGCAGCGAATGACCGGTATCCGCGTTGCCCTCATCACACCCGACGATCTTGTCCAGCAATGGCAAGAAGAACTGATCTGCCGCACTCACGTCGGCGCGTCGGGGATCGCGCTCGAGCCGTCCGAGGAGGGTTCACCGCCTTCCCCCGTCAAGGGCGAGATCGCGGTCGATCTTTGCCGACCCGCGCGGCTTGCCGCCAGCGCCGTGCGCCTGACCGCCAAACTCTACGATTTGCTGATCGTCGACGAATACCCGAAGCTTTCCCAGCAAGTACGTGAACTAATCGGCACTGCCAGCCGGACGATTCCGCACATCCTGCTTCTCAGCGCGACGCCGGCAATGCATGACCAGCAAACTCGGCGGGACGTGCTGGAAATACTCGAACCAGACGCGGCGCGTCGGGCGAGCGCCCTCGGCGTGGATCTTCTGGAGATTTTGAAAGCCAGGGAAGACGAGGCGTTTGCCTATATACGTGGTGAAACAGCGGAGCCCTCGGGGTTGGAGGCCGAGCCGGGTCAGGCTCGTCAGCTCTATAGGGATACCCACGGTCTTTTTCGGCGCGTCATCCGCACCCGCCGGGTCGATTATCCCGACGCCCTGCCCCAGCGGCGTTATGGCAGTGTGGTAGTCGCGCCCACGGACGGAGATGTGGAGCGAGTTGCCGCTGTTCGCAATTATCTGGCCGCCGCCACGAGCGATGGCTTGAATGTCCGGCAGGACCTGCTTCTGCAGATTGCCCTGCGCAGCCCGCCGTCGCTCCTGAACCGGGCTAGCACGCTACGCCGCCAGTCCCCAAAACTGATCGAACCGCTACGAAGACTGAGCGATGCCGCACGAGATCCGGGCGATGCCAAACTCGACGCCCTGATCAATCACCTCCGGGGCATCTTTTTTACGGCTCCTGCCGCCCGGGTGCTGGTCGTCGCCGAGGACAACCGCACCGTGGACTATCTCGCCAGCGCGATTGAAAAGCTGGTGGATGTGACGGTTGCCCGCAAACGGCGCGCGTATGGCGACGCCATGGTCGAAATGGATGTCCACGTGGCGCATTTGCGCGACGAACTCGAAGATTTCGAGACCGGGCGCGCATCGGTCCTGGTCGCGGCGGATGTTGCTGCCGAAGGACATAATCTTCAGTTTGCCGCCGAGATGATCTTTTACGTGCTTCCCTGGGACCCGCGCGCGGTCGACCAGTGGATCGGTCGACTGGACCGGTTGGGAGGAAAAGGCCCTCCAGCAAACCGCACCATCAACATCACGGCGATCGTGACGGAAAATTCGATCGAAGCGCGAATTCTCGAGGTTTACGAGGCAGCGGAAATTTTCACAGGGGTGCGCGTCTTCGACGAGGACAGTTGGCGCAAGCTCGCCGAGGCCATCGATGCGGCGGCTTACGGCGCCGGCGCGGATTGGAAGGCGTTGGCTGAAGCCGCCCGCCACGAAGTAGCGCTCGAGGAGGGATGGCGAAGCTATTCGCAATTCGATGTGGCAGACCGCGCAACCGGCGCCCGCGAACGATTTGCGGCGCTGCGCTCGCAGCGTTACGCTGTGCCCTTCGAACATAGAAGCCTTGGCCATCGCCAGAACTGGTTTCGTGAGCGAGAGATCGCCGCTAAGCGCTTGCTGAGCATCGCCGACGAACTGGACGTCCTCGAACTCCGACGCAAAACCGATCCCGAAACCAACCAACGATACCGCAGTCTCTGGTACCCGCGCCGGCCGCAACCGGGTGACATAATGGTACCGGAACTGGATGCTACCCATGCGGGGCATCAGGCAGCACTCATCCTTTACAGATCCGACCTTAAATCTCCCCCAAACGCCAACGTTGGCACCAGACGGCTGCATTTTTTCGATCAGGGAGATCCACTACATGACTCCGTCGTAAGGACCTTTGCTGGCCTGAAGCCCCCGAATAGCGGCGAGATCGAGCATGTTGTCCGCTTCCCGGACGGCCACCCCGGTCAGGCATATAGAGGCGACAAAATCGTAATCGTCACCGGTATTCTGCGGCCGGCCCCAGGGCTGCCGTTTTCGAGCGAACCGCTTGAAAGACATAGAGCGCAGGGCGATGCAGTGGCCGAGCGGGAGGCGCTTCAAGCTGCTATCCGCCGTGCCTACGAAGAACACCTCGCCGATTGCCGCTGGTTTATCGAACTTGCGCCCCCTGAGTACTACGTGTTTGCCGCGCGCCTGCACGACAGCAGCGCGGAGATCGTCGATCCCGGCCCCTTTATCGGCACGGTGGACGGCCGAGATTTGCCCCAGCGCCTAACGCATCAATACATGAGTTCGGCGGAAATCGAGCAAGTCCGGGCGACCCGTGACGCCTTGCGGCAGCGAATGGTCGAACGCGGGCGCGCGGATGTCGCGGAACGCACCGCACGTTTGACGGGGGCGTCCGGAGCACGGCGTTTCAAGGCGGCAGTCGAGGCGCGAGATGCTATCGCTGCCGCTATTTCGGTCGAGCAGGCGGGCGCTCAGCGCGGCGGAGCGCTTGGCTTCGATCGTGCGCGGCGCCGCGGCAATGAATTGGCCGTTCAACTCGCTTCCATCGTCCGCGACATGCGGCTTGCCCGTCTGGATCAGATGCCCGCAAGCCTTGCCAGATCACCGGTAACCGAGCCCCGTTGCTGCGTCCTGGCTGTTCACTGATCCAAAGCGCCCAGCAATCGCAACGCGTCTGCCGCGACCGATTTGGATACCCGCCAGCGCCAAGCTCCCTCTCTCGTGCCGGCAAGGTCGAGCAGACGCGAGATCTGGAATGGCGGCGGGGTCAGGCTGACAAACATTCCTTCCTCATCCAGCCAACGGGCGACCGGATCCGACAAACCGAGGGTCTGACCGACGACTGCCCAACGCCAGAGATCCCAATCGCGGGTCTCCCAGGCTGTAACGCCTTCGTCCGCCACAACGACGATACAGGGGCGCCACCCATACTGCACATGACGGGCGGCGCAGAAAACGCCCTTGCGCCCGAGCGCCTCCCAGCGGCCCTCTGGACGGGAAGATGTTCCTTGACCAAAATAGGTGCCACGGCCGGAAAGGGCGCGAACGGCATCGAGGGCTTCCACCAGGTGCAAACGCCAGGCAGGCGGTCCGACTTCATCGCTCAGCGAAACCTGAGGCGCCGGGCCGGCGGCCTGCGCCGCTTCCAGGGACACGCGTCGAACCAGGCCCCCGGAAAGAGTCGCCGGTTCGAGTGCGCTCGCGCCCAATATGGCGACCTGCCCTTCGCCCAAATCGACCCAGCGTGGCGGCGTTGCCACATAGCCAGCACCGCCCTGCGACTGAAACTCCGTCAATTCGCCCAAACGGACGAGATCGTCGAGTATGCCGCCCACCACCTCACGCAGGACGGTTTCTTCTACTGCAAACGGAGCATAGGCCTCTTTCAAGCCGCGGATAATTTGACGGCGCAGCAGATTGGCCGAAGCAGCAGCGGCCAATCTGATATGGCGGGCGATATCCGGTCGCGCCGGTACGCCTTGCTCGTCTAGGCCAACCTTGATGGCCTCGGCCCAACCGGCGACACTCATGTGATCTCCGGCTCTCGCCCGAGGGCCTCCACCGAGACGATGGCGGCTCGCAATCGATCGCCAAAATCGGAACTTTGCGTCACAAGCACGATGTGGCTCCGCGCGCGCGTGAGCGCCACGTATAGATCGCTCTCGGTAAAAAAAGGTCCAATCCCGTGCAAGTCGTAGAGAATTACGACATCCGCTTCGAGGCCCTTGAACCGGCGCGCCGTCGTGCAAAGCAGTGAACCTCCGGAACGCCAATCTGCGGCGGAGTCGGTGAGTTTGACCCCGGCAATGCTATCCCAACGGCTTAAGCAGCCATTCTTCCAGGCGGTCGGTCCGATCAATACGATCTGGTTAGTCCCCAAGCGATGATCTTCGAGCAGACGGCGAACCTCGCCCTGGACCAATCCTGCGATCGCTCCTTGCGACGGCGCGACGATCATGCGGGGCGGCCGCCCCAGCGGCGCCAGTTCTGAAGCCTCCGCCAAAATCCGTGTCGATTCGGTTGCGAAGGCCACGATCCGGCGCGTGTTACGGCAGTTTATATCGAGGTTCATGATCCCCGCTCCCGGGAACGGTGGATCAACCGGGTCGCGCCGTAAGCTCTGGTCGCGATCAATAAACACCCAGCTCGGCACCTGATCGTCCAAACCCGTCAGATACGGCAGCGCGTCCCACCATCCGGGGCTGAAATCCTGGGCTTCATCGACGACCAAGGCAGTGAACGGGGCTTTGTCGCTATAGATGGAGATCGCCGCCGTAACCATCATATCGGGAACGATCTCATCCCAATACTTCGCCGTATCCCCCGCGGGTTCCAGAGGCAAGCCGGCCCGCTTTAGGACGTCGGCGGCCAGACCATGAAAATGGCGCACCGTCAGCGTTCCATCGTGATAAAGATCGCTGGCGGTCTGCTCGGCAAGCCACTTTGCCAACTCGACATTGTAGCATGTGAACAGTACCGAACGTCCCTCCCGGGCGAAGCGCCGCGCCCGTTCGAGCGCGAGCATCGTCTTGCCGGAACCCGCAACGCCCCGAACGATCGTTACCGGATGGCTGGAGGAAAACGCCTTCAGCACCTGCATCTGCTGGCGCGTCAACTGCGACAGGAGCCTTCCTGCGGCGTCCACATCGAGTTTCAGCGGTTCGTAGAGTGCAAATTCAGGCGCCAGCGCGCGGCGAAGTGCAATGAACTCGGTTCCGGTCAGCGGTCCTTTCGCTGCCCCGAATGCGCCGAAGGCCCGGTCTACCGCCACTTCGATGTCGGCGAGATCATCCATCGTGATGATGGTCCGCGCCGGCAGGTCCGGCGGCGGCTCGTCGCGGAAAACGCAATGGGGGAATGCGACGGCCGTGGCAAAGCGAACCTTCCGCGCAATTTCTTCCCCACAGACCATCTCCACCCGCTTGCGAAGCGCGCGCTCGGCGCGACGGACCTGCTGCGCCGGATCACGAATTTTCTTGAGCCGGCCGTCGTCCAGCGCGCGGTACCATTGGCGGTCGCGCAGTCTGATGACACCTCCCTTCGCTTCGATGATCAGCATTCCCTTTTCGCGATGGAGCAGGACAAAGTCTGCCTCACCTTCGCGGGCAGGAGAGTCGATATCATCACGCCCTGGGAACAACCACGGGAAAGAATGCATGATCAGGAAATCGTCGCCCAGCCGCCTTTGAAAAGCTGCCATCAGCAGGGCTTCGGAGTTGTGATCCATGCTCTCGGGGAGAGTCTGCGGAATGCAGATGGCCATCAGTGCAACTGCCGCACGAAGATGGCAATCGCCTCGACAGCATGAGGAGGAGAAACCACCTCGCTGGCACATTCGAGGCGCTTGGCGGCTGCACGATAACGCACCCGGACACCGGCATCGCCTTTGAGCGGCTGCGGTGTGCCGACGGTCCACTCGCTCTGGGTAGAGCCGAACGCGCGCCCGTCCGTACGCTTCAGCAAATACACCTGCTTGACGTCCAGCGGACCGCCATTGAGGGGCCGGAATAGGCACGGGGTCCCTTTCACCACCGGCCGTTGACCGTCCCCAAGGGGTCCATCGAGCGTGTGAGCCTCAAGGTTCATGACAAAGTCGCCGGCTTCATGGGCGCCGGCTGCTACCCTGGGAGCGCCGTCAACGGATTTTCCAGCCAAAATCGCTTGGATCGTCAGCAGCGGCGCGCCGCCGCTCGCTTGCGGTAGAGCGCGAGCGGTCTTTGCCGCCTTATCCAGAGCGTTGGCCGTCGCAACCGGCAAGGCACGATCGACCATAAGAACATCGATAACCCGTGTCTCGGCAGGGCCTTCGGCAATGGCCTTGGCGCGGGCATTTCCCGGCTCCTGGGGGCGGAACGGATGGGCCAGGACCACGCGCTTTCCATCAGCACCCACCAGTCCCCCGGATCGGACCTCATAATCCGCTCCGCTATCGTTCATGTCATCGCATAGCCGGCGAAGCGCCGCCTGCGCCCAGGCATCGGGCAAATCCGGTTCCGTCCCGTAAAAGCATGAGCGCAACAGATCGGCGCCCAATCTTCGATCAAGTAACGAGTGATCGAAGCGGTTCTTGTACGACCGCAAGCACTGATAGCAGCTATCTTCGCAGGTGCAGTCATCGAGAATCTCGAGAGCCGCACACACCAGACGTTCGGGGCGGCTGGCAGCGGCTTTGACGAAGCCGGCGCCCCCCGCAGCCTGATCGTAGATGTATAAATCGAGCAGCGTGGTCGCGTTCTGACCCGGAGCGAACCGATAATCCCCATCGATGTCGCCCGGCTCCAGATCCTGGCTGGCCGCGCGGACCAGCGCTTCTACCGCCGATTTGGCACTGATAATCGTCGCTGGCCGCGTCGGGCTTAGATCCCAGGACGGCGGCATTTGCAGCCGGAATACCGCTATATCGGTCCGGAACTGATTGCCCAGAACGACCTGTACGGGACGTCCGGCGCAGCGATCCGGTTCTCCAGGTTTGCGCGGCCGAGGTCGCTCATGATCTGGCGCCATCAATTGCCGCAAACTCGCGTCGAGGTCGGTCGGCTCGGTCCGTCCGCAAAGGGGACAATGACGAAAGCCCTGAGCCTGCGAGGATTGAGTGCCGCGATTGGTAACGACGAGGTCGAGATTGTCACACCAGGCTTCCCAACCCGCGCCGCTTTCGAAGCGCTTGCCTCCCACCCTGAGATCCGGCCTGAAATAAGGAGCTTCCAGCTTGGCCCGCGTTGGGCGGCTATTGACGGTTCCATCGATCTTGGGGGGAGCCGGGGGCATTGCCGGGGGATGAGAAAAGCCCACGGGCCGCAGCCAGCGCTGCGCAGGTCCCATGCCGCCTCGGGCCTTGCAAGCGGGACAATCGATAGTTTGGCCTACAAACCCCGAATCCAACGGCTTCAGGACAGCAAAATCGCAGGTCTGGCAATGGTAGTACAGCTTCCGCTCTTTATAAGCCGCGAAGCGCTCGCTCTCGTAGGCGCTCCAGATTCCCATCGAAATATGCGTCTTGCCATCCACCCACACCTCATGTCCGGGCGCATACTGCGCGAGGGCCTGATTCAGCGCCTGTTGCGGCGAGTAGAGCAATTGCGGGCGGTAGGCATTCGTGTTGTCTTCAAAAACGGCGAACGTCGCGACATCGGTCGGGAAGGCGTAACGCGGCATCAGTCCGAGCGCGAACAGTTGGTCGAGCAGTTTGGCCGAACTCACGCCGGAGCGGTCGTTATCGGGCGCGTCGGCCTCAAGCGGGTCGTCCTCCCCGTCCCCAGCCAGCGGCTTGTCGTCCGGTTTGGGCGGATGCAGGCCGCCGAGCGTTTCCTCGAGCAACACCGGCCAGCGGGTCAAAAGATCGGCGCTATCAAGGCCGGGACAGGATTTTCCGAACAGATTGTCCAGTTCCAAAGTCAGCCTATCCCGGTGTTCCAGCAACCATGTCTTTAGACCGGCAAGGGAAAAGCTGGCGGCGTCACCGTTCAGGAAGTCGATCGTCAGTCCCAGGGACTCAAAAATATTCGGGTTTGTGTTGCCGATGACCCGGGCCTGTTGGAAGCGCCCCAGGAGAAAGGCATATGCCTGCCGTTCCGCAATGACCTTGTTATCCAGGTTGAGGACCGGATCGGGAGCCGGTCCGGCGACAATAGGGGCAGGGTCGCGAAAGAAGCTCTGATCGTGGCTATCCGCGCCACAGAACATCAGGACCGTCGACAGGCCGGCGCCGCGGCGGCCGGCCCGACCTGACCGCTGCTGGTAGTTTGCCCGGCCAGGCGGGACATTACGCAAGGCGACGGCGGTCAGGCCGCCGATATCGATCCCAACCTCCATAGTGGTCGTGCAACTCAAGACGTCGATCGGGTCGCAGGCCTGACCGTCCTGGCTGATAGGTACGTCCTGGAAGCGCAACTCGTAAGCTTCGTTGCGCGACATGGCGCGAACCATGCTGGTATCATTGAGCTGGGCGGAGTGCTCTTCTGCGATCAACTGATGCGGGGCAAAACCCGGTTCACGTGCCGCGAGGCGCTCCGAAGCGCGGCGGAAAAATGCCTTCCGGCTTCGAAATACCTGGTCGGCTGCGGGGTCTATGACCTCGGTTTGTCCGGCGCAAGCGGGGCAAATACCAGCCAGTAGGGGATTTGCGGGCGAAACCGCGGTACAGGTCCGGCACCGGCGCCAGGCCACCGTCTCTCCTGGCACAAGGGCGACCTTTCGAGCCGGAATCTGAAATGTCTGGTCCGTGCTGCCACTGAACACGTTTCTCAGCAGCGGCACGCCGGTCTTCAGAAACTGCGTCAGCCACCCCGCATGGCCCGCGGCGGTCAACGCTCGCCGTACCCCGTCGTTAAACCTGCCATTCCACAGAGCTACGCCGGATGGACCTGTCACTGTTCCCACTTCCGGCGGCGTCGAACTGAGCTTGATGGCGCGCGCGTGCAACGCGCACCAAAGCCAAAGATCCAGCACAGCCGCCCGATCTTCTTTTGGCGTCAGTCCCGCGCAGGCTGGCGCCGCCAGGGCTTCCAGCGCCTGGTTATCGGTTCGGGCCAGTTTGGGTCCGACCGTCGCCAGCGCCAGCGCGCTCAAGCCAGTGTGCCGGTCCTGGAGGACCGCATAGATATTATGAAACACCGACCGCGGAGTCTTATCCGAGGTGTCGCGTGACAATCCGGCGATCTCCTCGGATTCAATGTTGGCGTCTTCCAGGTAGTCTTTCGCAATATGCCCAAAGCGGGAGAGATTGCCGGTGTCATCGCCCACGGGACGCAGTCGGACGTTGTTCACAGCGGCGGAGAGACACACCGCCAGCGGTGCGTCATCCAGGCTCGGCCGATAGGGGGAATCGCGTAGCGCCGCCATCCCGTCGACCAGGAGCGGCCGCACGCTGTCCCGGAAGGCAAAGGTCTTCAGCAGGCCGGCAAGGCGCGATGCCGTTTGGCGGCCATCGGAAAAGACCAGCGTCTTGCGCCCCTTCATCGGAGCCCTCGACTCCGGACGCGGTGGCTGCGCCAGGACCTGCACCGCCACCAATTGCTGAAAGGGCTCCTCGCCCTTGGTTTGCAAATCGCTGATCTGCTCGGAAGCATCACACCGCGGGCATCTCGCGAATACCTCCGGCCGCCCAGGAGTGTGCCACACGGGGCGGGTGCGCCTGCCATCGCCATCGAGCCTGCCCGTCACCACGTCGAGTTCGGCCGTCGTTGCAGTCTTGCCCGTGGGTTCGGGAGCTTCGAGACAGATATGCGCTTCGTGAATGACGTCCACCTCCCCACCATAGGTGGCCCCGTCATCCGACCAGAGGTGCTGTTCGCCCAAGGGTGAGCCCACATAGGTGTGCGCCACCGCCAATCCGCATGCGCGGCATGACCACAGCTCGTAAACCTGGCTGTCGCATACGCAATGCCGGCGGGGTTCGGCAT
>JBEKLE010000389.1:0-6343 GCA_050010355.1 Rhodopila sp. | reverse complement strand
ACGCGATCCAGGAATCGCGCCTGCAACCGCGCCATCGCCAGGAATTGATTGCGCGAGGCCGCGGCGGCACCGATGCCGGCGACCGCCATTCCAACGGGAACCAACAAGCCGCACCCGAGCAGCAAAAGCGCCGCCCAGGGATCGGCGTACAGCACCGCCAGGAGCACCACCGAGGGTCCGATTATGGCAAACGCCGCAGCCGGCACATAGCGCGAGAAAAGACCGTCCAGGGCCTCGATCTTGTCTACGACGACTGTCGCCAGGTCGCCGGAATGCCGGCCGCGCAGCAGGACCGGCCCGGCATGCAGCAGCCGCGACAGGGCATCGCTTCGCAACCGCCGCCGTGCCGCCGCGCCGGCCGCGAACGCGGCTTTTTCGGTCAGGTAGGACATGCCTGCCCGCAGCACGGCGAGCCCGCCGAAAGCCGCCAGGGCGGCGGCATCGCGCGGCGATCCGGTGAACGCCGCCGTGAGCACGGAGGCTGCCGCGAACGCCTGTCCGATTCCCAGAACCGACCCGATGACATGTAGCGCCAGCACCGGGCGAGCCGCCCGATTTCCCGCACGTTGTTCTCGCCGCAACCAGGATCGTGCGGTCGGTGTTTTTGTGTCCGCCTGTGCCATAGGGTGTTGGATTAACCCATGGCCGGGGTCATGGACAGTATGGTAAATTCCTGATTGCGGTTAATTCTCCTCAACGTGGCAAGTGCATCACGCGAGGTCGCGGCCTGCGAGGAGATGCTCAACGTTCCGCGATTCGGGAGGGTTTTTGGTTACGAGGACCGGCATGTTGCCCGAAGTCCCGGTCTGAACCAAGGTCCGCCGTATGTTCATCGCTCGCAGCCTTCATGATCTTCGTACGGCCTGTGCGAGACTGCGCCGGCAGGCCGACGCCTTGGCGTTTGTCCCGACAATGGGCGCCCTCCATGAGGGCCACTGTACCTTGGTGCGCGCCGGCGTCGCGTCCGGAGCGGCGACGGTTGCGTCCATCTTCGTCAACCCCCTGCAGTTCGGAGCGAACGAGGACCTGACGCGGTACCCTCGTGACGAAGCCGGAGACCTTGCAAAGCTGGAAGCCGAAGGGTGCGCCCTGGCCTGGCTGCCCGATGTAACAACGATGTATCCGCCCGGCGAGGCGACCTTGGTTACCGTGTCCGGGCCGGCGGAGCGGTGGGAGGGCGAAGCGAGGCCCGGTCACTTCGGCGGCGTGGCAACAGTGTGCGCAAAGCTGTTCGGGCAGGTCCGGCCGGATCGTGCCTACTTTGGCGAGAAGGACTGGCAGCAGTTACAAGTGGTGAAGCGGATGGCCGCCGATCTGCTATTGCCGCTGGAGATCGTCGGAATCGAGACAGTGCGGGAGGCTGACGGGCTCGCGATGTCGTCGCGGAACCGGTTCCTTTCGATGCAGGAGCGGGCGAAGGCCCCGGTACTGATCGAGGTGCTGCGGCAGGCCGCTGACCGGATCGTGGCGGAGGGCGGCGCGCACGAACCCGTTTCGGATGCGGCGCACCGCCTGGCTGCCCAGGGTTTCATTTGCGATTACTTTGTGCTGGTTGACGGCCCAACTATGGATCCCATCAACCGACCAGCCGCCGAGGCTCGGTTGATTGTCGCCGTGAGGCTTGGCGGCGTGCGGCTACTTGATAACATCGGACTTATGTGAGCATCGATTTCCTACGCGCTTCAAGCCAGCACAATGCCTTCCGCGATCCATTCGATCGCCGCGCCGTGCGGCTCAGTCCAGGCAACGGGTGAACCATTTACGGACAGCAGAAAGCGATCGCTCCTGCTATTGACTCCCGCGCGGCTCGCGACGTCCGGAAACACGTCTGGACTTTCGTTCGATACCCAAAACGGACAAATCTGCATGACCCGCTCGGCGAAAGCCTCCCTGTGTTCCCGTTCCGGAACGTACGCGAGCACGGCGGTGTGGAAGACCACCAATGTGGCAACCTTAGGAGCCTCATCGCAGAGACGCGCGAGGTCATCGCCCAGCAAACTGCCCTTCAGCACGCGGGGCTTGGTTGCAGCGGCAATTTTCATTGCAGTCTGTATACGAAGGAGCCGATCGGACTGCTCGGGCCAAACAAGATTTTCCAGCCATGCAGCCTGCCGACCCTGCGAACGTCGCTTCTGGGGCACATAAGGACCGCCAAACCATCCAGCGACGATAGTTCCGCCGCCGCGGGCATGGAGTTGCGTGTTTCACATGGCCGGGCCGCGCCTGGCAGGTCACCGTCGACGCCAGAGACTGCCTTGCGGCCACCAACTTTGCTCTGCGTCTCCGACGATACCCGAACGATGATGGTCAGGATTACCCGCGCCGGGGGCGCCTCTGCGGACCCTCTGGATCTTGCGGACATCCGCCCGGCCATGCGACGACTGCGATTAGCGCTGGCCATCCCAGCAACCGGAGGACCCAGTGGACCATAGCCTCGACGCCCAGCTCGGTTTCGCCCCGGACTACGACTCGCCGATCCCGTACATGCGCCGCACGCGGGACTATTACACGGCGATCGGCTACACCACACCCTACCGCTGGGCACATTACCTGACCGCACCGTTCACACCGTTGGCCAAGCCGCTGAACCAGTCCAGAGTCGCGATCATCACCACCGCCGCGCCATACCAACCGGACAAAGGTGACCAGGGTCCCGGGGCACCCTACAATGGCAGCGCCAAGTTCTACACTGTGTATTCCGGCGATACGGCGCACGATCACGACCTGCGGATCTCCCATATTGGCTATGATCGCACCCACACCGCCGCGACCGACAGCGGCACGTGGTTCCCTCTGCCTGCGCTGCGCGCGGCGGCCGGGGCGGGACGGATCGGGGCCGTGGCAGCGCGGTTCCATGGCGCGCCGACCAACCGCAGCCAGCGCGTCACCGTCGAAACCGATGCGCCGGAGATCCTGGCACGCGTCCGCGAAGATGAAGCGGACGTCGCTGTCATCGTCCCGAACTGCCCGGTTTGCCATCAGACCAGTACGCTGGTTGCGCGGTATCTGGAGGCGAACGGCATCCCGAGCGTTGTGATGGGTTGCGCCAAGGATATCGTCGAGCACGCTGGCGCGCCCCGCTTCCTGTTCAGCGATTTCCCGCTCGGCAACAGTGCCGGCAAGCCGCATGACGGCGCGTCTCAGGGCCGGACACTGGAACTTGCACTGCGCCTGCTTGAGAGCGCGGCCGGGCCGCAGACCACGATGCAGTCGCCGCTGCGCTGGACTGAAGATGGCAAGTGGAAGCTGGACTACCTGAACCTTGAACAGATCGGCGAAGTCGAACTGAGGCGCCGCCGGGAGGAATTCGACCGGCAGAAGGAACTGGCCCGCCCGAACCGCGTCGTGAAGGCGGCATGACCACGGCCGACAGGGCCGGACGACCGTTCTCCGGCGTCCGTATTCTCGACTTCACCCAGGTGCTCGCCGGGCCATACGCAAGCTACCAACTGGGTCTGCTGGGGGCTGACGTGATCAAGATCGAGCGTCGCGGCGGCGAGGACATGCGCCGGACGCCGCTGTCCCGCGCCTGGGCTGACCGCAACATGGCGCCACCCTTTCTGGCGGTGAACGGCAACAAGAAAAGCCTCACCCTGGACCTGCAAAAGCCGGCGGCCGGGGAGATCGTGCGGAAGTTGACGGCAAAGGCTGACGTCGTAATGGAAAACTTCCGCGCCGGCGTCATGGACCGTTTGGGCCTCGGCTACGCGGCATTGTCGGCGATCAACCCGACGTTGATCTACTGCGCCATTTCCGGTTTCGGCCAAACCGGTCCGGCCAGCAACGAGGCCGGCTACGACGGCAAGATCCAGGCGATGTCCGGCATCATGGCGATCACCGGGCATCAGGAGATGGGTCCAACCCGGGCTGGATTTGCCGTTTGCGACGTGCTGTCCGGGGCGACGGGCGCATTCGCCATCGCGTCGGCGCTGTTCCAGCGCACGCATACGGGGAGGGGCCAGTTCCTGGACGTTTCGATGCTGGAGGCAAGCCTGGCGTTCCTGACCACCCAAGTCGCCGACTACACCATTGCGGGGCATCACCAGCTTCAGGCCGGCAACCAAGCGATCAGCCGGAAAGTAACCGCCAATTTGTTCCGTGCGAAGGACAGTTTTCTCCTGTTGGCCGTAAACGACGAGAAGCAATACCGCGTCCTCATGACCACGCTCGGCCTGGCCGAGGTGTTGGAAGACCCTCGCTTCCGCGACTGGTTCCTCCGTAAGGAGAACGAGGAGGCGTTACGAAGTATTATCGAAACCGCGTTGGCCGCGGAGGATTCGAAGACCTGGGAGCGTCGCCTTAACGACGCCGGAGCTCCCTGCGCCAGCATCTGGAAGGTGGAAGAGATTATCGACCACCCCCAGGTTGCCGCGCGTAACGTTATGCAGAGCGTGGACACCCCATATGGATCGTTGCGGCTGATGGGGTCAGGCTTTCAGATGGCGCATGGCGGCGGCAAGTTGGACACACTGGCGCCCGAAGCCGGGGCTCACACAGAAACCATACTGGCCGAGATCGGCTATGACGAAGCTGCCATCGCGGGGTTACGCGCCGACGCGGTTATTTGACATCAGGCCCAGCCGCCGCCGAATCGCTGCCATTGGCCGGCCGAAAGGTGATGTCGACCCGGCGAACCGCGAGGCTCGGCAGGGTCTTCGGATCGGTGATGCCATACGCCACCGTGGCGATCCGATTTTGCCCCACCCCATCGTTCACCAGGAGCTGCTTCACGACCTCTGCCCGCTGTGCGGACAAGCCGTCGACATCCCGCTTTGGATCAGGCGGCGCCGCGAATCCCGCAACCTCAACGGGCAACAAAACATGCGCGCGGGCAAAGCTCGCCGCGTCCTGGATTGTCTGGCGTGCCTGCGGATCGAGTTCGGACGAATACGGCTCGAAATAGACCGAGAATTCCTGTGGATTCGACAGCCACGAGCAGGCGCCCAGAGATACGTACAACAGAAATGGCTTCAAACGAATCCGCATATCGCCCCCGCAATGTTTTTGGCGTCCCTTTGCACCGATCACCTGTTCGAACCTGTTCGAATGAAATGCGGCTCAACGCAACGATCACGTTACTGTGGAGCGCCGCGAGACAAAGCGTGCAGGCGTAACGACCGCGGCCCGTGCTGATGACTCGCCAGGATCGCGTCGCAGGACCGGATCGTTGACAAAGCGACCGGCGGCGGGGGCTCCCGGCCCCTCACACCAGGAGAATCCTGCCACGACCGCATCCCAACCAAACGCCAGAGTGCCATCCGGGGTAAATGTCCGCAACCCTGTCCAACTGTCCTCGACACGGCGCACTGCGATATCCACTACCCGCTGCATCCGATCGATGCCGCGCCATCAATGCCTCGGGTTGCGCGTCGTGAGCATCGGTCTGCGTCGCATCGTCCGGCGAGACGGGTTCGCGCTTCATTAGTCCAACTTTCGTTCAATCGTCGGGCAGTCCGAGCAGTTGGCGGCGCAGTTTTTGCGACGGCGGACGATTGCCAATGAATCCGGACAGGAGCCGATAGGCCAGATCCTGATTGGTGAACTCGTCGATCAGCCGGTCGTTGGCGAAGACACGGACGCGTTTGCCGGTGAAGACGTAAGTGGAGGAATCGCCGGCAGCAACGGCTGGTGCGGCTGCGACGAGGCGCTCGAAATCCGCCTCATCGGACCGGTCACAGCCGCCATCGCCGCAATTCTTCTCCTCGCCCTCGCGGTATTGCCGCTCGACCCGCGATTTCGAGGCGGCGCGTATGAACTTCAGGAGAATGACCTTGGGACCTGGCGAGGCCAGTATCTGCTGTGCATCGTGGCTTGGGTGTGGCAGGTAGAGCCCGGCGACATAGGCTCTGATGGCGAAGATCGTCAGTGTTCGCACGCCGATGCCGTTCAGCACCAGGGACTTGCCATCGACTGAATAGGTGTCCGGAAGGGTCTCGCCGGCCAGCGTGGCCGCTGCCGCGTTTGTGGCGAGCCAGCAGCATAAAGCAGCCAGCAAGAATAATCGGAGCAAGGGCGGGCGCATGTCGAAGTGAGGCCGACGGATGTTGATGAGTGGTCATTCTAAGCCGGGACATGATTCTGAAACCGCAATCGTGCGTGACCGAGGCAAAGCAGATCGTGACAGATAGCGGAATCAACCCAGTGCAGCGAGGGCGGTCCGCGCTGCTGACTGCCCGCTTAACCACGCCCCGGCCACCGTTCCGGCCAGCCCGACATGGCAGGCTTCCCCTGCGAACATGAGGTGCCCGTCCGAGACCGGCTCGGCCAACGCGTCACGTGCCAGTGCTGAACCGGGAACCGCGTAACTGTATGCACCGCGAACCCAGGGGTCGGCGTCCCAGCG
>JBEKLE010000388.1:0-6363 GCA_050010355.1 Rhodopila sp. | reverse complement strand
ATGGATGAACTGGCGCCAATCCCCGCCGAACGCGCTCTCACCGCGGCCTTCGCTTCGAGCGTCGGCATACCCGACGGGGCGGTCTTCGTCGCCCGTCGCATGGGACGGGACGGGCTCGCGCTGCCCCACGCCGGCTGGCCCGTGCCCTACACTCTGGCCGCGCCGCCCGACCCCGCTTTCTCCCTCGGCATCATGCGGCAGGAGAGCAGTTTCGATATCGGCGCTGTCAGCCCGTCGGGCGCCCGCGGTCTGATGCAGTTGATGCCGCCGACAGCCAGCGCGGTGGCGAAGCAACTCGGCATCCAGGTGGCACTCGCGTCGTTGACCGCGGATGCGAGCCATAACATTCGCCTCGGCACCGCCTATCTTCAGGACATGCTGACACGCTTCGACAACTGCCTGCCGCTGGCCGCCGCCGCCTACAACGCCGGCCCGCACCGCGTGGCCCAATGGCTCGGCGACAATGGCGATCCGCGGACCGGCCCGGTCGACATGGTCGACTGGATCGAGCTGATCCCCGTCGGCGAAACCCGCAACTATGTCCAGCGCGTGACCGAGAACGTGGTCATGTACCGCGCCGCCCGCAACGACCCGGCACCGATTCTGACGAACACGCCGTGGACGCGTTGATCCACCGCATCAGCGCGTGGGACGGCCTGAAGCTGCATATCAGGGAATGGCGTGGCGGCGACACTCTGCCGCCAGTGATGTGCCTCCCTGGCATCGTCCGCACCGGGGCCGACTTCGAAACCCTGGCACCCGCGATCGCGCCGGGCCGCCGGGTGATCGCCATCGACTACCCGGGCCGCGGCGATTCCGGCCGCTCCCGCGATATCGCCCGATACGCGCCGGAGCCCTGCACGCGCGACGTCATGGACGCCTGCGCCGCACTTCACATCCACGATGCAGTCGTTATCGGCACCAGCTTCGGCGGCCTGCTTGCCATGGGCCTCGCCGCCGCCCGCCCGAATCTGGTCCGCGCCGTGGTCCTGAACGACATCGGTCCCGACATCGCGCCGGACGGCGCCGATTACGTGCGAGACTTCGTCGGCAACGATCCGGCCCTGGAGAGCCTGGAGGCCGCTGTCACCTTCCTGCGGGCCAGTCTGCCGCCGTTGTCGCTGAACACCGATGCTGCCTGGCGCCGCATGGCCGAACTCACCTACAAAGCCGGACCGGACGGTCGGTTCCACCCGCTCTGGGACACGCGCATCGCCCGGCTTCTGAACCGCTCACCGCCCGACCTGTGGCCGTTGTTCGGCGCGCTCGCCCACGTCCCCGTCCTGCTGGTCCGCGGCGAGGTCAGCAACATCCTGCTCTCCGGCACCGTGACCCGGATGCAGGCCGACCATCCGCACCTAACGGTGGTGACGCTCCCCGGCATCGGCCATGCGCCGATCCTCACCGAACCGCCCGCGCTCGCCGCCATCCAGACCTTTCTGGCGAGGCATGGATCAGGCTGGGCGGAAACAAGACCATGAGGGCCGCCCGCTTCATCGCCGCCGGCTTCGGGACCGGTTATGCCCCGCTCGCCGCCGGGACCGTCGCGTCCGCCGCCGCCGTTGTCACCGGCGCAGGATTGCAGCTCCTGTCCCCATGGGCGCTGGCGCTCGCAGCGCTGCTTGCGACCGTCGGCGGTTATCTGGCGATCAAACGAGCCGCCATCGAAGGCGATCCCGGTTGGGTCGTCATCGACGAGTTCGCGGGCCAGTGGATCACGCTGCTCGCCCTGGGCCGCCCGACGATCCCCGGTCTCCTCGCGGCCTTCGCTCTGTTTCGCCTGTTCGATATCACCAAGCTGGGACCCGTTGGCTGGGCCGACCGCCGCCACGGCCCCTTCGGCATCATGGCCGACGACGTGATCGCCGGCTGCCTTGCGGCGGCCCTGCTGATACTGCTGCGCCCGGAATTGCTGATGTGAAAATATCAAGACGCGGTCGGCAAAAAATCCGCAAGGACGGCGCCACGAGTCATTTTGACACTTGCGGTTTTTCCAGTTCAGGGTGTTATACCAGCCGGCGTTTACGCTGACTGGTATGTGCGCAGGGTTGGTGTGGCGGCTGCGCGCAAAATCAATGAGATACCAGCCGGCCGACCGTCGTATGAAGAGTCGATCTTTCGGCCGGCTGGTATCATGCCGCATCGCACCGGAAACGCCCATGCCCTTGGAGCACATGCAGACGGCGCCCGTTTTGCCCGCGGCGGAGCGGCGCCAGGCCGGCCAGGCACTTCGCAAGATCGTGCCGCGCAGCGCGCACGCTCGTTGGATTCCCTCGCCGGCGCGCCGCGATCCAGTCGACATCCTGATCGAATCCGGCCGCCACCGCATCGCCAGTCTGCTGCCGATCCGCTATGACCGGATGCGCGCCTCGCCGTTCGCGTTCTTCCGCGGCGCAGCCGCCATCATGGCAGCCGATCTGGCGGATACGCCGTCGACCGGCCTCTGGGTGCAGGCTTGCGGCGACTGCCATCTGGCGAATTTCGGCACGTTTGCCTCGCCCGAGGGCACCCCGGTCTTTGACGTCAACGATTTCGACGAGACCCTTCCCGCCCCGTTCGAGTGGGACATCAAGCGCCTCGCCGCCAGCTTCGCCGTGGACGCCCTGTCGCGCGATCTGGGCGAGCGGACGGCGCGTCACCTCGCCGGTGCCGTGGTGCAGGCCTACCGGCGCCACATGCACGAACTCGCGAGGCTGGCGCCGCTGGACTCCTGGCGCTCCCGCGTCGATGTCGCCGCGGTGCTGGGCGGGATCGAGGACGAAAAACTGCGAGACCGCGAGCTGAAGCGGCTGCAGACCGCCGTCGAAGCCGGGCACGGCGGCTACCCGAAGCTGATCGAGCGGTCCAGGGGCGAGTGGCGGATCAAGGAGAAACCGCCGCTGATTTTCCCGTTGTCCGGCCAACGCGACGACACGCACGAGATCGTGGCCCGTACCGCGTTCGACTCCTACAAGCTGTCGCTCCCCGAAGAACGCCGCATCCTGGTCGACCGTTACAACCTGGCCGATGTCGCGTTCAAGGTCGTCGGCGTCGGCAGCGTCGGCACGTTCTGCGCCATCGGCTTGTTCGTCACGCGCGACGATCAGACCCTGCTGCTGCAACTGAAGGAAGCCCAGACCTCCGCGCTGGCACCCTGTGCCGGCCCGAGCGTCTACCAGAACCAGGGCCAGCGTGTGGTGGTGGGTCAGCGGATCATGCAGACGCTGCCTGATATTTTCCTCGGCTGGACGGAAGATCGCGGCGACGACCAGCACTGCTACATCCGTCAGTTGAAGGACAGCCGTCTGGCGCTGATCGGCAATGACCTGGCCGAGGGCGCGCTGCCCTACCATGCCACCCTGTGCGGCGTAACGCTCGCCCGAGCCCACGCTCGGTCGGGGGATCCGGCGCGGATCTCGGGGTATATCGGCACGGGCATGGCATTCGACACCGCGATCTCGGCCTTCGCACTGGCCTACACGGCGCAGACCCAGGCCGACTGGCGCCTGTTCCAGGAGGCAATCAAAGCCGGCCAGATCGAGGCGCACGGCGCCTAGAAAGCGCGGGCTCTGCCCGGACCCGCGTCATGCGAAGCGTGCATGCGCACGAAGGGCCGGCGGCCCTTTGATCCCATTAATGGGAGGGTGGTCAGGAGGGGGCTACTCAGACCTGTCAACCGCCGCGATTGCCCCCTCCTGACCACCCACCAATCCCGGGGTTCCAAGGGCGGTCCGCCCTTGGCGGGGTTTGGGGCGGAGCCCCGCGCTTCTCGCTCCGGGGGGCCGCTTCAAACGTGGGCACGAATGCTCTAGCCTTTCCGTCAGCTTCAGGAAGGGCGCGGACGATGAACGACTTCATGCCGGCGGGTGAGCATCTGATGGCAACCGACCAGCGCCACCTGATTCACCCGCTGCATTTCGCCAGGGACCACGCGTCCCCAAAAGTCTACGTCTCGGGCAAGGGCGCCATGCTGCGCACCGCCGACGGTCGCGAGTACATCGACGCGTTATCCTCCCTCTGGAACGTCAACATCGGCCACGGCCGCCATGAACTCGCCGCCGCCGCCGCGGCGCAAATGGAGACACTGGCCTACGCCTCCGCCTACGCCGGTTTCACCAATGAACCGGCGATCCGCCTGGCCGAGAAGATCGTCAGCCTCGCCTACGACAACATGGCGGCCGTGTATTTCACCACCAGTGGCGCGGAATCCAACGAAAGCGCCTTCAAGTTCGCCCGCTACCACTGGAAGCGGCTGGGCCAGCCGAACAAAGTCAAGATCATCTCCCGCCGCTACGGCTACCACGGCGTCACCCTGGCGGCGATGAGCGCCACCAGCCTGCCGAACTACCACAAGATGTTCGGCCCGCTGGTGCCCGAGTTCCTCCAGGTCGCGCCGCCGTTTCCGTACCGCTGGCCGGGCAACGGCGATGCCGGCATCGGCGCCGCCGACGCGGTCGAGGAAGCCATCCTGCATGAGGGCGCCGACGCCATCGCCGCCATCATCGCCGAACCCGTCATCGGGTCCGGCGGGGTCATCGTGCCTCCGCCCACCTACTTCCCCCGCCTGCGCGAGATCTGCGACCGACACAACGTCCTGTTGATCGCCGACGAGGTCATCACCGGCTTCGGCCGCACCGGCCAGTGGTTCGGCCTGGGTCACTGGAACACCAAACCCGACCTGATGTCCTTCGCCAAAGGCGTCACCTCCGGCTACCTCCCGCTTGGTGGCGTCATCATCTCCAAACACATGCACGAGGTCCTTCTGGACGCCCCCGCCGACGAGAAGTTCATGCACGCCGCGACCTATTCCGGCCACCCGGTCTGCTGCGCCGTCGGCCTGGCCAACATCGACATCATCGAGAACGAGGGCATGGTCGAACGCGCCCGCATCCAGGGCGACCGCTTCCGCGCCAACCTGGAAACCCTGCTCACCCTGCCGAACGTAGGCGAAGTCCGCGGCATCGGCATGCTCGCCGCGATCGAACTGGTCGACGACAAAGGCAGCAAGACCCCCGCCAAGGGCCTCGGCGCCAAAGTCGTGGCCGAGGCTGCCAACCGCGGCCTGATCCTCCGCCTGCGGGCTGCCGCCGACGGCCCACCGGCCAGCGGCGACACGCTATGCTTCGCCCCGCCGCTGCCAACGCCGGAGGCAACGCTGGACCGGATTGTCGATATCGTCGGCACGTCGATCCAGGCCGTCACTTAGGGCGGGATCGTTCGACGTTGCTTCAACGTCAAACTTGGGTCGCGCCCTCGAACGCCAGCATCCTGGCCCGTCTCCCCTCTGTCACGCCTACGTCGTCCGGCCAAATCTTGGCTTGCAAGCCCGCCCAGCCTATCTCCATCCAGCCTATCTCCAAAACGATGCAGGCTACGAGGTTTACGATGCCGAAAGCCATGCCTACCCTCGTCGATCCGCAACCGCTCCCGTCTTCTGAACTTGTCCCACCTCGCGGGCTTTACGAGAAGTATGAGCGTGAATGGATCGCAGCTCAGGTCTCGGCACTGGCGGAAGGCGATCTGAACCGTCTCGACCGCCCCATTCTGATCGAATACCTCACTGAAATGACAGCTCGGGACCGCATTCCAGGTCTGCGGCGCCAGGCCGATGCTGTTGCTGCGTCCGCTTATCCGGATGCCGTTCGGCGCGTCGCGCGGGAAACCGGCCTGCCCGCGGAAAGCTTCCCGACAATGTCGCCGCGGACGGTCATGGCAGCACTCGCCTTCGATCCGCCTGAACCCATCGCCAGGGGCAAACGCGATCTCCCAGCCACTGAATGAACCCATTGAAAGTGCCATCGAGAAACATGGCGCGGCACGCCCTTTGAACACGATGAGCAGACTCGGGGTGGTAGCTCTGTGTCTGCTGCCCCTGCCTTGCCGCGCCGTCTCCCTCCCCCCCACCGAATCCACCACCGGCCTGGTCGTCTCCGCCCAGCGCCTCGCGGCCGAGGCCGGTGTCGACATCCTCCGCAAGGGCGGCAACGCCATCGATGCCGCCGTCGCCGTTGGCTACGCCGAGGCGGTCGTGAACCCATGCTGCGGCAACATCGGCGGCGGCGGCTTCCTGACTGCGCATCTTCCCGACGGCCGCGATATCTTCCTGAACTTTCGCGAAACCGCCCCAGCCGCGGCCAGCCGCGACATGTATCTGAACGCGGCCGGCCAACCGGTTCAAGGCGCCAGTCTGTTCGGCTGGAAGGCTGTCGCCGTCCCCGGGTCTGTCCTCGGCCTCGACACTGCCCTGGCGAAATACGGCACCATGTCTCCCGCCACGGTCATGGCCGCCGCTATCCGGCTGGCGCGGGACGGCTTCATCCTGACCCGGGCCGACGCCGACATCCTGGCCCGAGGTGCCCCGCTGCTGCGCCAGAATCCGGCCGC
>JBEKLE010000387.1:0-6374 GCA_050010355.1 Rhodopila sp. | reverse complement strand
CGGCCTGGATCGGATCGGCGCCGACCTGCGGGGCAATGGCGGCGGCCAATTGGGTCAGCCGGCGGACGCGGTCGCCCTGGGTGCCGAGCCTGGCCTGGAAGGTGATTTTTTCGAGCGCGGGGATGCGGGTCTCCAGGCGGGTCTTCCGGTCCAGGTCCCAGAAATGGCGGGCGTCGGAGAAGCGGGCGCGGAGGACGCGTTCGTTGCCGGCGATGATGGCGGCGCCGTTGTCCTCGGCCTGGATGTTGGCGACGAAACCGAACCAGGGCGCGGCGGCACCGTCCGGCGTGCGCAAGGCGAAATAGCGCTGGTTGACCCGCATGGAGACCTGCATGACCTCCGGCGGCAGATCCATGTGCTCGTCCGCGATCCGGCCGAGATGGGGAACCGGCCATTCGACCAGTCCGGCGACCTCGTCGAGCAGGCCGGGATCGTCAACGACGGTCAGGTGCTTTTCGGCCGCGAGCCCGGCGAGGCGGTCGGCGATGACGCGGCTTCGGCCGGCGGCGTCCACCAGCACACGATGGGCGGTCAGCTTGTCCCGCCAGTCGGCGGCGGAGGATACGGTGAAGGCGCCGGGGGCATGGAAGCGGTGGCCCTCGGTCTGGTTGGCGCTGGCCAGACCGTGGCCGTCATCGCTTCCGTCGCGCAGGTTGAACGGGACGACCGCGCCGGACAGCAGGCAGGTGATGCGGCGCAGCGGGCGGATCCAGGTGAACGCGCTGGTGCCGCCCCAGCGCATGGATTTGGGCCAGGGGAAGCGGCGGAGCAGGCCCGGCATGGCGCCCGCAATCAAGTCGGCGGCGGCGACGGGGGCGGTCGTTTTGTTGAGCAGCCAATAGTCGCCTTCCTGGCGCAACTGGTCGCGGCTGGCATTGTGCTTGCGGAGAAAGCCGGTCAGTGCCTGTTCGGGAGCGCTGGTTCGAGGCCCGCGTTCGGAGGAACTGGCGGCGGCAACCTCGGCGGCGACGTCGGCGCGGAGGGCGATGCGGCGGGGGCCGAACCAGGAGACGACTGACGTCGGAGCGATGGCGGCAAGGGCAGTTGTCAGGGCGCGTTCGAGATCGGCGGCGGCGCCGCGCTGCATTCGGGCGGGGATTTCCTCGCTGAACAGTTCCAGGAAGAGTTCGGCCATGGTCAGTTTTTCAGCGCCGGCTCGACGTCGGTTTGCGCGAAGTCGCTGCCGATGAACAGCAGCGGCTCGCCTGACAGTTTGGCAAGAGCGTAGGCAAAGCAATCGCCAAAGTTCAGTTTGGCGGGATGGTTGCCGCGACCGTAATCCGCGTGAGCTGCCCGGGAGCGATACGCCGCCTCGACCGTGACTGGCACGACTTCGACACAAAGTTCGCGAATAAGGTCTTCGAAGCGCGCCTTGGCACGCGGGTTCCTTCGCGAGTCAACAACCAGCGCGGCTTCGACCCAGTTAGCTGCTGACATGCGCAATGCGCTTGCATCGATCATCGCGGCGGCCACGCGAGGCTCATCCGGTTCGTTCATGATGACTGCCAGAAGGGCCGAGCTATCGACGATCACCGGGGTAGACCCGTCTCGTCATCATAGAGCCAGCTATGATCCGAGGTGGGCAGATCATCACCCATTGCGGCGCGAATGTCTGCGGTAATCGCGCGCAGCCGCTTTAGGCGGGCGTCGCGGTCGCGAAGCCGCAACTGCCGGTCCAGGCGCTCACGCAACGCTTCGGTCACGACTGTCGTCAGACTTTCGCCGGTCAATTCGGACAAGCGCGAAGCCAGCCGGTAGGCGTCCTCGCTTTTGACGTTCAGTTGCGCACCCATGTCCGCCTCCTGGTAGATCGTGGGGACAATATGGTAGAAATCTTCGCGTGGCGCCACAGAAGATGAGGATTCGCAGGCGGTCATGCTGGCAGCCCGTCCTCGCCATACAGCCAGCCATGATCGGATGTCACGTCGCCGGGCATGTTGGCTTTGATTCCGGCGGCGATCATCAGCAGGCGCTCCATCAGCGCCTCCTTCTCCCGGAGTCGCTGGGCCTCGTCAGGCTCGTTTTTGTCGGGGGCGCCGGTCATCCGCTTTCCCCTTCCACCCATACCTCGCAGCAGCCTTTTGCCAGGACGCGCACGCGGCCGATATAGCTGGCGCGTTCGGTGACGCTGATTACGCCGCGCGCGTCGAGCAAATTGAACAAGTGGCTGGCCTTGATGCACTGATCGTAGGCGGGGAGAGCGAGGCTGCGGGCGAGCAGAGCGGCGCATTCGCGTTCCGCATCTTCGAAATGGCGTGAGAGCATCTCGGTGTCGGCGCGCTCAAAGTTGTAGGCGCTGTATTCGCGTTCGGCACGGAGGAAGACGTCACCGTAGGTCACGCGCAGGTCGCCAACGGCTCCGTTGAAGTCGAGGTCGAACACGTTGTCCCTGTCCTGGACGTACATGGTCAGGCGTTCCAGGCCGTAGGTCATCTCAAAACTTGGGAAGGTGACCGGGATGCCGCCGACCTGCTGGAAATAGGTGAACTGGCCGACCTCCATGCCGTCGCACCAGACTTCCCACCCCAGGCCCCAGGCGCCGAGGGTGGGACTTTCCCAGTCGTCCTCGACGAAGCGGAAATCGTGGTGCAGCGGGTCCAGGCCGATTTCGCGATAGGATGCCAGCAGCAGTTCCTGCGCGTCCTCCGGGCTGGGCTTCATGATCACCTGGTACTGATAATAATGCTGCAGGCGGTTGGGGTTCTCGCCGTAGCGGCCGTCGGTGGGCCGGCGGCTAGGCTGGACATAGGCGGCGCGCCACGGCTTCGGACCCAGGGCGCGCAACGTCGTGGCTGGATGAAAGGTGCCGGCGCCCATCTCGACGTCATACGGTTGCAGGATGACACAGCCCTGACGCGCCCAGAATCCATGCAGCCGCAGAATGAGGTCCTGGAAGCTCGGCGCGGTGGAGGTCACCATAGTCGTCATGCAGTCCTTGGGCGGCGTGCCGGTTGGATCACCTGGACCGGATCACCCGGGTCAGCGGGGCGCCATAAAGCATCCCGGTCGAAGCCCGGCAAGCCGGGTCGGGCTGACGCCAGGTTGTGATGAGATCGGGGTGCCAGATCTGAGGGTAGAAGTGATCCGGACGGCGGGCTGATGCGTAACGGCGCCTATGGCATCAATCCTCGGCAAACTGACCGGCATCATGATCGGCATCTTGAGTATCTCGGCACTCGGCGCGTGCAGCTCGGATTCGCCGCCCTTGACCCTGGCACCGGACGTTGACCTGAACCGGTACGCCGGCCGCTGGTATATCATCGCCAACATTCCGTATTTCGCGGAAAAGGGAAACGTCGGCAGCTACTTCGACATCAGCTTCCAGCCCGGCGGCAAGCTGACCGACGTCTACTCCGCCCACTCCAAGGATTTCGACTCACCGGTGAAGTCCTTCACGTTGAATGGCTACGTGGTTCCCGGCACCGGCAATGCCCGCTGGCGGGAAAGCCCGTTCTGGCCGCTGTACCTGTCCTATCTGATCCTTTACGTCGACCCGGAATACCAGACCGCTCTGGTCGGATACCCGGGCCGAGGCTACGGCTGGGTGCTGGCGCGCCAGCCCGTGCCCGACGAGGCGACCTACCAGTCCCTGCTCGGCCGTCTGAAGGATCAGGGTTACGACATCAGCCAGTTCCGCCGGATTCCGCAGACGCCGGCACAGATCGGCAATCCCGGCTTCCAATAACCCCACAAGCTGTCTATGTGCGGCCCCGCCGGGTTCCGGGGCGCGACTCGGTCGTGACCCGTTCCTGGCCCGATACTGCGACAGTGAGGCTCAGACGAAATGACCGACAACCGGGTTGCCCACTGTGCGGGCGTCTTGCGGCGCTCGGCGGGGACCGCCATTTTTTTGCGGCGCCCGGCGGGGACGGCCGCTTTCCCGCGGCGCTCGGCGGGGACAGCCGCTTTCCCGCGGCGCCTGACGGGGACGGCCGCTTTCTTGCTGCGCTCGGCGGGGACAGCCGTTTTGATGACCGGCCTGCTGCTGGCCGGCTGTTCCAAAACCGAGGTCTCGACCGGACCGGCGCTGCGGGTTTATGCCGCCGATCTTACCGGCGGGGCGAAGCTTTGCGATGCGCCAAAGCTGCAGCCGGTCGCCGGCCTGGGTTCAGAGGCGCCATTGATCGTGGTGAATGACGGCGGTTGGTGCGGCATCCGCGTGCATCAGGAAGGACCAAAGCCGTTCGAGGCCGGGCTGCTGACGACGCGCCCGAACCATGGCACCGTTCTGATCCACGAGGTCGGCGACGACACGCGGATCGACTACACGCCCGATCGCGGCTTCGCCGGAAACGACGCCTTCGTGGTGAAGCTGATCCCGGGGAATGCGACCATCGACGTAGGGGTGACAGTGACAGCGCCGGGATCAAAGAGCTGAGAGTTTGAAACTTATGCCCTCCCACACTGGGATCGTCAAAAAGATCAATGATTAACAGAGGGCATTCTTTTTCAAGTTCGATCGCTTTTCACGCTCTGATGCTTTCTTCGTAGCGGTCAGCCGAGCCTTTCCGGTTCGATCGGCCTGCGGGATGGCGTGTCGTGCGCACGCCCCCGCGAGGCGCACGCTCCTGTGATCGGGTCAGGCGGGCGTGTCCTCGGCCTGACGCGGGCTGATACGTCCGACCACAGACTTTCGTGACCACCGCACGCCCCCTATGCATGGTACGGGTAAAGCCAACATGCCAAGAGGTCCTAGGACCAGGCGAGATGCGCCAGTTCGGGACCCGTCGCTTGGGAGAACAGGACGCAGATGTCGCAATTTGATCCGCTTCTGCTGGCTCGAATCCAGTTCGGCTTCACCATTTCCTTTCATATCGTCTTTCCGGCAATCACCATTGGCCTCGGCAGCTATCTGGCGGTGCTCGAGGGGCTTTGGCTGATCAAGAAGGACCTGGTCTACCTCGATCTGTATCATTTCTGGTCGAAGGCGTTCGCGGTGAACTTCGCCATGGGCGTGGTCTCCGGCCTGGTCATGTCGTACGAGTTCGGCACCAACTGGAGCTATTTCTCCACTTATGCCGGTGGCGTGACGGGGCCGCTGCTGGCGTACGAGGTGCTGACCGCGTTCTTCCTGGAGGCCGGGTTCCTGGGGGTCATGCTGTTCGGCTCACGCAAGGTCGGGCCGGGCCTGCATTTCTTCGCGACACTGATGGTGGCCGCGGGGACGCTGGTGTCCATGACCTGGATACTGGCGTCGAACAGCTGGATGCAGACGCCGCGGGGCTACGAGATCATCAACGGCCGCATCGTGCCGACTGACTGGCTGAAGGTGATCTTCAACCCGTCCTTCCCGTACCGGCTGGTGCATATGGGCCTGGCGTGCTTTCTGGCGACGGCGCTGTTCGTCGGCGCGACCGGGGCGTGGCATCTGCTGAAGTACCGCGACAATCCGCGCGTGAGGACGATGTTCTCGATGGCGATGTGGATGGTGTTGATCACCGCGCCGCTGCAGATTTTCGCGGGTGACCAGCACGGTCTGAACACGCTGAAATACCAGCCCGCCAAGATCGCGGCGATGGAGGGCCACTGGTCGAACAAGCCGGGCCAGGCGGTTGCGGAAACCCTGTTCGGCTGGCCCGACATGGCGGACCAGAAGACATTGGACGCGGTTGATGTTCCGCATCTGGGCAGCCTGATCCTGACCCATTCGTGGGACGGCCAGTACCCCGGTCTTGATGAGTTCCCGGCGCAGGACCGGCCGGATGCGACGATCATCTTCTGGACGTTCCGCCTCATGATTGGGCTGGCGATGCTGATGCTGCTGCTGGGCCTGGGCGGCGGGTGGTTTCGCTGGCGCGGAAAGCTTTACGACCAGCGGCTGTTTCTGCGGTTCGCCGTGGCGATGGGCCCGGCCGGCCTTGTCGCCATGCTCGCCGGCTGGATGACAACAGAGATCGGCCGTCAGCCCTGGGTGGTCTATGGCGTAATGCGGACATCGGACGCGGTCGCGCACCACTCGGGCCGAGCGATGACGGCCAGCCTGCTGCTGTTTGTCGTGGTGTATTGCGCGGTGTTCGGCACTGGGATCGCCTACCTGCTCAGGTTGGTGGCGACAGGACCCGAGCGAGGGGTCGGCACCGGCACACCGGCTGACAGCGATCGTCCGGGTCAGCGCCCGGCCCGCCCGTTGTCCGCGGTACCGAAGCTCGATGCGTCACCTTCGGCCGCGGGAGAATGACGGCGATGGGCCTCGACCTTTCCCTGATCTGGATCCTGATCATCGCCTTCGGCCTGATGATGTATGTCGTCATGGACGGCTTCGACCTGGGAATCGGGATCCTGTTCCCGTTCGTGCCGCAGACCGGTGACCGCGACATGATGGTCAACACCGTCGCGCCGGTCTGGGACGGCAACGAGACCTGGCTGGTGCTGGG
>JBEKLE010000386.1:0-6376 GCA_050010355.1 Rhodopila sp. | reverse complement strand
GCGCGGCGGCCGAAAGGAGGAAGTGCTGGGCCATGAAACGCCTGCGTTGCTGGAACGTCCCAGGAACTTCTCCCAGATCGCAGTGGCTGTCAACGGCGGTGGCGGTTGCTACATAATACCGCTATTTTGTGCGGCGGAGGCGGTCAGCCTCCCCGACTCAGGCGCGCTGGTTCTGAAGCGGCCCGAGGTCCAGCAGGGTGAGCCAATGCGGATGGCGTTCGCCGGTCAACAACTCCCGCGGGCTGTGCCCGGTGCGCTCGGCGCGTTGGCTGCGTATGAAGCGACGGTGGTTCAAGAAGAATCGCAGCAGGTCCAAGTACGATCCATTCAGATGACGGCGTAGCGTGAAGTAATTGCGCAGTCGAGAATTCAAGTTCTCCACCAGCGAGCTGCTGCGCGGGGTTTGCGCCATCACTCGCGTTACAGCATCGAAGAGGGTGCCAAATTTGCTTCCTAACTTCGTGCGAAGTTGATTCCACCCCTGCCAGTATGCCGCCGAAGTCGTCGGCTGCCGGTGCAGAACGCAGGCTTCCCGAACAAGCGAAACGGAAAGCTCCTGCGCTCGTGCGACGGCGATCAGTTTGTCGTCAAGAACACCGGCGAAGGCGAGCAGATCGTCGCGTTGGTTCTGCAGCGCGATGCGTACCGGGCGGATCCGTCGTGCATCTTCGGGCTCGCGGCGCGCCAATTCCGCGACGATGAAATCGAACAGCACCTGCCGTGTCGCCAGGATCGGACCGGCCAGCGCCAGAACGTCGTGGCTCAGCCACTGGGTGAGGATCCGCACGTCGCGAGCCAGCCGGTAGGCCCGCGCCTCGGTCTGCCGCGCCAGGTCCAACTCGATAACACGCTCCCCGTCCAGGCCAGCCTGGCCGACGCGATCGATCTTGATCTCCAACTTCTTGCGTCGCGTCGTCGCACCTTGGGCGAGTTGGGACAGCGTGTTGGCGAGACCTTCGTATTGGTGCTGGATGTGAAAGACATCGCCATGGCAGGGCGTATCGCCCCAGGCGGCCCTCTGCCCGGCACGCAGACCTTGCCCAGCGTCGGCGATTGTATGGTCCGGCTTCAATCCCCGCTTGGTGGCGTCCAGCAAGTGCATGCCCCAGGTGTCGGCGTCCCGGTGTTCCGCCGCCACCAACAAATAGCAGTATGTCGAGGCAGCATCGACGCCAGCCAGCACGGGCGTCTTCCCCTGGAAGATCTCATCATGCAAGCCCACTCGAACGCCGGACAAGTCTTCAGCATCGTTGACGATGACGGCGTTTCGCGTGGCGGCCTGAAGCTCGTTGCAGACGGTGCCAACACTGATCGAGACACCCAGGAGATCACGCATGAATTCGACAACACCGCGATAGGAGCTGTGGCAGATCAGTGGCAACGCGACGATCATCTGGCGTAACCATGTCTTGGTGACCGTCAGCTCGAACAGCACGTCGTCTGCACCCGTCACGGACAGGAATGCATCATCCAATGCGACGCGAGCCTTCTGCGTCTGCACGTATACGAACTTGCGGCTCACCCCGTGCGCGATGGCCAGATCGGTCACCCTCGCCGATCGGGCCAACGCCAAAATGGCCAAATCCTTGCGCGCACCGTCTGGCAGCCCTGCCGCCACCCCAACGCTTCCAAACATGTCCTGGCCACCCATGAAAAAAATCAAGGTGCCGTCATCCGCCGTGGCGGCGTCAACCCGCCTCCGCCTGTAACCCTCCGTTGAACCACGCCGGCCAGCACGTTCTGCACGCCGTCGTCGGTCAGCAAGTGTACGCGCCCTGCCCGTCTGGTCAGTTGCTCGAACTCGATCGTCGTCCCGACCTCGCAGTAGTCGTTGTGTTGCTGGTAGTAAGCGGCCTTCGCGTCCAGCCACGCCGAAACGGAGGCAAAGTATAGATCGCGGGAGACGTGCACGACGCAGTCGACCGGCTCATCAGGGCCGTCCGTATATTGCCGACCGCGCAGGATGACGCTGTCCGGGGTGGCGGCCAAGACGTCGCCAAATTCGGTGCTGATCGTGTCAAGCATCAACGTCCCCGCTCCTTTCGCAGATCCGCGAAGTCTTCCGGAATAACCGGATATCCGGCATCCCGGAGAACCTCAAGAAGACGGGTCGCCGCCGACTTCCCCTTGGTCGCTGCATCTTCGGCGAGCGCTTCGCCCACGCGAACCGGTATCAGATATTCAAACCGCCGCTTTGGGCCTCGAATCCGCTCGATCGCCTCCATGCGTTCAGCAACCGATAATCTGGATTCTCGCGTATCCGTCTTGCCGCCAGTTCGTGTATCCGGACGAACGGATGTCCGGTCGTTCGCATTTCCCGTCTTGGGCATAAGAGCGTCCCCGAGCGGGCGCAGTTTCGCGGTGAAATCGGCGTCGTCCAGATCGGGCAGCGCTGCGGATTGGGGCTTCCTGCTCATGCCGCAAGCGCCCTGTTGATCCCGAGGCCGATGATCGCCGCGACGGCATCAACCAGTGCATCCACGTTTGCCGCAGCGCCACCGCCGGGCTCGGCCTTGAATGGCGGCTCCCCGGTATAGGTCATGGTCTGAAAAGCGGTGCGCTGAACCAGTTCGACGGGCAGTAGCGGCAGACCAGCTTTTTCGAACTGAACGCGGGAGTGCTCCGCAACACGCTGACGAAGCACCGGGGTCCGGGTCAGCACCACCCGCAACCCAATCTCGCGGCCGACAAGATCAGCGGCTTGGCTGACGACGTCGGCGGTCTTGCGCGCCTCCCGCACATCATACGCCGAGGGCTGGGCTGGTATCAGGACGAGGTCGGACTTTCCGCAGGCGTAGAGCATTGCTTGGTTGGCGGACCCTTCGAGGTCGATCAGCACAAGCGATGAGTTGCGCTGCGCGTCGCGGAGCGTAGGCAACAGCGTCTCGGCATCCGAGGGCAGCGACAGGATATCCGGTCTTCCAGTCTTCCGGAGAGCCGCGTCCAGCGTGCCGTTGGGGTCGCAGTCGATGCAGGCAACGCGGTATTCTGCGGTCGGGGGAAGCCAGCGGGCTATAGCTGTCGCAAGGACAAAGGCCAGCGTGGTCTTGCCGACCCCGCCCTTCGTCGACGCAAACGCGATTACGGGAGTTCGTCTATCCACCATGTCGTCTACCCGGTGTTATGTATATCCGGACATACATTTATCCGCATGACCGTGTCAACGGACATCCGGTTGCCTTCTAGCGCTTCGCCGGCGGCGCCGCCGGAAGCCGCTGGTACAGCCAACAAAGCCGGCTGCCGTCCGTCTGATCGGTACAAGCCAACTCAGTCACCGGGGCGTGCGATCGCCAACCTGCGCCGAACCCCAGAACGGCGACGCCCAGCAGCACCGCCGTCAGCAGCGCCCAGCTGCGGAGATACGAGGCTCGAACCAGATGCCTCGACCATGCCTCGCAACCCTGCATCACCCGCCGGCCCATCTGGTCAACCTGCTTGTCGGTGAGCACGGTGGCCGGAGGCTGCATAGTCTCGGCGACCGTCCGTTTCAAGTCTTCGATCAAATGCTGCTCCGCATCGAGCTGCGCGGCCAGCGCCTCCAAGACCGGCCCCGCCGGATCGCCGGTGACCTGTGCCACCCGCGCCAGCGCCAACAGTTTGTCCCGTGCTATGCGGACAGCCTGGTCGGCATCCGACGACCCGTTTATCCCAGCTTCAGCCAGGCTGCCCCCCATTATGGGATCCAGGACGAGATCGGCGCGAACTCGACCGCCATCTGCTGAAGCCACTTGTGCACCGATGACCGATCGAATACGCCCAGCGGGACAATCTTCCGCCCCTCCGGCACGATCCCGTCCCGGGCTTCCTTGAACGTGATGCGCCGGTCCTCGATCTCCTTCGCCACATAGAGGCGCGGCATCCAAAGCTGGATGGCACCGCGGTCGATCGCCGCTCGGTAGGCGCTGTGCTGCATGATCCGCCGGAATGACTGCTCGCGCGGGACGGTTGGATCGGCGCGGCCTTCGTTCAGGATGATCAGCGTTGCCCGTGGCTTAAACCCCGCTGCTTCCAAGGTGGTGAGCGGCGCCAGGTCGGAAATGCGCGATGACAGCGGATAGATCGCCACCGGCTCGACGCCCGCGTCTTGCATCGTCTTGACCATGTCGTCGGTGCGCTCGATCAACGATACCAGCGCGGCATCGCCGCCTCCGGTATCGATCAGCGCGGACGCTTTCTCCTTCATCGAGACGTCCAGCAACGTCTTCAGCCACAGCGCGATGCCGGCCGGCTCATGGGTCGGCGGCTCAAGCACGCCATCATAGTAGTCTTTCAGTTCCCGGTTCTCCGGATCGATCGCGACCAGCCTTGCCTTGCTGCCGCGCGCCAGGACCTCGCCCGTGGCCCAGCGCATGAAGGTGGTTTTGCCGCTGCCGCCCAAGCCGATCGCAAAGACCACCTTTGGCGTATCGGACAGGTTCATCGCCTCCCCAACCGACGAGCCGGTTGCGGCGGCCGGGAGGCCCATGGACCTCCCAACGTTGATTTCCTCGGCGACATCATCAGCGAGATCGCCTCCGAACAGGGAGACAACTTCGGCGCTCTGGCGTGGGCGTCGGGCCATCAGCGGCGTTCCTTTACAAACGAATTGAGGTCGGGCTGGTCATCGTCCGGCGGGTCGGGCTGCACCGCCCAGGCCACCGGGTGGGGTGGGGACTCTACCAGGGGCGCCTGTGCGCGGACAGGCGGCGGCGTGGTGGTGCTCATTCGGCTCGGTGCCGTGCTGCTGATCGCCGAGGCCGCCTTGTCCTTCTCGACACGAAGCCACGTGTCCCGGACAGCCTGTCGTGATGGTCCGGCCTCATTGCCTGTCCATTCTGGGTCATTGCGAATGGTTCGGGCGAGGGCGACCCACGGTGGACGCAGGCCATTGAGGACCGGAGCAAGTTCGGCATGGTGTGTATAGAGCCACCGATACAGCCAGGATCGGCCGTCCAATCGGGCCTTCTCCAGCAGTTTGGTGACGCCCTTACCCGCTTTCATCCGCCCTTCTGTAAATACGTGCGGCCGATTCTGTCAATGGATCGTGCCGATTTCCGCCGTCATCTGACAATGCCTCGTCATGGTTCTGTCAATGCCTCGACATTGAGATGACGGGCACCTAGGAAGTATGGTTGTCCGACAGACCACGCGTCCCTACCTGGTCAAAGAACGGACGCTAGAATGCTCCCTTGGCACTTACACGCACTTACACCCCATAACTTGCGGCAGTCCCGATAGTCCCGAGCTGCCCGACCGGCCGCAGAGGCGCCATGGATCGACTTTCCCGAAAACGATGCTTGGTGAGCAGTCCGACGGTATCAAAGTCCTGACTTTGGCTTGGGTCGCGACCGCTAACTTGTAGGGAAAATTCGCGCCCTCTCGGCCCTTGACCGAATTTTCTGGGGGTCGGGCTCACATCCCCCAACTAGAGAACCGTAATCCCAGCCGCCTGGCAGGCTTTGATCAACTCGGCGTCGAGCGTGGCGATCGGCAAATCGCGGCGCACCGCGAGTTCGAGGTAGGCGGCGTCATAGGAAGTCAGGCCATACAGGGTGGCAAGACGGTGCACGTCGCCCAGCACATGGCCGCCGCTATCGGCGTCCACCGTGATCGGAAGCGCTGCCAGATTTGCCATGCTGATGGGCGACTTGCTGGCCCCTCGACAATGTGGGTAATGAGGCCGGCCGCCATGCCGTGGCCTTCCGGGTCGAGAAGACGAACGGGCACCTTCTGCGTCTCACTGTCCCAGTCTTGAGATGACACTTCCTCTCGTCCCACATAGGATGCGATTATGAAATCCACCGGCGACAACGACACCCTGATGATTCCACCCGCCCTGCTCGCGCAGGTAGAAGCGGCGGCCGAGGAAGAACACCGCACCACCGCCGACGTGGTGCGTGAAGCGCTGGAGCGTTACCTTTCCCGATCACATAGGGACATCGCGTCTCGACCGGCCGCCAAACGTACGCCCGTCGAAGCTGCGACGCGGATGCGCGAGCAGCGCCAGGGCACGTTCCTGCCTGAGGGCATGACTATTCGGGATCTGATTGATTACGGGCGGGCGTGACCGATTTCGTCCTGGATAATTCCGTTACCATGCGGTGGTGCTTCAACAGCGGTTCACACGCCTACGCAGACGCCGTTTTGCGTATGCTGGAAACGGCTCAGGGTGAGGCATTCGTGCCGATTCTCTGGCGCTACGAAGTCAGCTCCGTGCTGACACGGGCACAAAAGACCGGGACGCTAACGGCGCAGAGGGTAATGGACTTTCTCGAACTACTGGTTGCGGGTTTTTTCCGGCGTTCGGATTCGGCCGAAAGCCGCGGAAATGTGGGGTTCTAGCGCTGGATGGCGGCCTCCAGCGATCAGACGGGGCAAGATAAATTATTCGACCGCG
>JBEKLE010000385.1:0-7293 GCA_050010355.1 Rhodopila sp. | reverse complement strand
TCGGCTCGGGATCCCCTGCCGGTGGCGCCCGGCGCCAGATACCGGTCCGCGCTGAACGCCGGCCAGGTGTCGCGATACTCACCGTCGAACCAGCCGCCTGCGTCGGTCAGGTGCACCGACGGGTCAACGGCCTCGATCCGGGTTCGGTCCTCTGCACTGAGGCGGGTGATGGTCAGGATGTTTGGCATGCGGCTTCACCTGGCTGATCGCTGAACAGCGTAGTGTGGGTTGGCCGGCGGTCAAATGGTAATGACGTTTGGCGTGACAGACGCCGGCGGTGCCTGGCCGGTAAGGACAAGGAGTGACTGAACTAACGCAATTTGTGCTTGAACAGAAACGTCTGCACCTGCACGGGTTTGTTTTGAATCGCCGCGACACGCAATGAACGGCCCCGGTCACGCCTGTCCGTGGCGCTTCGTGGCTCTCGTTCTGCGCCGTGTTGAAAACATCCGCTTGCAGCGTGCCCAGACCCCAAAGCCCCACCCCGGCGCCAACGATCCCGCAGACCGGTTGCCCGTTCCGCCCGGCCATGACCATATGCGCCCGCTGTCCAAAGGTCCGGCCCGTACACCAATGAACTCCATCTTCTACGGCGATCTCAGTACCACCAAGGGCCGCCTCGTCGCCTGGATCGACTCGCTGTTCATCGACCATGCGGTGTTCCGCCTGGTCTGGGGCAATCTGGCGCCGGTCATCCCGGGCAAAGTCTATCGCTGCAACCACCCCACCCCCTCCCGCCTGCGCCGGATGGCGCGTCACCTGGGGCTGCGCACGCTGGTCAATCTGCGCGGCAAAACCCAAAGCGGCTCCGACGCCCTCTCCCGCGAGGCAGCCCGCGCACTCGGCCTCGATTTCTACGACATGGCATTCGAGAGCCGCGGCGCACCGCAGCCGGACCGGATTCTGCGGCTGCACGGCATCTACACGTCCATGCGCACGCCGGCCGTCATGCACTGCAAATCGGGCGCCGACCGCGCCGGCCTCGCTGCCGGCCTGATGGTGCTGTTCGAGGGCGGCACCGCGGCCGACGCTCTCCAGCAGTTGTCCTGGCGATTCGGCCATATCAGGCAGGCAAAGACCGGGATTCTGGACGCTTTCTTCCTGCACTTCCAACGAGAAGGTGAAGGCCGCAAGCCCTTCCTCGACTGGGTGCGCGAAGACTATGATGAAGCAGTCTTGAACAGGGATTTTCACGCCAATGGACTGGCGAGTTTCATCAACGACTGGGTTCTCGCGCACGAATGACACGACACCCGGCGATGCAATGATTTCCTTGTCCCTCCCCAACTGGGCCGGCCCGTTTGATGCCAAACTCAGCCGCGCCGCCGTCGAGGTGCTGGAAGCCGGCCGCGTCTTGCTGCTTCCCGAACTGGCGCTTCAACCGCGTCCCGAGGAAGTCTGCCTGCTGTCAGAGGATGGGTTGCTAGCGGTCGGCGATCCCGCTTGCAGGTGCTGGAACGTATGACGGGACGGGCACTGGCCTGAGCGGGCCGCAGCACCCGTCCCGCAGCTAATACTGCGTCCGCTGCTCCTGTTGATCAGCCTGCCTCTGCTTCTCTGCCGCCATGTGGTGACCGACCACGCATCCGCCGACCGCGCCGAGCACCCCGTGATGCGCCAGGTGTCCGGCGACGCCACCGACAACGGCGCCCTTGATGCAGCCCCTTGCCTGGGCCGGACCTGTCGCCGCCGTTGCCAGAGCCAGAACCACAGCAGCCGATAGGGTCAATGACTTCATTCAGAGCGCTCCCGATTTACCATCCATCGTAACGCTCGGTTTCAGCCGCGGTTGCGGCTAGCCAAACAGATCAGCCGGCGCGCCGGCTCGCAGCAGGGCCCCCAGTTCGGCGCCAACCCGGAACGCGTCCGCCGATCGGCCGGTCACCGAGCGTTTCAACAGGAACGATCCGTCCGCGCGCGCCACCAAACCCGTCAGGGTCATATCACCGTCCGGCAACAGCCATCCATGGGCGCCGATCGGCGTCCGGCACGACCCGTCCAAGGCCGCCAGCATCGCCCGTTCGGCCGTGGCAACAGCGCGGGATGCCGGGTCCTCGATCAACGCCAGAAGGTCTCGAAGCGCCGTGTCATCCGCCCGGACGGTGATCCCGACGATACCTTGGGCGGCGGCCGGAAGCATGACCCCGGGGTCCAGGACAATGCTGCCGGGAACCTCCATCGCCAAACGTCGCAGGCCCGCAAGGGCGAGCAGGCTGGCCTGACATTCGCCCTCATGCAGTTTTCGCAGCCGCGTCTGCACGTTCCCCCGGATCGAGGCAACCCGCAGGTCGGGCCGGGCGTGCAGCAGTTGCGCCTGGCGCCGAACCGACGACGTGCCGACCAGGGCGCCGCGCCGCAGCGCGTCAAGCGGGCTGGCAGGATCGGGCGGATCGCACGCATCGCCGAGGATCAGCACATCGCGCGCGTCCTCCCGCGGCAGCGTGCAGCCCAGCACGATCCCGGGCGGCAGTTCGGTTTCCAGATCCTTGAGGCTGTGGACGGCGCAGTCGATGCGACGGTCCAGCAGCGCCTCATGGATTTCCTTGGCAAAAAGCCCCTTGCCGCCGATATCGGCCAGCGGGCGGTCCTGCACGGCGTCGCCGGTGGTGGCGATGATGACTTCCTGGCCCTCGCCCGCACTCGGCACGGCGGCGAGCAGCCGCAGAAACGTGCGCGTCTGCACCAGCGCCAGCGGTGAGCCGCGTGTGCCGGCGCGCACCGGCGAATAGACGCTTGTCTGGCGATCGGGAGCATTCATCCTGTGTGCTTAGAACAGTTTCAACCCGACAGGAAATCGTCGTCGGTCTCACAATCAAGCCACGCCCCCTTTTCGCGGGCGCGAGGTCGCCGCTGCCGTAACGTCGCCAACCGGTTCATGATCCGTCGGCAAGCGCTGCCGCAATGCCGTGCCGCCGAAATGTTCCGCACGGGAAAGGCAGTAACCTCGCCGGTCCGGGTTGCGGGCTGCCGGAGATCGGTCTTAGCCTGAGCTCGACGAAGCGCCGCCGTCACCAGGACGGAACGGGCTCCGCCGGAGGAGAACGAAGATGAACGATGTCGTGAACACGACGGCTGGCAAATTGGCGCACGCAACCGTGGCTGACGCCAACTACGTGACCGGTCGGCGGTCCTTCTTCAAATACCGCGATCTGGGGGTGACCGACGCGACCGGCGGGAAGCTGCGGGCGCAGGTGACCTCGGCCACCCAAGGTCTGGGCGAGCCAACCGGCTGGCACTACCACGTGTGCGAGCATCAGTTCGTCTACATGCTGAAAGGCTGGGTCGATCTGGAGTTTGAAGACGGCACCAAGGTGCGTCTGATGCCGGGTGATTCGCTGATGATCCCGGGCGGCATGCGGCACAACGAGACCGGGACGGCCGACGAACTGGAACTCCTGGAGGTCTCTGTGCCGGCGGAAATGAAGACCGTTGTCTGCGATCCGCCGGCGGCGAACGGATAGCCTGCCGCCCCCAGGGGCGCGTTCAGGAGCACGTTCGGTAAAAAAATCGTCGCGCCCGGCTTGCTGCGTCGCACAAAGCGGGTCAAACTTCCCAGATGCCGGACGTGTCACCTCCCCCGCCGACCAGAGCCTTGGCTCAGGAACTCCTGGATCTTACCGCTCGCCTTGGTGCCCGCGCGGACGAAGACCCATTTGGCAATCCCGTTCTGCTGGTCTCGCTGGCAATCACGCGCCAGTTAGACAACGCCAGCCTGACCGACACCGATATCGAAGCCCTGATCCGCTACCTGCGGGATGCCGCGTTCAAGGACCGGGCCGCGCGCATCGCCGACTATGTGGGCGGCATCAATACCGAAACGAACGAGGGCATTCTGGCGGGCCTCGCACAGCATCTGCTCCGTCCGGATCCGAACGACAGCCCGGTGCGCTGGCGGGAATACCAGGCGCTGACCGAACGCACCCGTTTCGCCGCAGTCTTCACCGCCCATCCGACGTTCTCGCTGCCGCTGCCGGTCAACCAGGCGCTCGCCCAAGCTGCCTGCGGACGGCCCGCACCCGAATTCGAATCCCATCGCCCGCCGCCGATCACCCTGCGCAGCGAGTTCGAACAGTCAGCCGCCGCGATCGCCAACGGACGCGACGCGATCGACCGCTTCAACGCCGCGCTGATTTCCGTGGCGCGCGGCGCCTGGGCGGACCGGTGGACCGAGCTGACGCCAAGCCCTGTGGTCCTGTCTACCTGGGTCGGCTACGACACCGATGGCCGCACCGATATCGGCTGGTGGGACACCTTGCGCCTCCGCCTGGAGATGAAGCGCCTCCAGCTCGCCCGACTGCATGCTCAGGTTTCCCTCGTGCCCAGTGCCGGTGCATTGGCGGAACGGTTTGCCGAAGCGCGCGACGCCGTAGACCGGCAGATCGAGGTCTGCCCGGATCAGCCGGAGCCAGCCAAGGTCGCGGCATTCGCGCAGGCTCTGGTCAGCACCCGGGACATCGCGCTGACATCGCCCACGCCGGTGCTGCCGTTGTTCCGCACCGCCATCGCCGAGGCCGAGGAGCATGAGAAACTCGCTCTGACGGTCGCCCGCGCCGGGCTTGTGTCGCACGGCATGGCCCTGGCCCACACCCAGACCCGCCTGAACTCGTCGCAGATCCACAACGTCGTCCGCCAGCGGCTTGGCATCGCCGACCCGCCGGAAGATCCGTCCCGCCGCCGGTCCCTGTTCGCCAAAATCAATGCCGCGCTCGACACGGTCAAACCCGAACCGGTCGATTTCGGCGGCCTGATCAACGAGCAGGCCTCGGCTGCCAAGCTGATGATGACGGTCGCGCAGATCGTCAAGCACATCGACGGTTCGGTGCCGGTCCGCTTCCTGATCGCGGAGACCGAAACCGGCTACACACTGCTCGCCGCGCTGTGGCTCGCGAAGCTGTTCGGGATCGAGCAGAACATCGAGATTTCCCCGCTGTTCGAAACCGCCGAAGCGCTGGAACGCGGCGCCACGGTGCTGGAAGAGGCGCTGCGCAGCCCGCATTACCGCGACTACCTGAAGCAGACCGGCAAGCTGGCGTTGCAGTTCGGCTATTCGGATTCCGGCCGCTATGTCGGCCAGCTCGCCGCCAGCTACCTGATCGAGCGCCTCCGCCTGAAAATCGGCCACACGCTGTCCCATCACGGCGTGACCGGCGTCGAGGTCATCCTGTTCGACACCCACGGCGAGAGCATCGGGCGCGGCGCCCACCCCGGTTCCCTGGCCGACCGGCTGAAATACCTCTCACCAACCGCCTGCCGTCAGGCGCTCGGAAGGGCCGGGCTGAAGGTCCGCGAAGAAGCCGCGTTTCAGGGCGGTGACGGCTACCTGCTGTTCGGCACGCCGGAACTGGCGCTTGCGACCGTCACCCGGATCGCCGAACAGACCTACCATCCGGCCGCGGGTCCGATCGAGGATCCGGTCTACGCCAATCCCGACTTCGCCGCCGACTTTTTCGCGACCATCCAGAACGGCATGGAAGGCCTCGTCGAGGATGCCGGCTACGCCGCGCTGCTCGGTGCCTTCGGGCCGGCGTTGCTCGACAAGACCGGATCGCGCCCGTCAGCGCGCCAGTCGGACGGGGTGGGCGGCGCGACACGCATCCGTCACCCCAGCGAACTGCGGGCGATCCCGAACAACGCGATCCTGCAACAGATCGGCTGGTGTGCAAACACGCTTCAGGGTATCGGCGCCGCCGCCGCCCGCCACCCGGAGACGTTCTCCGAACTGCGCGTCAGCAGCCGCCGCTTCAAGCGCGCGATGGATCTGGCCAGCCACGCGCTGGCGCATTCGGATATCGAGGTGTTGCGCGCGGTCATCGCCACCCTCGATCCCGGCACCTGGCTGGACCGGGCAGCGCACACCAGACGGCCCGGCCGGCGCGAAGCACTGGTGTCGGTTGCCAAGGCCCTCGAACGGCTGGATATCTGGGCCGCGGCGCAGTCGATGTTCCGCCGCATTTCCGCCGACCATCTGGCGCTGCGCGCGACCTGGCCTGACGTGCCGCATATGGCGAACCGCGAGATCCTGCTGCACGCGCTGCGCCTGGCGCTGATCCACCGCATTTGGCTGCTGGCAACGGAAATCCCCGATTTCTCGCCACGCTACGGCGTGACCCGGCTGGCGTTGGAGGCGGCCATTCTGCGCCTGGACGTCGACGCCTCGTTGAACGTGCTGGCGACGATCTTCCCCTCGGCCAGCGACGCCTCGGCGGATTGCGACTACGGCGAGCCCGCGTCACCGCGTGCAACCGATGCCTATGCGCGCGAGCATGACGAGATCTTCGCCCCCATGCGCCGGCTGTTCGGCATGGTGCGCGAGATCGCCACAGCGATCACCCACGAGGTCGGCGCGTTCGGGTAGCATCCCGGCACCGACTCGGGCCCGCATCGGCGCGACTCCCGGAAAAGCCCGAATCGATTGCCTGGCAGACCGCCACGCGCACGGTGTGACTGCACGCGGGCGGCTGGCGGAGCCGACCGTCATGCCGACGGAGGTCGGCATCCATGCCTCCTTTTCCTGGCCATGCCGCGTCATGTGGGTCTTCGACGACGGGGCCGAAAAGCCAGGGCAAATGGGGCAATCCAACGGTTCGTGACGATCTTACCGTCGGCCATACCGACGCCTCAGCGGATTGCGACTGCGTCGAACCGGCCGGGCTAATGCGATGGCTTGGCAAGACCCACTTTTATAATCGTGTCCGCCGGAACCGGCGTTGCGTCGCCGGCCGAGAAAGTTGGGAACTCCCGCAACTGCCGCGGGGTGAATGCAACCACCTCCATGTCCTGCCCAAGCAGGACCATTCCAACAGTCCCAAGCACGGTCTGGCTTTCCACCGGCTCCAGCACATCCCTGTCCAACAGATCGCCCACGCGAACCGGCTGCGGAAAGCGCATCGCCGCGGAATTGGCCAGGCTCATCCCCGCCGGCGGCGGCATCCCGCCAGGCGTCTGGCTCTGCGCAAACGAGCTTCCACCCGTCAGGATAAGGGCCGCGCATGCCCACGCTAAACGTGTCACCTTGCGTTCTCCGCGATTCCGGCCGCTGAACCGGCCTAGGCAGCCAACACCTATCGGCCGAAACACTGTGCCGTGGAAGCCTCTATACGCAGCTTTTTTTCGCGCACGGTTGTAACCCGCGGCAGAAGTCCGGCTAATTAGCCGTAACTTGGGAACGGAACGTCATGGGTCTTGCCACAGTGTCACCGTCGCGCCGTAAAGGCCGCCGCCTGCATCCCTGGTCCATCCGCGTCATGCACTGGACCAACGCCGTCGCCATGCTTGTCATGATCACCTCAGGCT
>JBEKLE010000384.1:0-6387 GCA_050010355.1 Rhodopila sp. | reverse complement strand
GCCCAAGCCGCCGACCACTATCACGTTTCACTTCCGGCAGGAGCCCGGTGCGGGAAAGCCGCACGCCGGGATCTGCGCGGGGGGGCCGGGGCAACCCGGTCCCCTACCGCTACCGCTCTGACAGCTACTCTGTCGCCTGACCGACTGCTTCGGCCGGTGACTGGATTCGATCCTCTTCAATCTCGTCGCCGAACTCGACCATCGTGTCCCCGGGGTTGACAGCCATTTCCGCCACGGTGAATTCGATCGCCGCGACGACGTGGGCAAGGTTGACGGAGGCCACGGACGCACCCGGCACCGGCGATCCCAGGTAGTGCTTCAGACGCCACGCAAGATCCACACCCTCGGGTACGCCTGCGTCATCGAGCAGAACGTCCAGCAGGACAATCCCATCCGAGGACTGGTGGGCGGCCGCGATTGACGTCAACCGCAGGACGTCACCTGTCGTCAGCAGCAGCCCGAACGATCCGCGAAGCCCAACCATCCGGCGTCCAAACCATGCGGGAAGCAAGCCGGCGACCTTCTCGGGATCCGTGATCCGCGTCCATGTCACGATCGGTTACTCCTCGTTGGATATTCGTCCTCATCCATAACTGTGATCACGTCCGCGGCGAAACCCATTCTTTCACCACGCCAATTTGTCCATCGCAGTTGCTGGCGCTGCTGTGGGTCAGGCGTTCTCGCCGATAAAGCTGGTGTACGTCTTCACCAGCTCCGGCACCGACGTTTCAAAGAACCGCCGTCCCTTCTCGGGCGTCGCAAGCCCGGGATTCGAGCCGATACGGCCATCCGGGAAGCGGCGGCGATAATCGGATGGGCCATGAAACCGGCCGGACGGCGCCCGCGGAGGGTCGAGCGTCACCTGCTTGATGGACTCGGGCAGGGCGTACTGGGTCAGCGCGACCTCGCTGGCCGTGGCGTGGCTGCCCTCGTCATCCCCAAACACCTTTTTTGCCAGTTCGTGCATCGCGCGCCCATCCCACCAGTTGGCCAGCCGGCACCGGAGCTCGTCATCCCGCGCGGTGCCGAACGCGCCCTCGAACGCGGCGTAGATTTCGGAGAACGCGGCCTGCACGGTCGCGATGTTGCCGCCGTGGCCGTTGATGAACATGAAACGGCGAAAGCCATGCCGAGCGAGGGAAAGCACGTAGTCGTGGATGATCGCGATCAGCGTGGAGGGCTTGACGGTCATCGAGCCGGCGAAGCCCATGTGATGCACCGCGATGCCGACCCCGATGGTCGGGCCGACCATGGCGCCGGCCGCCTCGCCGACCGCACGCGCGATGACCTCGGCACAGATCGCATCAGTGCCGATCAAGCCGTTCGGTCCATGCTGCTCGGTGGAACCGATCGGCAGGATGATCCCCTTGGACTGCGTGAGGTAGGTTTCGACTTCCTGCCAGGTCTGGTGCTGAAGCAGCATGCGTTATAATCTCCTTTGAGCGGCCGCGGCGGAAACGCCGTGACTATAATCAACGGCCTGCGTGGCAGTTCACGCGCTTGGCCTCGTGCGCCCCGAAGCAAGGCGTCACCTCGCTCCCGAAATAATCGGAATGCCGGTCACGGGCCAGCAGATCGAAGTCGAAGACCTTCATCGCGGCGTTTCTCCCCGGGCGTCGTGCGGACAGCGGTATCGATCAGATGTGGCAGATCGGCGGTCAGGTGTGAAGCTTCGCCCGGCGGCGTCGTGGCGGAGGGGAGAGTCGGCGCGGAGAGAAGGCGGGCGTGTGCAGAGGGCGGAGCTGCACAGCCTCATATGCTGCTTGCCATGAGAACATACAATGAACATACTATCGCTCATGATTGCGCCCTACCAGACCGCCTGCGCTTGTGGGCGGACAATCTCTCGGCCTTGGCCGCCAAACGACGCGGAGGCGATTTGTGACGAGTGCGCGCTCGCATCACGCGTACGCCTCCCACAGGCGGAGCTCGAACTTGATCACACACCAACGATCCAACAGGCGTTCGTCGCCGATGATCAGCCGCCGTGGTGAGCCTCGATCTGATCGAAGTCGGGATTGATGACGAATGCCGCGTAACACGGTCCATAATCGGCGCGCGCGACGGGCCACCCGTTCTCCTTGCCGCCCATGCGACGAGCAACGTCATGGAACGCATCCACGCTGGCGGGCAATGCAGCCGCGAAACAGAAGTGCATCCGCGGTTTTTCGTCCGGCGGCGCGCACCGATCCGCTGGGCTGGTCCACGACGAGACCTCCGACCCCGACCGCCTTCAGGCGGCACAGTCAGACAGCCTCATGATTTCTCGTGCGCGGGTTTCTCGGCATTCGTGCCTGATCCGCCGGCGCCGTCGTCGCCCAGCGTCTCGTCGACCGCCTCGGGACCACCGCGAGTCTCGCTTTCCGGGCCGACGCTGCGGCGCACCGTCTCACTCTCCCGGTTGAGGCTGCCTTCAGTTTGACTGGAGGGCGTCTCGTTTCGGATGTCGTCTGGAGGGCACATGGAGCATCAACACCCCGCCGAGGCGCAGGTTGCAGTTTCAGCCGAACCGGCCTCTCCTTCGCTGCGCTGGCTTGGTCCGGAGCCCGCAGTGGTCCCGGGCTTCGAGCTATCGGTGCCGGACAGTGACTTCCCGAGCCTTTCGCCTGTAAAAGAGGGCCAAACGGAGGGAACCGATGACCACACTGTCTGATATCCTTGAAACCACGGCGCTCGACAAGCTCGCCACCGGCTTCCTGTTCACCGAAGGACCGCTCTGGCATCCCGATGGTTTCTTCTACTTTGTGGATCTCCGGTCCAACCTTCTGTACCGCATGGTGCCTGGTCAGGCCCCCGAGAAAATTCGCACAACGCTCGGCGGCAACGGCACGACGTTCGACCTGCAAGGGCGCCTGCTCAATTGCGAAGGTGACGGCCGCCGCGTGACAAGGATAGAGGCTGATGGAACAGTAACGACCGTCATCGATGCGTTCGCGGGCAAGCGGCTCAACCGTCCCAATGACGTGATCTGCCATTCCAACGGGTCGATCTATTTTACCGACCCGGACTTGCTCGTGCCGCTCGTGGATCGAGAGATCGGGCATGCCGCAGTCTACCGGATTGCACAGGACGGCAGCGCCTCGGTGCTGGCCCGGTTCGAGTACCCCAACGGACTGGCGCTTTCGCGCGACGAGCAGACGCTCTATGTCGCGAACACGCGCTGGAGCCAGTACATCCACGCGGTGGAACTGGATGCCGACGGCAACATGGTGCGGCGGCGGATCTTCGCCGACATGTCGGCAGACGGAACGAACGGTGTTCCGGACGGTATGAAGGTCGATGAGGCGGGACGGGTCTTCTGCACCGGCACAGGCGGCGTCTGGGTGTTCGAGCCGGACGGCACGCGCATCGGTATCATCGAGACGCCGGAGGTCTGTGCCAATATCACCTTCGGCAGTCCTGATCTGCGGACCTTGCTGCTGACCGCCACAAGCTCGGTTTATACACTGCGGGTGAAGGTGCCGGGGCTGCCGCATCCCTGGTACAAGGTCCGGGCCTCCTGAGGTCACCGTCGTTGCGGATTCACGCCAGCGTGGCGCGCGGAAAGTATATCGCTAACGAACCATTCCGCGCCACTCCGCTTCCGTCATCGTTCGCACACCGAGCTCCGCCGCCTTCCGCGCTTTTGACCCCGCATCGGCGCCGACGACCACGATGTCGGTCTTCTTTGATACCGTGTCCGTAACTTTCGCACCGAGGGACTCGGCACGGGCCTTTGCCTCCGGGCGGGTCATGGTTTCCAAAGTCCCTGTGAAAACAACTGTTTTGCCGACGATCGGGCTGTCGGTGGCGTCGGCTTGCGCGGCGTCCTCGATGGTCAGTTCGGCGGCGAGTCCGTCCAGTGCCGCGATGTTGCGGGCTTCGCCGAAAAAGTCCGTCAGTTCCTCGGCGATGGTCGGACCGATGCCGTTGATGCTCCCGAGTGCCAGCCGTTCATCCGACCCGATCTGCGTTGCAGCCAGCATCTGGGTGCGCCAGTTGGCGAAACTTCCGTAGTGCCGCGCGAGCAACTTGGCATTCGTCGCGCCGATCCGCCTGATGCCGAGGGCGAAGACGAACCGTTCCAGAGGTATGGTCCGTCGTGCCGCGATGGCGCGGGACAGATTGCGCGCCGACAACTTGCCCCAGCCCTCACGTTTGGCGATTTCGGCCTCGCGCTCCGGCAGCCTGAACAGGTCGGCCGGGCCGTGCAGCCAGCCTTCGTTGTAGAACTCCTGGATGGTTTTTTCGCCGAGGCCGTCGATATCGAAAGCGGGACGGGAGACGAAATGGATTAGCCGCTCGACGCGCTGCGCTGGGCAAATCAAGCCACCGGTGCAGCGGCGGACGGCCTCGCCCGGGGGGCGCACGGCGTTGCTGCCGCAGGCGGGACACGTGTCCGGAAAGACGTACGGAACGGAATCCGCCGGCCGGCGATCCGTTACAACGGAAACGATCTGCGGGATCACGTCGCCGGCGCGTTGCAACACAACCGTGTCACCGACGCGGATATCCTTGCGCGCGATCTCGTCTTCATTGTGCAGCGTCGCCCGACCGACAAGCACGCCGCCGACGTTGACCGGCTCCAGCTCCGCCACCGGGGTCAGCGCACCGGTGCGGCCGACCTGGATACGGATTTCGCGCAGCACCGTTGTCGCCTGCTCCGCAGGGAACTTCCAGGCGATCGCCCAGCGCGGCGCCCGGCCGACGAAGCCGAGGCGCCGCTGTAACGCCAGGTCGTCGATCTTGTAGACCACGCCGTCGATGTCGTAGCCAAGGCCGGATCGCGCCAGCCCAATCTCATTTTGGAACGCTTCGGCGTCGGTTTCGTTTTGCAGCCGGCGAGACAGCGGATTGACGTCAAAGCCCCAGGCCTTCAGCCGTTCCAGGTATTCCCAGTGCGTCGTCGCAACCGGATCGCTGCTCTCACCTTGCGCGTAGGCGAACAGCGATAAGGGCCGGCCGGCGGTGATACGAACGTCGAGCTGCCGCAGGCTACCTGCAGCGGCGTTGCGGGGGTTTGCAAAGACCTTGGCGCCCGCCTCGGCTTGCGATTGATTGAGCGCAAGAAAGTCCGCCTTGGTCATGAACACCTCGCCACGGATTTCGATTAACGCGGGGGCCTCGCCGTGAAACTTGTCCGGCACCGATCTGATGGTTCGCAGATTGGCGGTAACGTCCTCACCCTCCGTGCCATCGCCGCGCGTGGCGCCGCGTACGAAATGACCGTGCTCGTAGGTGAGGTTGATCGACAGTCCGTCGATTTTGGGTTCGGCCACGAAGACTAGCGGTTCGGTGCGGCCAAGAAACCGTTTTGCCCGTGCGCAGAATTCGGCAAATTCCGTGGCACCGAAGGCGTTGTCCAGCGACAGCATCGGCACGCGGTGACGCAGCTTCGCAAAGCCGCTCTCCGGCGCCCCGCCGACGCGGGAGGACGGCGAATCCGCTCGGATCAGCGCGGGAAAACGGGCCTCGATCGCGGCGTTTCGCCGGCGCAGAGCATCGTAGTCGGCGTCGGTAATCTCGGGCGCGTCGTGGGTATGGTAGGCGGTGTCATGGTGCGCGATTTCATGCGCAAGCCGCGCAAGTTCCTCCGCTGCTTCCGTCTCGGTCAGGGTGTCGACGGGCGTGACGGACTCCACGACACTGTCCGAACGAGACGTCATCGAGATTGCACTCCGAATGAACACGCTTAATCATGGAAACCGATAAAACCCGGCAGACAGACACCTGCCAAGCCTGTCGCTTCTATCCGTGTTTACCCATTCTTTTCAAAGCCACGATCCCGCGGCGGACCTCCCAACACAAGCGGTCACACCAGCAACCCCTGCGGCGGCCCCCGTCCGCGCAGCAAATCGTCGGCCGCGGCGCGGGCCGCGTCGGAGATCGTCTCACCGGCCAGCATCCGGGCGATTTCTTCACGGCGAGCGGCCGGCGCCAAGTGATCCACCGTGGTCAAGGTGCGATCGCGGGCGAGAGCCTTCGTCACGCGCAGATGCGAGGCCCCGCGCGCGGCGACCTGCGGGCTGTGCGTCACGACCAGGACCTGGACCGTTTCGGCGACCCGCGACAGCCGCTCCCCCACCGCCGCGGCCGTCGCGCCGCCGATACCCGAGTCGACCTCGTCGAACACCAGGGTGGGGACCGCCGAACCAGCCGACAGCACCACCTTCATCGCCAGCATCAGGCGCGACAGTTCCCCGCCCGAGGCAACCCGCGCCAAAGGCCCGGGTTCCTGCCCCGGATTGGTGGCGATCAGGAAGCGCACCTGGTCTGCTCCGTTCGGCCCCCAACCGCTCTCGGGCAATACCCCTACCTCGGCGAAGAACCGAGCCTTGTCCAGGCGCAACGGGGGCAATTCCTTGGCCACGGCCTTCTGCAATCTCGCCGCGGCCGCGTTTCGCGCGG
>JBEKLE010000383.1:0-7474 GCA_050010355.1 Rhodopila sp. | reverse complement strand
GCCTTCTGCTGGATCAGCGTCGGGCGGGTCAGCACGGTGAGCGGATAGAGCGGCGTGATCGCGGTGGTGATGGTGTTGCGCGCCAGCGTCGCCAGATCGGCCAGCAGCGAGTGGAAGCTGTGCACCGGCACTCCGTCCGGGGTCAGACCGGTCGTCTGCTTTTTGATCGCGGCCTTGGAGCGCTGTGCCTGTGCCACCACGCTTTTGCGCAGGGCCTCGGCGGCTTCTTTATCTGTGTCATCGAACAGCATCGGTGCCAGGCGCTGGCGCATGTGCCACTCAAGGTAATAGGCCAGCATGCAGAGAAACACGTGCGCGCGCACCCGACCCTCCAGCCAGTGATAGACCGGGCGGATATGCAGATCGACAGTCTTGATGCAGCGAAATGCCCGCTCCACCAGGCTCAAGGATTTGTAGCTGCGCACGGTCTCCGCATCGCCCAGCGTCGCCTGATCCAGGCTGGTGCGCACAATATAGATGCCGTCAGTTGCCGCCTCGGCCGCGATCGCCTCGGTCTTGCGGGCGAAGCTGAAGGCGGTGTCGGTGATGTCGAGGTCGAAGTGCTTCTTCATCTTATATGTGTTCAGCACCTCGCCCACCTTGAGCGCGATCTCGGCCGTGCCGCGCAATGGATTTCGCTTGCGGGCGACAGCGGCCTTGATGCGGCCGAGGTCCTTCTCGGTATCCGCCAGCAGTTCTTCGCGTTTGCGGGTGCGTTCGGCGGCGAGGTCGGGGTTGCGGCAGACCACCAATCGCTCGCCGGGGAAGTCGGGGGAGGTGATGGAGGCCATATCGCGCTGGTCGAACAGCGTAAGCTGCAAGGCGCCACTGTTCAGCAGTTCCTTGACCGCCGGGGCGCGTAACGAAGAAATCCAGTCCAGACCTGCGGATTTTATGTCCTCGGTGATCCGTGCCTGGGTGTGGAAGCGGCGCTTCAGCTTCTCGACCTGCGTGGCCAGGGTCTTCGGATCGCCGGTGTTGCTGTCGAACACCTCGATCGCCGGGGGCGCAGAGCAGGCCGTAGACGATCTGCAACGTGCCCTTCTTGCCGTCACGGCTGTGGGCAGCAGCGTCCCTCCATGTAGCTCGACGAGACGTCGTAGAGCACCAGGGTGCCGTTCTTGAGATGGCGTTTGGCCAGAATGGTCTCGACGGCGGGCTGACGCACCAGCAGCCAGTCGAGGGCGGCGTAGAGTTCGTCGTCATCGACCGCGCCGAGACCGAGCGCTTCGCCGAGACTGGAGGCGGCCGTGTCGGGCGAGAGGGCGCGGGCGGTGGCGAGCTTGGAGGCGGGGTCGAGGATGCGACTGACCAACATGGCCAGGACAAGGTCCCGGCAACGATTGCCGTCGGGACCGAGGATGGTGTCGAGGCCGATCCGGCGCGCGGTGCCGAGGGCGGCGGCGACATGGCCGTGCGGCAGGGAGCGGGTGACGGTGAAGGCATCGCGTTCGGCTGGGATGACGGTGCCGCCCTTGAGGACGCCGCGCAGGCCCTCGATGTGAGCGGCGGGCCAGTCTGACAGGTTGCATAAGGTGCGCTTACGGACCTTCCCCTCGTGGCGGTAGCTCTCACGCAAGAGGATGGCGGGCGGCGAGTTCCGGTTCTGGACGGCTTCGATATACATGGCCGGAGAGGAATCGATTCGGCCTCGCGGTACAAATCAAAAACACATGATTTGGACGACGCCAGTGGGATTTTGCCAGGACTTCCGCGGGTTTGATAGTATTCGGAAAAGGGAAGCTCGGTCTAGAGACTCAGGCATGGCTCCTCCAAACACGTGGTGAGCTGCCAAACTGTCCGTCACAAGAGACACGTTAGCGGCGTCCCACCTATACCGCTTTGCTTAGCGACATCAAACCGTGGCGCCTTTCTGGCGACGCCCCCAGCACAGTCGATGATGCCAGCCTTCGCCACGCAATTGGACTATGGCTTCGATGAAGGGGGTGTCGATGCCGGAGAGAAGGGAGACGCCTAATACGCCTTCTTGTGATCAGGATCAATTTTAGCCACCACCTTTCGGAGCTCGATTGGGCCTCCTAGCGGGGGCGACGCCGTGGCGCAGAAGATCGAACACATTCCGGGAGACGTCGCGCCGAGGGTGCAGCAGGCCACCACGATGCCCGCGATCATCCAAAGATGTGTTTGCTGCCGATCTGGGGCCGGCAAGCCGAACCCGGAGATTTCCTGTTTGCTGCCGCGGAGTTGCATGTCGCGCCTACAGAGTGCTTCGTGGTCAAGGGAATACCCCGCCGGTATCGGGGTTGCCCGCGCAGGCAATATGGCGGCGCTCGGGGTCGCCCGATGTGGCCACGCAGCCTCGTGGCGAACACCCGGGCGAAGAGGCAGTCGATGAATTGGTTTTTGATGGGCGGCCTTGCCGCCGGACGGCATGATCGGTCGAGGGACCATGGAACAAATACTAGAGCCAACCAATGACCTTGCCTGGATACTGGAGTCGGAGGGCTACAATCAGCTTCGTCAGAGCAGCCTCGATTCGCGCTTCGCGATCAGCAACGGTTTCCTGGGCGTAAAGGGCGGACGCGTGACAACCCGCGGTGCGCGTTCGATCCCTCCATCGCGAATCTATGTCGCCGGGCTGTTCGACACGGCAGGAATCGATCCTGCGATCCCGGGGCTGGTTCCTGCCGCGGACTGGCTGCAGGTCCGCATCCTGCTGGATGGCGCACCAATTATGCATCGCCCCGGTGACTGGTCGTCGCACCGCATGACGCTCGACATGAGGCGGGGCGCATTGCTCAGCCACGGCCACCACTCGAATTCACCCGACATCATCGCCCGGGTTCGCAGCTTGCGCGTCGTATCGCTCCGCGAGCGCACGGTAGGGCTACAACTCATCCAATTCGAAATCGAGGCCGGAACCGTCGAGATCACGTTGGAAGCGTCGTTCGAAGGGATGGGCCTCGGACTCGTCTCGGAACGGGTCGAACAGGACCTTGGGGTGTGGCGTACCCAAGACTCGGGTAAACGCCTCGCCATGGCGTCTGCATCGTCGCTGCAAATCGACGGCGATGACCTTCAGCCAACAACGCTCGGCAAACTGACAGCGTCCTGGACGTGGCGAGCTCGCCCCGGGCAAGTCGTGTGTTTTCAGCGCTCCGTCGCCGTCATACGGAGCGATAGCAACGCTCTCAATCCCGGCACCGAAGCGCTGGAGAAACTCGGCCTCGCGCGACGCGCCGGCTGGCGCGCCATGGTCGCTGCGCACGAGGCAGCCTGGGCGAGCCGCTGGGAGAGCAGCGACATCAAGGTCGAGGGCGATATCGCCGCGCAGCGGGCGTTGCGGTTCGCGATCTACCATCTGAACAGCGCGGTCAATCCAGCCGACGAACGCGTGTCGATCGGCGCCCGGGCACTGACCGGCGATGACTATCATGGGCATGTCTTCTGGGACACGGAGATCTTCCTGCTCCCCTTTTATGTCCTGACCTGGCCCGAGGCGGCCCGAGCGCTGCTCATGTACCGCTTCCACACCCTGGATGGGGCGAGGGCAAAAGCGGCCGGGATGGGTTGGCACGGTGCGCTCTATGCCTGGGAGTCCGCCGACACCGGCGCCGAGACGACACCGGATCAGGTTATCGCTCCGGACCGTCGGGTCGTCGATATCCTTTGTGGCAGGCAGGAGCAGCATATCAGCGCAGACGTCGCCTACGCGGTCTGGCAATACTGGCAGGCGACCGGGGATGAAGAATTCCTACGCGACGCCGGTGGCGAGATCATTCTTGAAACGGGCCGATTCTGGGCAGGCCGTGCTCAGTTGGAGGCAGATGGAAAGCATCACATCCGCGGTGTCATCGGACCGGACGAATATCACGAAACGATCGACGACAATGCCTACACAAATGTCATGGCACGCTGGAACATCCGGCGTGCGCTTGATGTGGCGGCATTGCTGCGCGAGCGTTGGCCCGCACGTTGGGACGCGCTCTCGAAAATCCTCCGCCTGGAAGAAAATGAACTGAACCAGTGGCAGACCGTCGCGGAAACGATGGCGACCGGGCTCGATCCAAAAACGGGCCGCTTTGAGCAGTTCTCGGGCTATTTCGCCCTCGAAGACATCGATCTGGCAAACTACACAGGCCGCTCCGTGCCAATGGACGTCGTGCTCGGGCGAGAGCGGACGAAGGAATCCCAGGTCGTCAAACAGGCCGATGTCGTGGCACTGCTGGCACTGCTCCCCGAGGAGTTTGCGTCCGGAACAGAGGAAGAAAACTTCCGTTACTACGAGCCTCGCTGCGGTCACGGCAGCTCGTTGAGCCCTGCCATGCATGGGGTGGTCGCTGCTCGGCTGGGAGACGCCGAAATGGCGCTGCGCTACTTTCGGCAGACCGCGGCGATTGATCTGGCCGATACCCATGCGGCGATTGACGGCGGCGTGCACATAGCGGCCCTTGGCGGGATCTGGATGCTGGCAGTATTCGGTTTCGCCGGGTTGTCATTGCAGAACGACGGCGTAGCGGTCGATCCACACCTCCCCGCAGCTTGGCGAAGCCTCGCCTTCAGGGTGCAATGGCGTCACCGTTGCCTCAGGATCTACCAGCACGGGCAGCTTCTCGAAGCAACCCTCGAATCAGGGGAGCCGATAACGCTTGTTGTCAGAGGCGAGCGGTACGAACTTCGCCGGGATCTCGCACTGCGGGTCTTCACCGGAGGCGACAACCCACCATCGCTTTCCCCGGCGTGACGTAAGGACGACGCCTCCATCAAGTCCCTACGCTTCCTTCTCGCTTTCCCGGCCCAGCGTTGCCAGGAAGGCCTGGGCCTCCTCTTTGGCCTGTGCGGCTGAGAGGAACAGAAAAGTAGCACAAGGCGGATTGTTGCTGACCAGCGGAAGTGTTGAGTAACTAAATTCCTCTGTGACGCACCGTGACGTAATCTTATGTCTCGTCGCGTCTTCGCAAAAGTCCTTGCAAAAGAAGGGCTTCCGCAGGGAAGTTTTGCGAAGCCTAAACCGTTGATTTGCAATGTGCGGACTGGCTCTCGCAGAACTTAGGGGTTTCGCATACCTGCGTACTTCGCGTAGCTCCCGTTGGATTCCTGTTCCGCTCAGTACCGCAGCCCCCGCCGGGCACGGTTATGAACGGCGGCCTCAGGCCACCCATGTCGCCTTAATTCCGCATGGGACTTTTGGATCGTCTTATGCCGGTTTCCTGTTCCTCTCAGCCGCACAGGCCTCAGAACCGCAGAGCCGCTATCGCCGCCGTCACTACTCCATCCGGATGGTCCTGCAACGAAGGCTCTGGCCGTTAACATTGACGCAAATCATTGCCTGCCGCCTTGCACACCGGCTTCTGTCGTAAGCGGTAACGCGAGGTTGAGCGATGGCCCGACCGTCTGTGCATGTTCCCGGACAATCCGCCTTACGAACCGATAAACATTTTTGGCTCGCCGACCGGGGTACGGGTCACCGTGGCGCAGGGTCAACCGCTGCCGACGGCGCCGGTCGGGTATAGTTGGGCAATTGCTGCCGTGGCGGAAGGCGACGCCAAAAACCCCATGCAAGCGCCGACCGGATTATTCGAAGTTGACAAGGGTCTTTAGCTTTTCTGGCTTGAGCTCGATGGCGCGTGCAGTGACTCTGCGAAGCAGGCCCGCCCGCTCCAGCCGGGTGAAAGCGCGGGTCACGGTTTCCGCCGAGGTGCCAAGATAATCGGCGATGTCATAGCGATTCATGGGAACCGTAAGAACATGTGTGCTCTGGTCAAAGTAGCTTTCATGAGCTGAGCAATCGATCAGGAATATACCCAGCCGTCGTGGGATGTCGAAGCGCCCCATGACGATGATTTGCCGTTGGGCGTGTCGCAGATCATGCATCGCTTTGATCAGGAAGCGATTTTGGATCTTTGGGTTTTTCAGCAGAAAGCTTTCGAGCTTGGCGGCTTGAAACCGGTAGACCCTGGCGGGAGTGACCGTCTCGGCTGAATTGACGTATTTTGCCTCCTCGGTGAGGCCGAAAAGGTCGCCCGGCCAATGAAAGGCGACAACCTGGCGCTCGCCGTTATGCAGAGAATGGCAGATCCGGACTAATCCCGCCGTGAGGAGGTAGACGAAATTCGCGTCGCCACCTTGGGGGGAACCGGCGGTCCTGAAGTCGATGATCTGCGCCAGCCGCCCGAGTTCGGCCCTTTCGGATGCCGAAAGGGCGATATGCGGCGCCTCTTCGCCGGGCTGACGCGGCCGATCACGGACGGCGCGTATCCGAACGTCGGCATACCTGCGATGGCCCACCGGAGTCGAAAGCGGAACGGTCACGTCAGTTCCTCCCCGGCCGTGGTGCTCGACAGACATCCGCTCTTGTCCTGGGTCCCGAAATTTGTGGCCCCCCGGCTGACTTTTGTCAGTGCGGCCGACCGCTGTTGTGAGCACCTTCGGCGGAACTCTAACAACTTAGCCTTGATCTGTGGCGCAAAAGAAGGGGTTGGCTGGCAATGGCGGAGATGGCCAATCCTTGGACGGTGTGCTCGGCAATCGTCTCCGGTGCACAGGACGCGATCATAGGCCGGCTGTTGGACGGCACGGTCGCGAGTTGGAATGCCGGGGCGCAGAGGCTTCTCGGCTATACTGCCGACGAGGCCATAGGATGTTCGGTTGGACTGCTTGCGGCGGGTCCTTGCTCGCAAGATCTGCTCGCCGCGATACGACGGGTTCAGCGCGGTGAGCGGGTTCCGCCGTATGACGACGTGTTTCGTGACAAAGATGGCGGGACCCTTCTCGTCTCGGTGGCGCTGTCACCTGTAATGGGCGAACCCCAGCACCTTGTCGGCGTTTCGCAGATTGTCCGGCCCGTCATGGCCGATGCGAGCCCGGTGGCGTCGCGCCGCGCCGCGATCGAGACCAATTCGCCGGACCACGAATTGCTGCATCTGTCCCGATTGGGCGGCATCGGCCAAATGGCGGGGGCGCTGGCCCATGAGCTGACCCAGCCTCTGACCGCGATTGCAATCTATCTGGGCGCCGCACGCCGGTTGTTGCGTGGAGGCGAGGCGCGCAGAGCCGCAGCGTTAGCGACTGCCCTAGACCGAGCGGACGGCCAAGCGAGACGGGCTGCACAAATCATCCGGCAGGTCAGGTCGTTCCTGTCCGACGCTAACGGCGAGCGCCGGCTTGTGCCCCTCCGCACAACGATTATCGAAGCCGGCGAACTTGCCGCCATCGCGGCCCGCCACGCGGGCGTTGCGGTCGATTTTGAGCTTGATGCGGATGCAGCTTTGCTGATCGATCGTATCCAGATCCGGCAAGTCGTGTTCAACCTCATGCGCAACGCAGTGGAGGCAATGGCTGAGATGCCGCGTGGCAGACTCCGCGTCTCAACGGCTCCGACCGAGAGCCATATCGTCGTCAGCGTCGCCGATACAGGTCCCGGCCTTCCTCCTGAGGTCGCGGCGCGATTGTTCCAGCCCTTCGTGACGACGAAGACGGATGGCATGGGCATCGGACTTTCGATCTGCCGAAC
>JBEKLE010000382.1:0-6439 GCA_050010355.1 Rhodopila sp. | reverse complement strand
GGCGTGCCTTATCGGTCCGCGAGAAGAGTCTCGGGCCTGACCATCCCGACACCGCGGCTAGCTTGACCTACCTTGGTCGGGTGCTGCGCGACCAGGGTGACCTCGCCGCGGCACGGGACCTGTTCCGGCGTGCCTTATCGGTCCGCGAGAAGAGTCTCGGGCCTGACCATCCCGACACCGCGGTCAGCTTGACCTACCTTGCCCGGGTGCTGCGCGACCAGAGTGAGCTCGCCGAGGCAACAGTACTGTTCCGGCGTGCTTTATCGGTCCGCGAAGAACGTCTCGGGCCTGAACACCCCGACACCCTGGCCAGCCTGACCCGCCTCGCGCGGGTGCTTCGCGACCAGGGTGAGCTTGCCGAGGCAACGGCACTGTTCCGGCATGCTTTATCCGTCCGCGAAAGGAGTCTCGGGCCTGAACACCCCGACACCCTGGCCAGCCTGACCCGCCTCGCGCGGGTGCTGCGCGACCAGGGTGACCTCGCCGAGGCACGGAATCTGTTCGAGAGCGCTTTATCGATCCGCGAAAGGAGTCTTGGGCCTGACCACCCCGACACCGCAGCCAGCCTGACCTACCTCGCGCGGGTGCTGCGCGACCAGGGTGACGTCGCCGCGGCATTGGGACTGTTCCGGCGTGCGTTATCGATCCGCGAAAAAAGTCTTGGGCCTGACCATCCCGACGTCGCGGAGAGCTTGACTGACCTGGCGTGGGTTCTCAGCGACCAGGGTGATTTCAGGACAAGTAGGTCCAGCGCCGAGCGCGCACTTGTTATCTTCCGCCGAGCCGGAGATGTGCACAGCGAGGGGAATTGCGTCCTTCACCTTGGCGACATTGCGCTCGCGCTCGCCGAATACGATCCGGCCCGGGGGCGATATGAGGAAGCGCTGTCGCTGTTTCAGCGTCTCGGATCCGTCATGGGCGAAGCAAACTGCATCCACGGCCTGGGAGAGGTCGCCTTGGCCCGCGCGGAGCTAGATGCGGCAAGGGCTGCATTCGAGCGGGCACTGTCGCTATTCCGTCAAGTCAGCGACGTGCATAGCGAGGCACGCTGCATCCGTCGACTGGGAGATGTCGCCTTGGCCCGCTTGGATCCCGAGTCGGCAAGGGCCGCGTACGAGCAGGCACTGCCCCTGTTTCGCCAAACCGGCGACGTGAGCAGCGAGGAGGAGTGCCTTCGCAGCATTCACGACATTACGAACAACCGCCAACCGAAGGTGTGGGTCGCCAAAACGCAGCAGGCAGCGAAACGGGCCCGAGCGATGTCGTCCGGCGTGGCGTTAGAAATCGAGATCGAGCCTCCACTCATTCAGGTCTCGGGGTCGGCACAGCTCTCTATTACACTATCGAACAACCGCACGATTGATTGTCATAACGGCAATGTATATGCGAGATCTGAAGATGAGCTGCTGCTCATTGACAACGCGAGGGCGGCACATTTCACGATTTCAGTCCTTCGAGCAGGAGCGCGTCATCAAAGACGTTATTCTGTTTCGGTGCTAGGCGGGATGCACCCAAGAACCTGCGAAATCGATGTGACTGTTGCGTTTTCTGGCGCCGCTTCCTTTGGCCCATCGCAGAGAGATCTAACGACAAAGATACGTGTCGATGTTATATAGAAGTTGTTTTGTGCTCAATATGAGTATGGCCTCGACCGTTTAGGACGGCATCGTTCACGAAGCTTCCGCCGGGACTTCCGTCGTCAGGCGTAACAGGTAGCGCGAAGCTCGCTGGCGTCCGCGGCGCTCGCTGCGGCCATCGTGTCGTCTGCTGCCGCGCTGCCGCTGCGCTGTCTCCGTTCGATTCGGTCGCCATCTCGGTCACCGGATTCTGCGACTGGCGGTCACTGTCCCATCGACCATATTGCATGGTACGCTGAGCAGGTTCCCGGCTTGCTGTGTGCGGAGCACAGCAAAACTGACTTGTGAGCGCGACAATGGCTGGGGTTTGACGCCTCGGACTGGGCGACAGCTTAGAGTAACAGCGCCTGACGAATATGTCGCAAGCGGGCGGCGAAAATGCCGGGACACCCTGTGATCGGGTGCCCCGGCAGCCAAATTCGCTCTCTTCTCGCTTCCCGGTGTCCGCTTCGGGTTACGCGTCGGGCCTAATCAGAGCACATCGCCGAAACGGAAGCCCCTCGTGGAGCCTGGCCCGAGTCCAGCCTGCCCACCATTTGAGTCTGTCGCATGTTTTGGCCGGACGCAAGAAAATCGAAGCGTTGGGTGCGAGGAAGCCTGGGTTGCGTCGTCGTACGCTCGCCTGGATACTCGTGCCCGACACCTTGCAAGCCCAGCAAGCAATCGTTGCATCGATTTGCCCGCACGTGGGTATGTCGAGCTCCACATTATCGCGAACTGCCAGGTCTAGAGCCTCTGCCGAACGAAGGTCGCGCGCTGTGCTCAACGCGGTCTGCTGGAAATTAATCAGAGGCGGGACCCTGAATCCGGATGCCGCTTTCCGGCCTCGGCTATCCGCAACCACGGCAGGAGCACCCGAACTTCGACGGCGGAGCGCATCGAAAGCTGCGCACCGGACAATTTCCTGGGACAAAGCTATCGCCGCCCCCCCTCGTCGTGATGCCTAGCCGAAAAGATTTGCACGCCGATCGTTTGTGGGCTGATGTGATCGGCGGAAACTTATACAATCCTGGTTCAGGACCAATGGGCAAAACGGATCTGTCGGGCGGGGGAGACGACCAGCTTGCCGACGCGAGCGCGCCACCCCTTGGATCAGGGTCAACGCCCTCGGTTGTCATTTCAGCGGCTGTCCCGCCCTCGGTGAACGTGGCGCTGTGGCAGAACCATGTGCCAGTGCTGACCGCGCTGAGTCTCCGGTCAGACTCGTCCGAAGCTCCAGGCAACGTCACGCTGGACCTGCTCTGCGAACCGCCGGTCCTCAAACCACGGTCATGGCGTCTCCAGGGAGTCGCCGAAGGCCAGATCCGGATAATAGACGACCTAGATGTCGCGCTCGACGGCCGGATGCTGGCCGGGCTGACTGAAGGTACACATGCCGAGGCGCGGTTCACGGCACGCCGTACCGATACGGCGGACGGCCTGCTGGCGGAGCTCACCTGCGACATCCGTGTGCTTGCCCGCAACGAGTGGGGAGGCTCCGCCGGGATTCCCGATATCCTGGCCGCGTTCGTCGAACCAAACGATCCGGCGGTCGCCGAGCTGCTGCGGCTGACCTCGGACCGCCTGCGAATGGCGGGCAAACCCGATGGTCTGGAGGGCTACCAAGGGGGCTTCCAAAGCGAGGATATGGGAACAGGTCGAAGCTCTTTGGCGCGCGGTCGCTTCGCTCGACATCCGCTACGTCAGCCCGGCCCCGTCTTTTGAACGGATCGGCCAGAAAATTCGGCCACCGAGTCAGATCCGCTCGGAGAAGCTCGCAACATGCCTCGACCTGGCCGTGCTGTTCGCGGCCGCCATCGAGGCCATCGGGCTGCGTCCCGTCATCGTGCTGGTCCGTGACCATGCGTTCGCAGGCTTCTGGCTTACCCGCCATGATTTTGGATGCTCGGTCGCCGACGACGCACCAGGCCTGCGGACCCGGCTGGCACTCCACGATCTGCTGCTGTTCGAGACGACCCTCGTGTGCGGGAGCGGCAGGTCTGGCTTCAAGCGGGCGTGTGAGGCTGGCGAGGCGCATGTCGTTGCCGAAAAGGACACAGAGTTCGAGGCTGTCATCGACGTGCAGCGGGCAAGACAGCGGCGGATCCGCCCGTTGAGCTCTGGCGGCGCCGAATACATGTTCAAGGTGACCCCCATCGAAGACACGGGCAGCCCAGCCGATCTGCCGCCTGACGAGGCCCCGCCGCTCAGGGACGACCCCGACGAGGACGCGGACGAGCAGCGCGAAACACATGAGGGTCGCCTGGAACGCTGGCGAAAGCGCCTGCTGGACCTGACCGGACGCAACCGCCTGCTGAACCTGCCCTCCGGCGGCAAGCAGGTTTTGCCGATCGACTGCCCGGACCCGGTGCGTCTGGAGCGGCTGCTCTCGGACATGCAAGGTCGCGCAAAGGCGCAGCCGCTGAGGTTCCGGCCATGGCCCGAGCTTATGAACGGCGCCGATCCGCGCAGCGCGCAGCTCCACCGCGAGCGGATGCGCGAGGATTCCGACCGCGCATTCGCCCTGGAGGCCCTGGACCGGCGCGAACTGGTCGTGGGTCGCGATGACGCGTCGCTTCAGGCCGCACTGACCGAAATCTATCGCAGCGCGCGTGCCGCTCAGCAGGAGGGCGGCACAAACACCTTGTTCCTCACGATAGGCTCTCTGCTTTGGCGCCAGGGTGGCAAAGAAAAGCGCTACCGTGCGCCGATCGTTCTGCTTCCGGTTACGCTGGAGCGGCCGAGTGTCAGGTCGAGATTCTCGCTTCGTCCCCATGACGACGAAGTCCGCATCAATCCCACTCTGCTGGAGATGCTGCGCCAGGAGTTCGACATCCGTCTTCCCGCGCCCCTGGCGGAACGGCCGGGAACCAGCGACGGCAGTCTTGACGTCGCGGCGTCGCTCGACGCGTTCCGTATGAAGCTGCGCGACATCCCAGGATGGGAGGTCACCAATGAGGTAACCCTCACGAACCTGTCGTTCACGAAATACCTGATGTGGAAGGACCTTTCGGACCGTGCCGAAATCCTGCGGGAAAGCGAGGTCGCCCGCCGTCTGATGGACAGGCGTGCCGCCGTTGAGCCAGAAACGTCGGATAGTTCCCGAAGGGCGGAAGACGACATCTTTGGTTTTGACGGAAAGGCTGGAGACCTCGACGAAACGGCGGCAGACCTTGTTTGCCCGTTCGAGGCTGACAGCTCGCAGTTGCGGGCGGTTGCCGCCGCGAGAGCGGGCGAGAGCTTCGTCATGATCGGGCCGCCAGGCACGGGCAAGAGTCAGACCATCGCAAACATCATCGCCGACATGCTGTCTCAGCGATCGACCGTGCTGTTCGTCGCCGAAAAGCGGGCAGCCCTTGAGGTTGTGCAGCGCCACCTTCGCAGGATCGGCCTGGGCGATTTCTGCCTCGATCTGTCCTCACCAAAAAGCAGCAAGGCCCTGATCCTCGAGCAGATGGGCCGCGCCCAGCAGGCGCGCGAAGACTTTGACCGTTCCGAGTGGCAGTCAGCTTCCGCGGATATCGGGTCGCTGCGGTCCGAACTGAATGCCTATGTCCGGGAACTGCACAGGCGGGGCCGTAACGGATGGACGCCGTTCCGAGCCATGGGCTGCGCTGCGTGCTTCGCGGCGGCGATGTCCCCGAGGTGGGCCTGCACTGGCCTGATGCCGATTTCCATGACCCCGCCGACTACCAGCGTCTGTTGGAATCGGTCGAGGACGCGGCGGCAGTGCGCCTTCGCGTCGGCGACATTTCAGCGGCCGCCGTTCTGTCCGGCGTGGAGGCGACCGAGTGGTCGCCGCCCTGGGAGAACCGGCTGCTCGATGCCGCGCGGACTTTGTCGGCGAGGCTTAAGACGCTTTCCCGCGCTGAAGCCGCGGCGCGGCGGTCTCTTGCCATCGGTGAAGCTGACCTGTCGCGCCCGGCTCTGGCCGCCCTTGGAACGCTCGCCGGAATCTTGCTGGAACCGATTGCGCGCGAGGCTGCATGGACGATGCGGGACGGTGCCGAAACGGCCGCGGAGACGGCCCGTGCGCAGGCCGTCCTGGCTGTCCGCCATCAGGACATCGCCGGGACGCTCGAGACGAAGTGGCGACCCGCCGCGACGGCCTTGCCGCTTGCAGAGATCGAAGGCGAGTGGACCTCGGCGGGCCACCGCTGGTTCCTGCCGCGCGCCGTGGCCCGGCGCAGGGTGCGCGGCCGACTTACCGGCGCCGTGGAAGGCAAGCTGCCCGGCGAGCTCCGGGCAGAACTTGGGCGGCTGGTCGAGATGCAGGCAATCGAACTGGCCATCGGCTCGGTCAGCGGGCAAATGGCCGCGGCGTTAGGGGCCAGGTGGAGCGGACTTGGCACCGACTTCGCGCGCGTCGAAGCGCAGTTCGACTGGGGGCGAAGGCTCCGTGCCGCCGCGGCGTCCTGTGCAAAGGGTCCTGAAGACCTCCTGTCACTGCGCGAGCGTCTCGCACGTCTGGTCGCCGACGGGGCGGATGTGCTTATGCCCTCGGCCTCGGTCGGCGGCACTCTTGCCGCGTTACGAACGGCCCAGGCGGAGGTTGCGGCGGCGACCGAAACTCTTGCAGGTCTGAGCGGCGCCGATCCCGTCGGCATAGTCGATTCTGAACGCGCCGACTGGGCCGGTTCGCTGGCTGCCCATCTGGATGGATGGAACGCCGCCGCACGCTACCTTCGGGACTGGTGCGCCTGGCGCGGCGTCGTGCACCGCGCCGCGGCGCTCGGTATCGGGGCGCTCGTGCGGACGATGGAGGACGGGCTCGTCGCGCCGACCGAGGCCGCACGGGTGTTCGAGGTGAACTATGCCAGGTG
>JBEKLE010000381.1:0-7957 GCA_050010355.1 Rhodopila sp. | reverse complement strand
TTCACCGGCGCCACCGGAAGCGGAGCCAGCACGAAGCCGTTATTGTCCACGATCGCGATGATCTTCTCACCCCTCTGATGTTTGTGGCCGGAATAGCCGATGCCATCGCCGCCCTTTTTGGCGACGGTGTTGGTGCCATCGCCATGCAGATCAAGCTGGTGATGCTCCGCCAGATACCGCACGCTGGCGATGAACGCCTGCTCGAGCGAGCCGTCGTCAGCCCATTTCGCGAACACCTCGTAGATTGTCGTGTGGTCCCGTCGCTGGCTCTGGGTACTGGCAGGCACTTCCATTGTATACCCGTATAGAGAACCCACAGGATCAGATTGAAGACGCGGTGATAGCCCAGTTTGCACTTCGGCCCGCGCCTGGGGATCGACAAATGCGGGAAGATAAATGCGATGAACTCTGCCCCCGAGAGTTGTACGGGAATCGGCGTCGTGGCTTGGCTCTTTGTCATATTGCGCATCCGGACATGGCTTCGTGAGAAGCATGAGCGGTGCCGGCCAGAAAGTCGAAATATGGCTATAATACAACTAGTTAAGGAGACGCCGAAACTCGCAACCACCTAATTCAATGTCGCCCCTGGCTTCGATGTCCAAACACCGCCATGTCTAACACAAAAGGTGCACCCGCACGCACGCGCCGAGATGTCGGGGATTTCCCCGCGCCATTCGAGCGCAAAGGAGATATTCCCGCAGTGGCAATTGCCGTCGATTAGCATGCGATTCCTCGATTCACATTCGTTGCCTCACCAGCGGACCGACGCTCCCAATCGTTCCAAGCCGACTCTCGCAATGCACCTTGCTGAATGGTTGGTGGGCGTGGCGCCTCGCGATCGTGCCGGGGATCGGCGTAAGGATAAAGGCAGAACCGTCGTCATTTTCCTCGATATGGTCCCCGCCGGCTCGCCGCGGCAACGCCGGGGGAGGGGAGAGGAAAAATCTTCTAGTTACGGAGCCCGGCCTGATCATTGAGGCCAGCGGCTTGACGAAGCATGCGCCACGACGCCGATTTTCAGCAATATTGACGAGCCTGCCGGAGGCCGTATGTTCTCGGGATCGACCACGTGGCCTTTGCCGCGCATGACCTCGAAGCGACCTGCGCGCAGACGATCGGGCTCTTCGTCGGCCCTTACCCCAGGCTGCCATTCATTCGACGGAATGCTACAAGGGCCCCTCAAGCACTTTCCTCTCTGACAAGCTGGTACTGGAGGAAGCCGATGCCTCAATCCGAACAGTTCGAAGCCCTGATCCTGGGCAGTGGATTTGGCGGCAAGCTACTGGCTTGGCATCTGGCGCAGTCGGGGCGGCGGACCGCCGTCGTCGAGCGCCGGTGGATCGGCGGTTCCTGTCCCAACATCGCTTGCCTGCCGAGCAAGAACGAGATTTGGAGCGCCCGGATCGCGCATCAGGCGCATCACGCAGCCCAGTTCGGCACGGTGATCACCGGGTTGGTCACGACCGACATGGCAAAGGTGCGCCAGCGAAAGCGCGACATGGTCAACCGCGAAATCACAAGCGGCGCCGAATTGATCATGGGCAGCGGGCGGTTTGTCGCGTCGAAAACGCTCGAGGTGCGGCTGAATGATGGCGGTACGCGGGTCTTGGCGGGTGACCAGGTCTTCCTCAACCTCGGTACGCACGCGGCAATCCCCCCGGTTCCGGGCCTCGAAGCCGCGCGGCCGCTGACCCATATCGAGGCGCTCGACCTCGACTATGCGCCCTCGCATCTGGTGGTGCTCGGCGGCGGCTATGTCGGTCTCGAACTGGCCCAGGCCTATCGCCGCTTCGGGAGCCGTGTGACCGTGATCGAGACCGGTGCTCAGCTGATGGCCCGCGAGGATCCCGACGTCGCCGATGAAGTACAACGAATTTTGGGGGAAGAGGGCATTCAATTTCTCTTCCAGGCGCAAACCCTCAATGTGCAGGGCCGATCCGGCGACAGCGTCGGCCTGACCGTGCGCACCCCCTCCGGCGAGCAAAACATCGAGGGCAGCGACATCTTCGTGGCGGCGGGGCGCGTTCCCAACACCGCCGGCAGCGGGCTAGAAGAGACCGGCGTCGAATTGGATGCGCACGGCTATATCCGCGTCAACGAGCGGCTGGAGACGACCGCGCCCAACGTCTGGGCGATCGGGGAGTGCGCCGGCAGCCCGCAATTCACGCACGTCTCCATCGACGACTTTCGAATCATCCGGGACAATTTGGCGGGCGCCAACCGCAGCACACGCGGGCGGCTGGTTCCTTACTGCATGTTTACCGAGCCGCCGCTCGCTCACGTCGGACTGAGCGAACGCGAAGCACAACAGCGAAATGTGACCGTCCGCGTCACCCGGCTGCCGATGAGCGGCGTCCGACGGACGGCGACGACAGACGAGACACAAGGCTTCATGAAGGCCCTTGTCGGCGCAAGTGACGACCGCATCCTCGGCTTTACGATCGATGGTGGCAGACCTGCCCTATCCGAAGCTGCGGGACGCGATCCTTGCCCATCCGACGATGGCTGAAGGGCTCGGCGACCTCTTCGCGAACGTACCGCCTCGCTCCGGCCCGTAGGTCACACTCGACACAAACGGCCATAGGCCGTTTCACGTGAACGTTCCGGGAATCAATTTCAAAGGGGAAAGACGCAGTGACAGCAACCACCGCCACTCAAAGCACCGGACGGACTACCGAGAAGACGGCCACTCGACCGTTTCACGTGAATGTTCCGGAAACCGAACTCACCGAATTGCGCAGGCGCATCAACGCGACCAAATGGCCTGAACGAGAGACGGTCACAGATCCGACCCAGGGAGTACAGCTCGCGACCATCCAGGCGCTGGCGAGCTATTGGGCGAAAGAATACGACTGGCGCAAAATCGAGGCAAAACTGAACGCGCTGCCACAGTTCATCACTGAGATCGACGGGCTGGACATTCACTTCATTCACGTCCGCTCGAAGCACGAGAATGCGCTGCCGCTCATCGTCACGCACGGATGGCCGGGCTCGATCACCGAACAGATGAAGATCATCGACCCGCTGACCAATCCCACCGAACACGGCGGAAATGCATCCGATGCGTTCGATGTGGTGATTCCGTCGATGCCCGGTTACGGTTTTTCCGCAAGGCCGATCACGACGGGGTGGGACCCCGCCCACATTGCGCGTGCCTGGACGGTGCTGATGAAACGCCTCGGATACACGAAATTCGTCGCGCAGGGCGGCGACTGGGGCGCCATCGTCACCGAGCTTATGGGCGTGCAGGCGCCGCCGGAATTGATGGGCATCCACACCAATATGGCGAACGTGATTCCACTCGACATCGACGAACTGGCCTTTTCCGGCGCACCGGCGCCGGCGAGTCTCTCGGCCGACGAGAAGCTCGCTTACGAGCGGCTGAGCTTTGTCTATGCAAAGGGTATCGGCTACGGCTTTCAGATGGGGTTGAGACCGCAGACGCTGTACGGAATAGCGGACTCACCTATCGGTCTCGCCGCCTACTTCCTTGATCATGACGCACGCAGCTACGAGATGATCGCGCGTGTTTTTGCCGGCGGGAGCGAAGGCCTCACCCGAGACGACGTCCTCGACAACATCACGCTGACCTGGTTGACGAATACCGCGCTCTCAGGCGCCCGTTTGTATTGGGAGAACAAGGGTGCGTCGTTCTTCGCGGTCAAGGGCGTCGTGGTCCCGACCGCCGTAAGCGTCTTCCCCGACGAGCTCTATCCTGCTCCGCGGAGCTGGGCGGAGCAGGCGTACCCCAAGCTCATTCACTTCAACAAGCTCCCCAAGGGCGGACACTTTGCGGCCTGGGAACAGCCGAAGCTCTTTTCAGAAGAGGTTCGCGCGGGCTTCAGATCGCTGCGGTAGGGTTCTGCCAATCGACGAAGGAGATGCGCGAGATCGAACTGGCTATGACGGCAATCCACCAATCCGTCACTGAGGCGCTCGCTATGCAGGAGGAGTTCAACGTCAATCGCCGTCGCCTCTGTGGTGCGGCAACAGCAGCGGTCGCTGCAGGCCCAGTAGGTCTTTTCTTCTCAGGAATGGGTACGGCAATGAATAACGATGTAAAACCGACAGCTCGTGATACGACCGCAATTCGTCCATTTCATTTTAGCGCTCCGGACGCTGAGCTTACCGAGTTGCGCAGGCGCATCAGCGCGACCCGCTGGCCTGATCGGCAAACGGTCACGGATGAATCGCAAGGCGTGCAGCTCGCGACGATTCAGGAACTCGCCCGGTACTGGGGGACAGAGTACAATTGGCGCAAGGTGGAGGCGCGACTAAACATCTTACCGCAATTCGTGACCGAAATCGACGGGCTGGACATTCATTTTATTCACGTTCGTTCGAAACATGAACATGCGTTTCCGCTCATCGTCACGCACGGGTGGCCCGGCTCGGTCATCGAGCAGCTTAAGATTATCGATCCACTTACCAATCCCACGGCACATGACGCCAGCGCATCGGACGCTTTCCATCTGGTGATTCCCTCGCTGCCGGGATTCGGGTTTTCAGCCAGGCCGACGACTACGGGCTGGGGGCCGGAGCGCACCGCGCGTGCCTGGGTTGTGCTGATGAGGCGTCTTGGATACACACAATTTGTGTCGCAAGGTGGCGATTTAGGCGCAGGTGTCTGTACCGTGATGGCCAAACAGGCGCCTCCTGAGTTGCTGGGCATTCACACCAACTTCCCTGGAACAATTCCACCCGATGTGGCGAAAGCGCTTCAGGCCAACGACCCACCACCATCCGGTCTCTCCGCCGACGAAAGACGCGCGTACGAGCAGCTCACGGTCTTGTTTGCGAAGCGACGCGCTTACGCACAAATGATGGGTACGCGCCCGCAAACGCTGTATGGATTGGCGGATTCACCCGTCGGCCTAGCAGCCTGGATGTTTGACCACGGTGACGGCTATGGTCAGCCAGCAGCGGCGATCACCTCGGCCGTGCTCGGGCGCACGATCGATGGACACCCCGCAGGCGATCTCACGCGAGACGATGTCCTCGACGACTTCACGCTCTACTGGTTGACGAACACGGCGACTTCTGCGGCTCGCTTCTATTGGGAAAGTCACATCAACCTTTACAACGCCGCCGACGTCTCGATCCCGGCTGCCGTGACCGTCTTTCCTGGCGAGAATTATGAGGCCCCGGAGAGTTGGGCAAAACGGGCGTATCATAAGCTCATCTATTACAACAAGGTTGACAAGGGCGGGCACTATGCGGCCTGGGAACAGCCGGAACTCTTCTGCAAGGAACTTCGCGCCGCCTTCAAGTCGCTTCGTACATGAGTGGCCTGGGAGAGACCGCGCACATCCCGCGCAAACGTCCAGCCGCTCCCGTGTGGCGATATCCCATGTTGGGATGAAGCTGGTCTGGACAAGAAGGACACGACGCCATGATGCATGCTGCTCTCGAGGTTAATATTCCGAGATACGCAACCGCCATCGTGACCACAAATGAGATCGTCGATTTGATGTCTTCTGCCCATACCTTGGAGCTCGGCGGGCATTAGATCGGCTAGTCTGCGCGGTGGAGGTCCCCGATCTGCAATACACCGTGTCCCGAGGTTAGCTTGAACGCAAAACTGATCTGCCAATCGAGGTAGGAGATGCGCCATGCCTAACCCTTCGCAGTTCAACACCGACCGCACCTGTCCGGGCCGGTGGACGGTCACCTTCAGCAACCCGCCGATCAACATGTTTGTTCCAACAACGATCGTCGAATTGGGAACGCTGATGACCGTTCGCCGCCGAAGGAGTGTCCGATGCGACCGAAGTCCGCCGCCCGAGAGTGCGAAATTATAAGGAGCGAATGGAACAACCGCATCAGTCGGTGCCAAATCGCCAAGTCACTTAGGGCGAGTTAATTGCCATTCTTTCAAGGAGATGCTGTATGTCACATCATTTCGATACCAAACTGGCGAGGGAAAATCCGAGCCTCAACCTCTGCGACTTTTATTTATTTGAAGGCCCATCGGGCAAAACGGTGATGGCGATGACCGTGAATCCGGATCTAGGATTATCGGCTCCGGATACGCTTCATCCAGAAGGGCTCTACGCGTTCAGGTTCGACCTGAACGGAGATGCGAGGGAAGAGGTTACGTTCAAGTTCAGGTTTGGTGAACCACGACACGGAGATGGCAGTGAGCACACTCACATTCAGCCGTTTGTGGTGCGGAAGGCAACGGGTGACGATGCTCTTCGTGGTGACGCCGGAGAGAGTCTGGTTGAGGGTGAAACCGGATCGGTAGCGACTGGTTCGGATCTTCGTGCGTATGTCGGGATTGCTCCAGAGCTATTTGCGGCAAATACTGGATTCGGCACGTTTATGACTGCTTTCTATAAGGACCAGCGCTTCGATGGAGACGCCTTTCTGCATCAGCTGAATCCCTTTGCGAGGCGGAATGTTACGGCGATTGTGCTGGAAGTGCCGAGCGAACTGATTGGGAGAGGCAAAATCAACGCATGGGCGACGATCTCCCTCTTTGGCCATGCGCCGGAGGTACAAGTTTCGCGTTGGGGCCTGCCTATGGTTACACATCTCTTCCTGAACGACCCGAGCGATCAAGAGGTGAAAGAACAATTCAATGCGTCGGGTCCGTCTGAAGATCTAGAGCGCTTCGCGAAGTCGATCGCGGATTTTGCGGAGAAGATGACGACCTATGCCGGTTCGGCGGCGAACCCGGGTGAATACGGGAAGCTGATCGCTGCACGGCTTTGTCCCAACACATTGCCTTACGAGCTTGGAACATCCGCCGCATTTGAGGTGTCCAGCTTCAATGGACGCGCGCTCGGCGACGATGCGCTGGATGTGATGTTGACGCTGGCAGCCAACACGCCACTTGTCGATGGACTTGCTCCCGACCGTGGGCGCATTCGCAATGATTTCCCGTATTATGGAGCGCCGTATACGGCGGAGGAGCAGGTCGGGGTGAGGCCGATGCCGCGGCCGGCTAAGAAATAGGCGGACGCTTGCACAGGGCGTGAGCTTCGATAACTCGATAACTCCTAAGCCATAACAACAGCGCAGTCTGAATCGCTCGCACCTGCGGCCGCCGTTCGAAAGGTCGAGGTCCCCTTCCCTGATTCTTACGCATGATAACGTCCTTGGTCATGCGCGATGAACATAGGTTCATGGCTCCCACTAGTCGTCTTTTTTACCCAAGGAATTAACGTGAAACGCGACAAAGGCTCCGAAAAAAAACAAACTGAAGGCCAGACCCGTAAACACCTCAAGCACCACGGTTATCCGCGAAACGGCCGCATGGGGATACATATCAGCATACCCTAAGGTGGTAATGGTAATGCAACTGAAATACAGACAATTAATAAATTGCTCCAACTTTGACGGATAGGCGAGTCCGATGATAGAAGACGGGTTATATTTCAGAAGAAGAAAATAAAGAGCTGCAAAATAATAGATTGTGAGGCCATAGGTCATCAAGACCATGTAGAGGCCGCGGCCCGTCAGCAAAACGAGTCCCCCGGGATAGGGACGCCGACGCAATCCGAATTGCCGAAGATATAGAAATGGCCCGCTCGGCCGTCCAAGACCGACCGCGACGGTGCACCACATCCCGAGAGCCTCTAACGCGCTCAAGATGTAGGCGCCTGCGAGTGAGAAGGCATAGCTGTCGGCGAACAGACCAATGGTGGCGATCGAGACAAGGACGAGAAAGTAAGGTGTTGCTGAAAACTGATTAAACTCCCATTCGGGGCTGATTCGATTCACTATGTTCTCAATCAGCCATCCCGGCCAAGCGAGCGGGTGTATGAGTGCGGGAGCATGCAAGGTTGTGGGGTTTGTTCCGGTTTCGGTAGGTTATGGGATCACGGAGTGCGAGGGTGGCTGGTGGCGAAACTGGTATGGCGGGTCAAGCTGGTTGCGGAGTTTGATGCCGGGGAAACGACGGAGCTTGAGGTTGCACGCATCGAACGCGATGGGCAGACAGGCCTGGCCG
>JBEKLE010000380.1:0-6915 GCA_050010355.1 Rhodopila sp. | reverse complement strand
CCCTCGATCGAGTCCGGCGCAGTCTGGATCAGTGGTTTCGAGCGGATGCGAAGCCCTTCATGCAGCCGACCGGGACGTCGAAGCCCGCACATCCCGCTGGTCGGATCGCTGATGGGGCCTGCTAGGTTGAAGGGAACGCAGGTGCTGCAAGGTTTTGGTTCGCCCACCGGCGATCCGGCGGGCTATCAGGTCATTGCACTGCTGGACTTCGACTCCGTGGATGCGTTCAAAGCGGCGGGACACGCCCACGGCGCGGCCGTGTTGGGCGACATCCCGAACTTCACGGATGTCCAGCCGGTGATCCAGTTCAACGAGGGGCTAGCATAGCATAAGAGGCGCCGTGGCCGCACGCGGCGGCGATCACCGGGCAGGTTGAGGGTCCATCGCCTGAGGGAAATCAGGAGCGGCAAAGGAGCCTGCGGCAGGGCGATCGGCCCTCGCATCCTTCAATGGGTATGGCCTGCCGCGTCCGATCGCGCCCAGCACGGCGCCGACACCGGCACCTCCTACGGTGCCCGTCAGCGCGCGCTGCTGGGTGTTGTTCAGGTCCGAGCAGCCGGCCAGGAGTGTCGCGCCGACCAGGAGGGTGATTGCAGTGCGCATGGCTTGGTGTCCCTTCGGATCATTTGCAGGGATAGGCAGCGGCAAGATACGCGGCGATTGCGTCGGTCGGGGAGCCGGCAAGCGGCTTTGGCCGATCGCTCGCCCATTGAACGAAGCCGGCGATCGCCTGATCGCGGGTCGGCTGGGTCGCCGGCATGCAGAACATTTTGCGCTTCGTTTTCATGGCGGCTTCCTCCGTCGCGAGCACGCGAAACGTGCCGACCGCGAAGCCGTGGCAGAAGTTTCGAGCGGCCGTGTAGAGCGGATCGGTCTCAGCGGCGCTGCACAGCGAGATGAGGTTGGCGGCGGTCTCGACCTGGAAGTCCTCCCGCGTGACCGGCGCCGCCCGGGCGCCGGAAGCGATCATCGAGGCAATCGCCAGCGTCGCGACGCTGATAGTGTTTTTCTTCACACGCTTCTCCCTTGTCGTATCCGTCTGGCGGCCATTGGCTCAGGGGGCGAGTATACGCGACGCTTCGCTGGCGTCGATCATCCAACCCGCATGTGGCACGCCGCGCAAAGTGGGCGGTACAGAGTCGATCTGGCCATGGCCCGCCGCCAGCAGAACCGCCGATTTGGCGGTGATGCGATACTTCTTCAAAGCAGCTTTTCCGCCCTGAAACTCAGCCACTTACCCCGCCCGACGATGATGTGATCATGCACCGTTATCCCCATCGTCGACGCGGCCCGCGCAATCTCCGTCGTCAGCGCCACATCCTCCCGCGACGGCGTTGGTTCTCCACTTGGGTGGTTGTGCGCCAGGATCACCGCAGTGGCGTGAAGTTCCAGGCAGCGCCGCACCACCTCACGCGGATACGCCGGCGCGTGATTGATCGTGCCCTGCCCCTGCACCTCATCGGCAATCAGCTTGTTGCGGCCATCCAGAAACAGCACCCGAAACTGCTCGGTGCGTTCCTGTCCCATCGCCGCTGTCAGATAATCCGTCAGCCTGTCCCAGGTCGACAGCACCGGTTGCGAGGCGACCTCCTGCCGCATCATGCGCAGCGCAGCCGCCTGAACCAGCTTCATCGCCGCCGCGCCGGCCTCGCCCAGACCCTCGACCGCCAACAGTTCCGCGACCGGCGCGCCGACAACGCCACCGAACGTCCTGAACCTTGTCAGCAAATCCCGAGCGATCGGCTTGGTGTCTCGCCGCGGCAGCGCGATGAACAGGATCATCTCCAGCATCTCGTGGTCCGCCAGCGAGTCCGGGCCGGCTTTCAGCAGCCGTTGCCGCATGCGCTGCCGGTGGCCGTCGCCCCCAACCGAATCCGCGGCCTCGGTCGGCTGGGGCAACAGACCGGGGAAGAGTGAAACGTCGGCCAGGCCGGCCGGCTTGGAGGCTTTGGACATGACACTCGCGGTAAAATCGCGCTGCCAACGCTACAAGCCAAACATTGCCAATCAGCTAACGCCGAACGGCGGCTTGTCCAAGCCGGCGGGGGACAGCGTGAAAATTTCGCAGCCGTCGTCGGTGACGCCGATCATGTGCTCGAACTGGGCCGAGAGGCTGCGATCCCGCGTGACGGCGGTCCAGCCATCGTCGAGAACCTTCACCTCCGGACGGCCGGCGTTCACCATCGGTTCTATGGTGAAAAACATGCCCTTCCGCAGGATCGGCCCCTCGCCGGGGCGGCCGAAATGGAGCACGTTGGGTGGCTCATGGAAACGCCGCCCGATGCCGTGTCCGCAGAAATCGCGAACCACGCTGAACCGTTGCCCCTCGACGAAGGTCTGAATAGCGTGCCCGACATCACCCAGCGTGGCGCCCGGCTTTACAACCTTCAGACCCCGCAACAGGGACTCATAAGTGACGTCGATCAGGTTCCGCGCGCGCGTGTTCGGCGTCCCCGCGGCGTACATCCGCGATGAGTCCCCGTGCCAGCCATCCAGGATAACCGTGACATCGATATTCAGAATGTCCCCGTTCTCCAGCTTGCGCTCGCCCGGAATCCCGTGACAGACAACGTGGTTGATCGAGGTGCAGATCGATTTCGGATAACCGCGGTAGTTCAGCGGAGCGGGCGTCGCACCATGGTCCAGGATGAAATCATGACACAGGCGGTCGAGGAAACCGGTCGAAACGCCCGGCTTCACATGTGGCACGATCATGTCGAGCGTTTCTGCGGCAAGACGGCCCGCGGCCCGCATCCCGGCGAAATCGTCCGGCGCGTGAATCGTGATGCGCCTTGTGTCTGCTCCGCCGTCCATCGCCTTGCTCCGATCAGCCTTCTTCCGTCGTATTGCTGCAACATGCGCAACCGCCTCGTTCCGCGCAAGACCAACCTTGCAACCGTCCAATTTAAGCGCCCAGGACGGGCACACCGCGATCGGTCGAGATGGGGCCTATGACCATCGATATGCACACCCATGCCACCCGCGCCGCACCGGTGACGAGGATCGCGCGGTCCTCGCTACAATGCGACCCGCCGGGCGACGCCGGTGTCGCCGCAGCCATCGTCTCCGCGATCGGGGACATCCCGATGATCCGCCGCAAACTCAGCCCTTACCGCGACCTGTCCATTCTGCAAATCAGTTGTTACCGACGCCAGTTCGTTCTGCAGCTCGGTCTTCGTGAGCTGCAGGTCCGTCTTGGTGACGAGATTAGACAGATCGATGTCCTGAGAGCTGCGGATCACGCGCGGGACCGCTTCGGCCTGTTCGTCGGCGAAACCGACAGCCCTCAGTTCCTTGACGACTTCGTGGGTGTCCAAAGCGGTTACGGTCAATCGGTGCGCGACTGGCGGTAGAGCCAGCGCTACATGACAAATAGCATGTAGCATCGCTTCGTTCCAGGCATCTGACCTGCTCGGAAAGCGTCTGCTTGAAGGGCGGGTTCCGACCCCAAAGCGGTCATTCGCAGCGGCGGCCCAAACTTCCGGCGTTGGCCGATAACGGAATGGCGGCTTCGGGGCAGCGATCGAGGGAAGCGGCCGTTCGTTCAGCGTTCAAGCGACCCAGCCGGTGTCGGACCCACCTCGGACGTCTCTCAAGGCCTGTTTCCGCCAACGCTTCCTAGCGGCTGGCTGCGGAAAGGACAGCTCCGTGCGCAGCCTCGAAAGCCTGTCGGCTAAGTCACGCAGCCCTGCGGTTGGCCGGTGTTCGCTGGCTGTTCGACAGTTTGGATTTGTTCCGACGAGGACCATCTGCATCATCTTGGAGGCGTAATTCACTCGGTCGGATATGTCGGGAGACGGAGCAGGCGGCGCTGCGGACCAGGTTCACCTTGGAAAGTCCGCGCGTGAGCCGGATACCGACAGGGCCGCGATTGATAGCCAACGCTTGAGCGATCGCGCCGATCTCGCCAGCGGCCTCCGATCGTTCGAAGCGCAGGCGGCTGGAGCACAGCCGCCTGCGAAGAACGTGGCGACGCCCGCCTGCGACAAAATGCGCGCGGCCGGCCGGTGGAATCAGGCCTGGGACCCGTTCCTGGAACTCGATCCAGTCTGGACCGACGAGGCAATGGCAACAGGCATCGCGATATACTCCAGTGGCCTGTTCACACCAAAGGAGGTCGAGCTGTTAAGCATCGCCCTAGACGCCTCCTACACCCATATGTGCGCGCCGGGTACCCGCCGTCACATCAAGGGCGCCGTCGCAGTGGGCGCGACGCCGGAGGAGATCATGGAAACCCTCAAGCTCTGCGTCGCGCAGGGTGTACACTCCTGCAATCTGGGTATTCCGATTCTGGCCGAGGAGATCGACCGCCAGGGGTCGATCAATCGGAAGTGATCCTCTGCTTCGCCCCCAGATCCTAAGAGGTCCCGCGACACGGCGCCCTCCCGGCGACTTCCGTGCCTCAGTCGTCACGGACCACTGGCCGGAAAACAGCGAACCATCTTCCAGTGTCTTCAATTCGATAATGTTCGCGTCGCCGCGCAGGCGAACGCCCCGCACGGAGTCATCCGGCGAAGAAATCTACGACACCCGTCTCCAGATTGTACATCGCACCGGCCATCTTGATAGCGCCATTCGACTCCATTTCGGCGAGCACGGGACTGTCTTTGCGAATGTTGGCTATAGTGATTTCGACATTTTTGCGCGCGACAGCATCAACAAACGCGTAATTCTTCGACGTCCTTTCGCCGGTGTACGTCGTCGCCGCCACCGCGGGTTTAATTTTTGCCAACAAGCCCGTGAGATTGCCGAGTTCAGCGTTGTCAATTGCACCCTTAATAGCCCCGCACGCCGTATGGCCCATGACCAGAACCACCTTGGCCCCAGCCAGTTTGCAGGCGAACTCCATACTGCCAAGGATGTCGACATTTTCGACATTGCCCGCGACGCGACTGTTGAAGATGTCGCCGATGCCGAGGTCTAAGATCGTCTCGGCGGGAGCTCGCGAGTCAATGCAGCTAAGTAGTACCGCAGCCGGGTATTGACCCGTGGCGCTGGCACGTTGTTGAGCCAAAAAATTATAGTCTTCACGCTTTCCGGTGTAAAAGCGTTTGTTGCCCTTTTTCATGAGCGCCAAAATGTCGTCCGGAGTCAATCTGTCGCGCTGCGCCTTGGTCAGTGCGTCAGCGTAGGCAATGCTGCTGAGCGTCCCGACACCGATGAACGCCAACGCCGTGATTGCACCAGAGGCTTCTAGGAAGCTACGACGACGAGGATGGTCCTGGGGGTGGCCGGTTTGGTGTGGCGAAGACATAGACGATCTCCTTAAACCGACATCCCCAGATAAACTCTCGAACGACGTGGACGATAGCAGATGGCAGGGGTTCCCCGAAAGCCACTGGCGGCCCGTGCAGTGCTCCCGGCGTCGGATGCGAGGCGGACCACGCCCTGGTGGTGGATGTCTGTGTTGGGTCATCTGCGGCGATTGGACCATGATCGGAAGGTCCGGTTTCCACCCGACCCAGCCATTTTACCGCTGCCTCCACGAACGACCGCTTCGGAGAAACGGTGCCGCTCCTCTGAACGGCCGCAAAGGGCGCAACTCGGTCGGCGACAGCGCAAGTAGTCCCATGTCCGCTCTCCACCCTTCGCAGACCCACGGGTCGCCCCCGGCAACTCGCACGACCCAACCCTTCCACCACCCCCAAAAATCGCTATGGTCCGCCCACGTTCAGCCGCAGGGAGGACCCCAATGATCCGCCAGCCCGACCCGAAACCCGACGTCATGGCCCGCCGCGACAGCATCGTCGCCGGCCTTCGCGCGCTGCTGCCCGCGAGCGGCCTGATCGCCGAACCAATCCGCCTGAAACCGTACGAGACCGACGGGTTGTCCGCCTACCGCCAGGTCCCCCTGGCCGTAGCCCTCCCGGAAACCACGGAACAAACAGCCGCCGTCCTGCGCTACTGCCACCGGAACGGTGTGCGCGTCGTCCCCCGCGGCGCCGGCACATCGCTCTCGGGCGGCGCGCTGCCGATGGCAGACGCCGTCGTCGTCGGCATGATGCGGATGAACCAGATCCTCGACATCGACTACGCCGACCGCTGCGCCGTGGTGCAGGCCGGCGTGACCAATATCGGCATCACCAATGCCGTGTCCGCCGACGGGTTCTTCTATGCGCCCGACCCGTCCAGCCAGCTCGCCTGCATGATCGGCGGCAACGTCAACATGAACTCCGGCGGCGCCCACTGCCTCAAATACGGCGTCACCGCCAACAATTTGCTGGGCCTGAAGATCGTCACCATCGACGGCGAGATCATCGACATCGGCGGCGCCCACCTCGACGCCGCCGGCTACGACTGGCTCGGTCTGCTCACCGGCAGCGAGGGCATGCTCGCTGTCGTCACCGAGGTTACCGTCCGCATCCTGCGCGGCCCGGAAGGTGCGAGAGCGATGCTGGCCGCGTTCAGGTCGAACGAAATAGCCGGCGGCTGCGTCGACGCGATCATTTCCTCCGGCATCATCCCGGTGGCACTGGAGTTCATGGACCGCCCGGCCATCCACGCCTGCGAGGCATTCGCCCATGCCGGCTATCCGCTCGACGCCGAGGCCATGCTGATCATCGAGGTCGAAGGCAGCGCCGAGGAACAGGACCGCCTGCTGGGCCAGCTCTCGGCGATCTGCCAGAAATTCGACCCGATCAGTCTGAAAGTGTCCCAGTCGGAAGCGGAATCGCTGGCGATCTGGAAAGGCCGCAAGGGCGCGTTCGGCGCCGTCGGCCGGATCAGCCCCGACTATCTGTGCATGGACGGCACCATCCCGACCAGCCAGCTGCCGCACGTGCTCCGCCGCATCCAGGAAATGTCCGACAGCTACGGCCTGAAAGTGGCAAATATCTTCCATGCCGGCGACGGCAACCTCCATCCGCTGATCATGTTCGACGCCAACGATCCTGCCAGCTTCCACGCCGCCGAGAC
>JBEKLE010000379.1:0-11224 GCA_050010355.1 Rhodopila sp. | reverse complement strand
CGCCGTCTGGATATGCACGCAGCACCTCTCGCAGGGCCCTGAGTTCCGGCCCGCGCAGCGGATGGGTGCTGGGCAGCCCGTTCTTGCGGCGGCGCACATGCAGCAGACCCTGCGGCAGATCCGGATAAGTCCGGATGTGCCGCGCCCGATCGCAATGTCGAAAGTCAGCTTGCATCTCGAGATCCGCTCAGCTTGGTCGCGGACGCTTTTGTCCGACTTGCCGCCGGAGGGAATGCCAACCCTGGAAAGCCATCCTCTCATTGAACCGCCCAGATCGACTTCTCGGCTGCTGGTCCGCAGTGCCTCGGTTTGCAGATACAGCAGGATAAGACGGGCGTGCGATCCAAATGGAACGCCGACAAACTCCGAGGCATGACCGCCATCCGGTGCGAATGTCGAGCGGCGCCCAGGCTCCACCACGAGTTTAACTCTCTCTGAGGTGATTCCCCATGTAGCATCGTCTGCCAGACGGACGTGAGGCAGGGCACACTGCGCCCAACCGCTATAGGCGAAACCTAGTCCGCTGTCCTCGTCAGAAAGATATGCTGCCGCAGTTTCGACCACGCCCCGGTCGAAGCAGCTTTGGATAGCCGCCTGCTTTCCATCCCGTAAAATCAGGTCATGCACATCTCCCATATTTGGAACGCTGACACAAACTCGGGGAGCTGTCACTGCGGACTTTGGTGAGCAAGCTATTAGAAAGGTTATTAGTTTTACTAATATTAGATTGCTCGCCAAAGTCCGCGGGATAACTTCTGCGACTCGTTGAGTCTCCGTCGCTTCGCTCACCAAAGTCCGCATTCCGCTCACCAAAGCCCGCGGCAGCCCTGTGGACCTCTTGTACGCCCACCAGGCTGCGACTCGGGCGGCTCCACTGATCGACTCGGGCGTCTGTGCGGCCCGCCGCTGCGCCAGCATCCGCTTCGTTGCCGACTGCCGCCGGTCCCGTGCTAGCCTCCTTCTGTCCGGAAAAATCGCTTTCTGGACGCAGGTATGGGGGGCAGGGTGCCGATGAGCGATCGCGATTTCTGGGCAAGCCGGGGACTGTCACCCCCGCCGCGTGACAACGCCTACGACGTGATGCAGGTCTGTCTCAACGGACACCAGATCACGGACCGCCTCGAAGAGTCTCCGTACGAAGCAAAGCCGTTCTGTCCGCAGTGCGGCGCGAAGACAATCGTGGCCTGCCCGGAGTGCAAGACCCCCATCCAGGGTTATTTGAAACTCTACGAATTCGGGGAAGCGTCGTTGCCGAACAACTGCCACGCCTGCGGCACGGCGTATCCGTGGCGTCAGGACGCGTTGGCCGCGGCGATTGAAGCGGTGGAGATGGAGCTTGAGGGCCAGGACGCGACGGATGCCGCAGCGCTGATCGCGGCGGTCTCTGTCGACACCCCACGAACCGAACTATCGGCGCTGAGGCTGAAGAAGCTACTCGGGAAACTGTCGAAGCCCGTCTATGATGTTGCCATTAAAATCGTCTCCGACGTCGCGGCCGCCACCGCGAAATCCCATCTCGGACTATAACCGTGGCCAGGCCGGACAAACCCGTTGGTTCCGATGTCGTGGTCCGTTCAGTTGATGGCGCGCCCTTGCTCGCCCCTGCTATCGTCGAGGCGGCCAGGGCTTTCGCCGAGGCCTCGCGCGCCAACTCGACGCGACAGAAATACGAGGCGGTCGGAGGATTTCGCGGTTTGGTGCCGGGCGCAAGGACACGAGTATCTACCCGCTCATCCGGCTGTCGTCGCGGACTACCTGGCCGCCGTAGCCGCAAGAGGCATGCCACCCTCATGGTGCCAACTCAAGCTGGCGGCAGTCGGGTGCATCGTCGTTCGTCTCTGCGATCAGGGTGCCCTCGTCCTCGCAGCCGTCCGGGACGCTGTGCGCGCTGGCCGGGACGGCGCTGGCGGGTAAGACTTGCCTCTCTTGATGGGTAAGCACGGCGCCGAGGTCTGAACTTGGCGGTTTGGCTCGACGCCGTGCTCTACACCGTGCCGCGCCAGCCATCGCATGCCGAGGCGGCGTCGGCGCGTCGGCGCGGCTGTTCCTCTGCGCAGGATGTCGCACTCAGGCGGTCATGTGCAGGTCGATAGGTTATCCAAAAACGGCAAAAGAAGCCGGTATCGCGACGCCAACTGTTTGCTCGCCAGGCCCCGGCCTGTATGGTGGAACGGTAGGAGGTAAGCATGGCCGGCATCGTTGACGTCGTCATTCCCGTGGAGGCCGAGGCTGCCGCGGCATTGACGGACGCACGCAAGCGCGAAGCCGTCGGTCGCATCGTAAGCCGTATCCTGCGGCCCCACCCGGATCATGACCTGCTGGTCCAAACCATGGAGCGGCTGGGCGCGGATGCTAAGGCGAAGGGTCTGACGGACGAGTTGCTCGCCGACGAGCTCGTTGCTCACAAGGCCGAGCGAACCCGCTGATTGTTTTTGACGCCTCAGCGCTTGTCAGCGCTGCAATGAGCACCGGCGGCATCCCTCACCAGGCCCTGAAAAAGGCCCGCGCCATCGACTCCCTCGCGCTGTCACAGCCTGTTTTTGATGAAGTGTTCGATGTGCTCCATCGGCCCCGGCTGGCGCGTTTCATTGACGCGGATCTGAGGGCGGAACTGCTGGATCAGCTCGTTTCGGGAACCCTGTGGTTCGAACCGACAGTCACGGTGACCGACTGTCGGGATCCAGCGGACAATAAATATCTGGAGTTGGCCCTTGCAGCCCAGGCCTCCACGGTCGTGTCGAGCGACCAGGACTTGCTGGCCTTGCACCTGTGGCGTGGGATTCTGATCCTGCGACCGGCGGACTACCTGGCGCGCGAGACGCCACCGAACCCATGATTCGACCCAGATTGGCCAACAGGAGAGAAGCAATGCCGGTCGCTAGTATTTCCACATATACAAAAATTCGCAAATCCACGTTTTTGCACATTCAAAAATCCGCATAGACAAACAGGCGGGTTTCTGCCTATCCATATGTATGCCTATCCACAATTCCAAACAGACGAATAGATGATAATCACGATCACAAGCTACAAAGGCGGCGTCGGCAAGACCACGACGGCCATTCACCTGGCCGCCTACCTGCAACGCCTCGCCCCTACCCTGCTCGTCGACGGCGACGCCATCCGCAGCGCGACCAAATGGAGCCAGCGGAGCGGAGATAAAGGCCTGCCCTTCAAGGTCGTGACGCACGCGCAGATGGTTAGTCACATCCGCGATTATCAGCACATCATCATTGACACGGAAGGCAACCCGACAGACGACGATTTCAACGACCTTGCCGGCAATTGCGATTTGCTGGTGGTTCCCGCCGTGCCTGAAAGCGTGGCGACCGACGGCCTGACTCACACCCTCGCCAAACTCCGCAGCCTCGGGAACACGCGCCACAAGGTTTTGCTCACGATGGTGCCGCCGAAGCCACGCACGGACGGTCAGCAACTGCGCGACATGCTGATCGGCCAGGGCGTCCCGGTATTCGCCACGGAGATCCCCCGGCTCGCCGCATTTGAGAAGGCCGCCGCCGAAGGCGTGCCCGTATACGGCGTCAAGGACGATCGAAACGCCGCCCGCGCCTGGGACGCCTACGAGGCGGCGGGGAAGGAAATCATCCGTGGCTGAAAAGCGGAAATTCGCGGCGCTAGCCGAACTGAGCCGTCCATTGCAGCCCGAGCCGGAAGCCCCGGCGGTGCTAGCAGAACCCACACCGCCACCAACAGCGGCCACACTGGAGGTGGGGAAGGGTAGGGGCCGCCCAGCGACCGGCAAGCGCAGCAACCCGGAATGGAAGCTCTATTCGCACTTCCTCAAGAAGCGCACGCAGCGCGCAGCAGCGGCGCGATTGCAGGCGGAGGACGAGGGCCGCGACCTCTCCGACGTACTGCAGGAATTGCTGGAAAATTGGCTGAAGACCTAAATGTCTATTGCACATCCACATTTTCGTATATGTGGAAATATGCACAGGCGGATAGCCGGAAATCTACCGCGCCGTGTCGGCGTGCAGCGACAGGTGCACCCGCATCGCTGGCCTCTCGCGTTCCACGGCCCGCGTTTTGGCGAGCCTCTCGGCTGTTTCGGCATCCACCAGCGCCGGCAATTCGTCTATTCCCGGTGTTGCCGCTTCCATTTGGCCGCGCAGGCGCGCCATCCGGCCTACCTTGCTGCGATTGCGCTCCTGCACCGCGTCGCGGAACTCGTCGCCGGATTTGCGCCACCAGGACAGCGTAACGGCCTGGATCGGCGCACGCGCGTGCTTTCGCTGGATAGCGATCTCGACCTTCATGTCCGATAGGCCGTTCACCTCCAGCACGGCAGGTTCGATGACCTTGCGTTGGAAGTCTAGACCGCGCTCATAGGTGCCCGGCGGCACCCCGAGCAGCTCGCGGAAATCGGTGATCTTGATCGTCTCCACGCAGTGGTTCCTGTTGGCCTAGACCCAACAGTCGTGTCACCAGGGGCCATTTATTTCGCTCAACTCGCGCCGAAAACGCCTGTCGCAGGACATGTCGCAATAGCTCAGGCATTCGCGACAAACTTATGCGACAGGGAAAATGGCCGAATCTCGTAGGCTCGAAGCTTGTCGTGCGACAAGCTAGGACTTCTGCGGGCTTGGGCGTTCTTTCAGCCCAAATGGCCCCCGGTGACACGACCGTTGGGTCTAGGCCATGTCCCACTCCCTCAAACTTTGTCTCAAATGGAGCGCGGCGATACCGCCGGCCGCGCCCCCGCCCGCCCAGGTCGCCCTGATGATCTTCCGAGCTTTTTTGCCCAGCCCGCGGGGCAGGATCTTTTCCAGATTGGAACGGCGACAGCCTCTCGCGGAGACCTTGCGGAAGCCGCACGCCTTTATCGTCTCGCCGCCAATCAGGGCAACGCCTCAGCTCAGGTTAACCTCGGGATCTACTATGAGCGAGGCCTGGGTGGCCTGAAAAAGGACGAGCGCGAAGCCGCCAGACTCTATCGCCTCGCCGCCAACCAGGGGAACGCGAGGGCCCAGAGTGTCCTCGCCAACTTGTACCGGGATGGCAGGGGCGGCTTGCATAAGGACTATAATGAAGCTGAAAGGTGACGCAGCGGCCCAGAGTGACCTGGGCGTTATGTATGCTGAGGGCGCTGGTGGACTGCCACAGGACGACCGCGAGGCTGCGCGCCTCTATCGCCTCGCCGCCGATCAAGGAGAGAGCTGGGGCGAACTGAATCTTGGCTACACGTATTCGTTGGGCCTAGGCGGTTTACCAAAGGATGAGCGCGAGGCACTACGACTGTATCGTCTCGCCGCCAACCAAGGCAACCCCATAGCTCAGAGTAATCTCGCCAACGGTTATTGGGAGGGCCGAGATGGATTGCCTAAGGATCAACAAGAGGCGATTCGCCTTTGGCAACAATCAGCCAGGGGCGGAAACGCTCGTGCGCAGGAGAACCTAAGAGCCGTTGGTCAGACATGGTGAGAATTCGAACGACCCCTAAACATCTATGATAAAGCACGTTATCATACACGATATTTTGACCACGGAGGGGTAGGGTTGTCAGTCTGTTAGCTTCTGTCATGGATCCGATCAGTCACGGTGCGTCTGCTCACCCACCCAGGTCACGAGCTGCTCGATGCAGTCCTTGTTCTCGTATAGGCTGTGGCGACGGCCATAGCTATATGGCGTTATTTGCCGCACGCCCACCTGGTGGAACCGGGTGACTTTCTGTCCGCGCTGCCCGGCGAGCGTGCGAATGGTAATATCACCGACAATGTCAGGCGCTGAATTCACATTGACGTCGTAGATCTGGCCCGTGAAGAAGAACTCACGGCCGGCCACCGATCGACCGCCCGCGTAAAGCAGTGAAATGGCGAGATACGCACCGATTGAAGCGTCAAACCACCCGAGCACCTCGGGATACCCATCGCCCCTGACACGCACCAGATACATCAAGATCGCCACCCCGAACACCCCGCCCAAGACCCCGATTAGAACCACGACGACGCGGGCGAGACGCTTCGTCACCAGCGATTGTATTGCGGCGGCGGCCAGGGCAAGCGCCGCCTCGTCATCGATGCCGCGCAGCACCAAGAGACGAACGGTCGCGGTCCACACCATACGGGCATAGGGCGGTGGCACCTTGTCTAGGAGGTCGCCATGCCGCCCGTAGAAGTTGGAGAAAGTAATTGCCAAGAGTGCGTTCGTGATCAGAAGAACCCAGGCTGCCAAGTCATCGCTGACGAACGATCTCGCTGCCAAAACCATCAGGGAGCTAACGAGAAAGGCAGCCATCGTCATCTTCGCTAACTGTTCCTTGTGAATTCTATCCATCGCCTGCCCATATCCGTCTTCCCCTTTCGCGGCTTTCGGATGCAGGTCGATGAAGGGAGTGGCGAGTGTCGCGACCAGAATTTCAATGGGTTTTGTCACATACTGTGCGGCAGCGGTGAGGGCGACGTTTCCACCATGGCTGTGGCCAACGACTACGTTTAGTGCACCTTTGTCCGCCTCCTCTTGGAGGCGGATCGCAAGAGATCGTGCGGCCTCATCTCGTTCCAGTGCCGAGTTTGCACCCGACCAGACGTACGGAACGATCTCGGCATCAAAGCCGTGTGCCGAGAGTTGGTCCTTAAGGTCATCGTTGAACGCCGAGCCGGATTGGGACCAGATCGGTCGTCCGGTCGGTGACGTCGCCGGCCATTTCGCGCTGAAGACGCCGCGCGGCCACGTGCCATGAACGAGCCAGACAACAAGGCGCTTGTGAGGGCGATCCGGCGGTGCCGGCGTGATCGTCGAGGAGGAGGTTGGCTCAATGGCCACTGCGTCGTTCCTCTCTTTGATTGTTCGCCAACGCGTCGGCCCTGACTGGCGGAACACTGCGAACACCGCTTTAGCCGCGAGCAGGCGTCGTATATCTGCTAGAGGACATTATCGGATATAGAAGCGCCGGGTGGCGATGATCCTTCAAGCCTACAGGGCAATCGAGTTCTCTTCGTTGAAGATGCTCGGAGTGCTCTCACCGCTGAATGTCAGGCTGTGCGTTCTTATGATGGTTAGGTTTGAGTTTAAGAGGGGGATATTCAGCCCGATTGCCTCCCCGATCATGAATTTCTCCGCGATTTTGAGGGACTTCTGGGTGTTTTGCCCGTTGGTCTCCCCGATGCGCCGCGTTCGTAACGCATGAAGCTGGACCCTATATGTGTTTGAAGCGGACGGAGTCCATCGCTCTCCGAGACGCTACCTCAGCCGCCCCAGTCGCGTAGCGACTAGCATCCGATCCCTAAGTGGCAGGGACACGCCCAATCCGCCGAACTCTCGATAAAATCTGTTATCAAGAGTAAAATCACGGGCTCCGGGCTCCTTACTCACCTTCGGCGACCCAGCTCGGGATCAAGGTCCCGGTTAGGCAAATCACGGGGATAAGAGAAATGGCTAAATCTGCCATCACCAGCAGGGAGGATATGGAAGCCTTTGAGCCGCCGAAATATATTGCCAGCCTAATCGCCGCGGTAAACGATGGCGCGAAGTTGGCCCAGGCCGGCGCGCTTTTGTTTATGCTGGTCGGGCTCTACCTGCTCGCCACTGCCTTCTCGGCTTCCGACGAGGATCTGTTGCTCGGCAGGACTGTAACTATCTCACAAATCGGCGTGGCGCTACCGGTGAGCTTCTCTTTCGCTATTGCGCCATTGGTATTCGTGTTCCTGCACATTTACACTCTAGTGCGTTATGATTTACTGGCAGCTAACGTGCGGAAGTTCTTGGAAGAACTGCGCAATGCGGTGAAGCTTGAGTCCGATCGCGAGCGCTGCCGGCATCTGCTGGCCAATGTCGAGTTCATCGTGGTGCTGACGGCACCGCGCAATTCAACCTTATACAGTCGGTTCTGGACTTGGTTGTTCCGCGGAATCGCCGCTGGGTTTCCGGTGGCAGTGCTGCTGCTCGTGCAGATCAACGCGCTCCGCTATCAGAGCGATCTGATCGTCCGAACGCAACGCATCTGGCTGTTGTTTGATCTCATGGCATTGATCTGGTTTTTCCGTCGCAACGCCCTTGACGGATCGGTATGGCCGGAACGACGACCGGCGAGAATGCGCCGCTGGGTCGGGCTGTTGTTGTTGCCTCTCCTCATTGGAGCTGTGAATTGGGTCTACCTGAACACGGTGCCACCAGAGGCGGACGCGAGGCTCGTTCGATACGATCAGAGGAATAAGGATAATCCTGACGGTTTATATTGGCCTAACCCGGCAAATACCACCCAGCAGATTGTGGGAGACATCATTGATAGTCTGTTCAGTAAAGGTCCAAAACCAAGTATTGGGGTATGGTTGGCTTACGCGGTAGCCAATCCGCTCGACCTATTCCTTTGCCCGCAGCTAAACTGGGGCTGCCGATTTCTGCGCGTTGATCATCGCACCCTTGTTGATAAAGTGCGGGATGAGAAGGCTGCGGGCATTCTGCGCATGGACATTTCCGCGCTAGCGAACGTGCTGGCGCAGGAGGAGATATCCGCGCCAGGCGGCAACCTCGAACAGAAGGCCGCGGCGGAACGCACCAAGGCGATGGCCGCGATCGAAGGTGTGTTCCTGCGTGAACGTTCGCTACGTTTTGCCGTGCTGGATGAAAGCCGCCTCTACGTTGCTGACCTGATCCACGCGGACTTGCGAAACGCGAGTCTGACCGACGCAGACGTATCCGGCGCTCGACTTAGCGGAGCATTATTTGGTGGTTCTAATCTGACGACGAAGCAGCTTGAGTCAGCAGCGTCTCAGAACTTCGAAAGGATAGATCTTTCCGGTCTTTCTTTGGAGGAAGCGAGGTTACAGAACGCCAACCTGAGCGAGGCCAACCTACACAACGCTAAACTAGGTCGCGGTAATCTGAGCGGCGCCAACCTGCACGGCGCCGACCTGAACGGCGCCGACCTGAACGGCGCCTCCCTAAGCAATGCCAATCTGCAAGGCGTCGACCTGGAGGACGTCAACCTGAGCGGTGCCAATCTGAGCGGCGCCAACCTGATCCTGGCCTTCCTAAGCCGTGCTAACCTGAGCAGTGCGAACCTGACCGACGCCCTCCTAAACGGCGCCTCGCTGGCCGGCGCCTCCCTGAGCGGTGCGAACCTGACCGGCGCCCACTTAAGCGGCACCCACCTCAGCAAAGAACGGCTGGACGAAGCATGCGGCACCGGCGCCAAGGGGCTGGGTGGCCAGACGCTGAAGCCGTGCCCGGAGAGGTGATTAGGCCCTATGCCGCACAGCCCTCAGTCGCGTAGCGTTAGAGGCATAAACCCCAGTATGGAAAGTGAGCCCATTGGCAACGACCCGGCGTCAATGGATCTACCAAAATCCGACGTCGGGTGGCGTCAGAGCGTTCCCGGGAGTGCGGGTGACCAAGAGTGGTGAGTAGGCCGGAGGGATTTCACCTCCGGCCTCTCGCAGAACCGTGCGTGAGACTCTCGCCTCACACGGCTCCCATCAGGCGAACGCGCCGACAGTACCTTTCCGCCAATGCGCGAAGAGATACGGGGTCTTCCGTGAGATGGTCTCGAGGAAGATGCTTGCCCGTGTCCTGTGACCAGCGAGGCGTTTGTACTTCCGCATAGCCCATGCCATCAGCGACAGATTGACATGGCGGAACATCGGATACAGCGCTGAGGGACTGTAGCGCCCGTAATACTCGATCCAGCCTCGTAAGACTGGATTGATCTCATTGGCGACGTCTTCCAGCGTGATCTGGGTCCTGTTGCGCAAGTTGGTCTTCCGGATCGTCTCCCGCATGGCGGTGAGCGCCGCCTGGCTGACCGCTGGCGTGAAGCTCCAGAACAGGCTGCCCCGCCTGGAGTTCTTCACCAGCCGTGGCCGAAAGCCATACCCCAGGAAGTCGAATCCCTGGTTGACATAGCTTCCCTTGCGGCTGCCATCCTTGCAGTAGACGATCTTGGTCTTTGTCGGATGCATCTCCAGGTGGCACTCCGCCAAGCGGGCCTGAAGCGCGGCCATGACGGCCTGTGCTTCCTGTTCGCTCCGGCAGTGTACCAGCCCGTCGTCGGCATACCGACACCACGGAAGTTCCGGGTGTGTCCGTGTCATCCACAGATCGAACGCATAGTGCAGGAACAGATTGGCCAGCACGGGGCTGACCACGCCGCCCTGAGGCGTGCCGCGGGTTCGCTCGACCTGCGTGCCGTCCTCCATGCGCATCGGTGCGGTCAGCCACCTTTCGATGTAGAGAACCGCCCATGGGCATGTCACATGTTTCCGAACCGCCCGCAGCAGAAGCGTATGGTCGATGTTGTCGAACAGACCCTTGATGTCAAATTCCAGCACCCAGTCATATTTCCAGCAGCGCTTTCGCGTCACCCCGACGGCATCAAGCGCCGATTTACCGGGCCGGTAGCCGTAAGAGTCTGCCAGGAACACTGCGTCCAGATCCGGCTCAATCATCTGCTTGACCACCATCTGCGCCACACGATCGGCCACGGTTGGCACGCCCAGAAGCCGCTGCCCGCCATTCTTCTTCGGAATGGCGACGGCGCGCACCGGCGGCGGAAAGTAGCTTCCCGAGCTCATCCTGTTCCAGAGCTTGTAGAGATTGTCTCCCAACTCGGCTTCGAATTGCTCGATCGTCTGTCCATCCACCCCGGCGGCGCCAGCATTGGCCCTGACCGCCTTGTAGGCTTCGTAAACCAGCTTCTTGTCGATACTGAACGGCTTGTCTGCTGCGCTCACCGCGTCCTCCTGTTGCCAGTTGCCTCAATGATGCAGCCCGCCTGACCCGCTCCCTTCGCTCCAGCCGCATTACCGGCCTTCATCGCTACTACGGAGCGGTCCGTCCCAGTGCGCCTCGGTACTCTCGCCTCGCGGTTTTCCCCGCTTGAGCTTCTCCCTTGCCATCGAAGCGACTGGTTCCCGCAGTTCCGCGCAAAAGCCTGCGTTGGTGTCACGCCCCCTATACGCCGGTCGCCGCCTGCCCGGTCATCAGGCTCCCGGCAGGCTGGTCCCAGGAGATCGAGACGCTCCTGGTTTTGACGACGGTTCTCTGGATAACGACGCGTCTTCGAAGGGTTCACTTTCGTTCGTCTCACCAACACGCACCTGCCCGAGGTTGTCCTCGGACTTTTGCTCCAGCGCTCACGACCACGGCTTGTCAAATCGCTTCCAATTCCGACCCCCTTTTCGCGTCCAATCGCGACCCCTCATTGGGCGCTGGTTAGGGCTTATCCCCGTCATGCATAGGAGGGACCCGCGCCCGCAGCGCAGCGCCT
>JBEKLE010000378.1:0-7263 GCA_050010355.1 Rhodopila sp. | reverse complement strand
GTCCGCGGCCGGGCGGGCGCGGTGTTCTGGCAGGTGTACGAGGATGTCGCCCACCCGGAAGGCTGGGTCGAGGTCTGGTCGATGGAAAGCTGGACCGAGCACCTGCGGGAGGCGATACGCCTGTCCGACGACGACAGGCGGCTGCTCGCCGCGGTTTCCGTCTTTCGCGATGAAGCGCATCGGCCGTCCCGCTATCTGGCGGTTGATCCGCACGACTATCTTCATGCCCATCAGTCGATTCCGCCCGGGCGGGAGCCGTTGGCGATCTGAGCGGCTGTTGAACTAACTGTGAATTCTTCCCCCGCCGCTTCGCTTCTCCACCATATTTGAGCGGCTGCAATCAACGCGGTCGTTCACAATAAGGAGGTCCGAATGCAGAATTACCCAACCGCAAACAACCTGAAATCCAACGCGAAATCGGTCGCTATCGAGCTGCTGAACGCCAGGGTCGCCGATTGCATCGACCTCGCGCTGCTGACCAAGCAGGCCCACTGGAACCTGAAGGGGCGCGAGTTCATCGCTGTCCACGAGATGTTGGACGGCTTCCGTGACGAGGTCGATGAATACGTCGACACGATGGCAGAGCGCGTAACCCAGTTGGGCGGGACCGCCCTTGGCACCACCCAGACCACTGCCAAGGCGACCACACTTTCACCGTATCCGGTCGATATCCACTCGATTCCGGATCATCTTCACGCGCTGATCGAGCGTTACGGCAAAGCGGCCAACAACATCCGCGCCAACATCGACGCGGCAGCCGAAGCCGGTGATGCTGACACGGCCGATATCTTCACCGAGGTGTCCCGCGGCCTCGATAAGGCGCTGTGGTTCCTGGAAGCGCACGTTCAGGAATAGCTTTTGGCAGGAATAGCATTCGTCTGCCGGTCGCGTGTGGTTTTCGCCGCGCGCGACCCGTGGCTTTCAGCAATCCGCGTCGCATGACGACTAGTGTCCTGCCCCATTGATTTGGCGCAGCTTGCGCCGAACCAATGGGATCAGCAGGCCACTGAAAACAATGGGCTGGTGCCTTGCGTCTCCGCTGCGACAACCACTCATAATCTTCGACGCAAGGCACTAGGGCTTTCTTTTCAATCGAAAAGTGCGCGCTGATTAACCAAGCCACACGAATCTGCGGAAAATCGCTGGCAGAATCACACCAATTGTGAAGTCAACCCGAGCCGGTTTGATCCGTTGGCCTCCTACCGGGTCCAACGATTCGGGAACTTGACAAGCAGCTAAGTGAGGAAGCCAGATGGCTGAGCAAAAGCACACAGGAAATCCGGGGAACTTCGCCGAGGATCGCGAAAAGGCGGCTCGGGCCGGGCACGTCGGCGGTCAGCACAGTTCAGGCAATTTTGCCAACGACCGTGAGCGAGCCGCCGAGGCCGGCCGCAAAGGCGGCCAGTCAAGCCACGGTAGTTCCCATAGCAGTGACAACACGGAAGGCCGTCGCGCCTCCGGTGCGGAACATAACCCGGGCAGCTTCGCCGAGGATCGCGAGAAGGCGTCCGCCGCGGGGCGCAAGGGCGGCCGTTCGTCCCACTGAAATCGTGCAATCGCTGGAAGGTGAGAGAAATGAATAGTCAAGCCGGCGGCATCGGGCTGTTGCAGCAGGTTCGGGCAACATTTGCCAGTCCCGGCCAGATGCAGGATGCGGTCAGCAGATTGTCCGTATCAGGTTTTGATCGCGCTGACCTGACCCTTCCATCCCCAGGCCTGATTGAGGGCACCGAAACGCCGGAAGCGGGCGCGAAGCCAGCGTCCACCGACGCTGACGCCCGTCAGGCCAGGACGCTCGGTGCCAGCACGGCCGGGGCAGCGGCGGCCATCGCGGCCGCAGGCATCACGGTCGCGACCGGGGGAGCAGCGGCTCCCGCGGTCGCAGCGGCGGCTGTTGCAGGCGGTGCCTTGGGCGGGTCCGTGTTCGCGGCTCAAGGTGCCTTTAATAATGAGGAACAAAAGGATCGGGACACGCGCGCGCTAAACGGCGATCTGATCCTTGCCGTGCGTGCGACGACGGATGCGAAGCGATCCGAGGCGGAAGCGATTCTGCGAGGCGCAGGCGCAACCTATATCGAAACGATTGACTAGGAGGAGCTTATGGCTACAACAAAAAACCTCAACGATCTTCTGCTCAGATTTATGCAGGATATTTACTACGCCGAACGGCAAATCCTGAAGGCGCTGCCGAAGATGGCGAAAGCCGCGACCAACCCACAGTTGGTGGAAGCCTTTATCCACCATCGGGAGGAAACTCAGGGACAGATTGAACGCCTGCAGAAGGCTTTCGAGGCTCTCGGCAAGCGCGCTCGTGGCATAACGTGCGAGGCAATCAACGGCTTGATCGAGGAAGGCGAGGAAGTTGTCGAAGAATTTCCCGAGGGCAGCGTCCGCGACGCCGGCTTGGCAGCCTGTGCGCAAGCGGTCGAACACTACGAGATCGCCCGCTATGGTGCCCTGATAGCATGGGCGAAAACCGCCGACCAGAAAGAGGTCGTTTCATTACTTGAGGAAACCCTCGCCGAGGAGAAAAAGGCTGACACCCTGCTGAATCAGTTGGCCAGCAAGGAGATCAATCAGCAGGCTCTCAGGCAAGCCGCGTAACCGCTAAACCCGCGCCGCGTGGTCCTCCCGGATCATCGCGGCGCCTTTTTCCCCGATCATGATCGTCGGCGCGTTCGTATTTCCCGTCGTCAGTGTCGGCATGACGGACGCATCGATCACCCGTAATCCCCCGACTCCGTGCACACGAAGCCGCGAGTCCACCACCGCCGACAGCCCCTCGCCCATCCGGCACGTACCCACCGGGTGATAAATCGTTGTCCCGTAACGTCGCGCATAATCCAGCAACCCGTCATCGCTGTTGATATCCGCGCCGGGAAGCGTCTCCACAACACTGTGCTGAGCAATAGCCGGGGCCGCGAAGATCGCTCGCGTAAATCCGATGCCCGCCTTCAGGACGGCAAAATCCGCGGGATCTGACAAGTAATTTGGCGTAATGACCGGCTTCTCCAGCGGATCCGCGCTCCGAACCATGATTGTGCCCCGGCTGTCCGGGCGAACCGGACAAACCGCAACCGTCATTCCGTCCTGCCTCTCCAGCGTCCCGAATTTGCTTGGATCGTAACTCGCCGGAGTAAACAAAAGCTGTAGATCAGGACTGGCCTTTTCCGGTGCAGACCGGCAAAACACCTGCGCGGTCGTTACGCCAAACGTCAGAGCCCCGCGGCCCTCTACAAAGAAACGCAACACTTCCCGGCCCAGCCTTAAGCCGCGCGCAAGCTTATTGATCGAAATCGAGCCCTTGACGCGATGAGACACCCTGGCAACGTAATGATCCTGCAGATTGGCGCCGACTCCGCGTAGCTCGTGCACCACCGGCACGCCAATCGATTGCAGGTGTTCGCCCGGTCCCACGCCGGATATTTGCAGCAGATGCGGCGAGTTGATTGCGCCGCCGCAAAGGATAACTTCCTTGTGCGCCCGTGCCTGCACCGTTCGCCCGCGCTGGCGAAAGGCCACACCAACGCAGCGCTTGCCCTCGAACAGCAGGCTCGTTGCGACGGCTTCGGTCTCAACCCGCAGGTTCGGCCGACCCTGCGCTTCCTTGAGGAACGTCTGCGCGGTCGAGCCGCGCCACTTGCCCTTCCGGGTCATCTGCGAGTACCCCACACCCTCCTGCTCGCGCCCGTTCAGGTCCTTGCTGAACTTGTAGCCGGCTTGCTGCGCGCCCTCGATGAAGCGGTGTGTCAGCGGAAGAATCGTGCGGTAATCTTCGACTTTCAGCGGACCGTCCGTGCCGCGGTACTCCGCATCGGTGCCTTGCTTGTAGCTTTCTGACTTGCGGAAGTACGGCAGCACATCGTCAAAACTCCAGCCACGGCAGCCCATCTGAGCCCACCCGTCGAAGTCCGCCGGATTGCCGCGCACATACAACATCCCGTTGATCGAACTCGATCCACCCAATGTCCTGCCGCGCGGCCAGTGGATGCGCCGCCCGCCGCTGCCTTCGGTCCCCTCGGCGCTGTAGTTCCAGTTGACCACAGGGTGGTACAGCAACTTCAGCGTGCCGGCCGGAATATGGATCCACAGCAGCGAGTCCTTTGGACCGGCCTCCAGCAGAATGACCTTCGCCCCGGTTTCGCTCAACCGAGCGGCGACGACACAACCGGCGGACCCGGCGCCGACGACGACGTAATCAGCTTCCATCGGTTCAGCCCCCCGTCTTACAACGTGCCATCTGACAACGCGCCGGCTGACAGCGTGCCGGTGATGTCCTGCCACAGCCGGCGCGCTTGTCCCCGCGGATCGTTCGCTATCCGGCAAACCTTGTCCAGCACCAGCGTCGCCCGCGTGTCCGCATCATAAACCGGCCACGCCGGAATAGCCGGATGATCCGGCCGGCCGTTCCGCGCGAACGCCGCCCACACCGACGACATCGTATCCGCCACTGACTGCGCATCCGGACTGCCGCCGCTCACGTTGGTCAGGTCCAGCGTGTTGAAACAAAACGGCACGTCCATCGCGTGCGGCGCCTTCAGCTTGCCGCCCAGCGCCGGCGTTTCCCACTCGAACGAATACATCCAGACCGGACCACGCTTCAGAGCCGCACGCCGTTGCGCCAGCACCAGTGAGCGTATCCGGAAGTTGCTGTCAGTCGTGACCGCGATCAGCCGTTCGGCGGGGCTCAGTCCAGGATACAATTGTCCATACAGTTCGATCACCCGGCCGGTGTGGACGCCGGCGATCGCCGCGATCCTCTGCTCCGTCTCCGCCTCGGTCAGCGAGCGGTCCCAGACCCGGTCCACGACGGCCAGATAGTTCGCGGTCTCGTCCTTCATGTCGCCAATGATCAGCGGAATATCGGCCATGAAATCCGACGCCACCGGGTCGAACGGCTGCGACGGCAGAACGTCGCCGTCCACCACCGGCCCAAACGGGTAACGGTCGAACAACGGCATCGCAGACGGCCCAAGCGCCTTCTGCGCCGGCGCGATAGCGGCCAGCAGGTCCGCGACCGGGACGGACTGGAGCGCCGCCACCGTCGCCCCGGCCGATCCGAGATGCCGCAGCACGCATTCGGTCAGCGCCAGCGCGCGTTCCTTCGTCCGCAGCCGCACCGCCGCGCCGCTCTGAATGATCGCCCGATGAAACAGACCCTTCGCACGCGGCATCGACAGTAGCGTGCTGACCTTGGCCCCGCCGCCGGATTCACCAAAGATCGTGACGTTGCCGGGATCGCCCCCGAAAGCCGCGATGTTATGGCGAACCCACTCCAGCGACGCCACCATGTCGAGCGTGCCCGCGTTGCCGGACAACCGGAAGGTCTCGCCGCCCACAGCAGACAGATCGAGATGACCGAAGATGTTCAGCCGCTGGTTGACCGTGACAACAACCACGTCGTTGCGCGCTGCAAGCCGACTGCCGCGGGTCCGCGGCGAATTGGCGTTGCCGTAAGCGAACGCGCCGCCATGAAACCACACCATCACCGGCCGTTTCGCCGCCGCGTCGGAACCCGGTGTCCACACGTTGACGGTCAGACAATCCTCGGTCTCGGGTGAGGGATCGGCCGCCCCGGAAAAGTTCTCCAGTTCCGGTCTCGTCGGCGGCCGCAAACCGCCCTGCGGCGCTCGTCCGGTGAATTGCGAACAGTCACGCACACCGGCCCATGGCACCGGCGGTCGTGGCGGCAGGAACCGGTTCGGCCCGGCCGTCGAAGCGCCGTACGGGACCGTCTTGAACGCCAGCACATGCTCGACAACCGAACCACGCACCTTGCCGGATGTCGTTTCGACAACGTTGTCCATTGTCACCCTCCACCTCCTTCCGGACAAGCATGCCGGAGGATCGGCCGGGAAGGGAAGGGCGCGGGGTCAGTCCGGCCGCGAACCGGCAGGGAAAGCCTCCTGAAACATGGAGCCAGACTCGGCATCATGCCCTACTATGCCCGCCATCGGATGAAGGGGGCCGGATGATCAAGCAGCCAGAGAAGTACCAGGACTTTCACGACCCGCAGGCGCAGCCGCGCTACACCGGTATCGCCACGTTCTTCCGAACCCCGGTCTCGCAGCAGACGCAGGACGTCGACATCGGCATCATCGGCGTGCCGTTCGACGGCGGCGTCACCAACCGTTCCGGGGCACGGCACGGCCCGCGCGCCGTGCGTGAGCAATCGACATTGCTGCGGCGGATCAACGCCGTGACGCGGATAACACCGTTCGCCACCGCCCGCATCCGCGACCTGGGTGATTGCTGGATCGAGCACCCATACGAACCACGCCATCAGCCTGCCCATCCTGCGGGCGGTCGCGGCGCATGGCCCCGTCGGAATGGTCCACATCGATGCCCACTGCGACACCGGCGACGACTACATGGGTTCACGTTTCCACCATGGCGCGCCGTTCCGCCGGGCGGTGGAAGAGGGTCTGCTGGACCCGAACCGCGTGATCCAGATCGGCATTCGCGGCACCACCAACGATCCGGACATGTGGGGGTTCAGCCAGCGCAGCGGGATGCGCGTCCTGCCCATGGAGGAATTCGACGACAAGGGCTGGCGCTACGCCGCCGAGGAAGCCCGCCGCGTCGCCGGCAACGGCCCCACTTATCTCAGCTTCGACATAGACAGCCTCGACCCCAGCCATGCTCCCGGCACCGGGACCCCGGAGGCTGGCGGGATCACCGCCCTCCAGGCATGTGTCGCCGCCGTTCGACGTCGGTTTGCTCACCGCTTTCAACGGTGCGTCGGTGCTGTTTGAAATCCTGTGCCTGCTCACCGAGGCCTGGGAGGCGCGCCGGACGCCGCGCTAGAAGCCCGGCTCGACATCAGGTCAGCAGGGGCCCGGCTGACCGTTCGAGCATGTCACCGCGGATCCCGGCGGCACCACGATCGTTGTGTTCTTCGGCGGTGGCGGGTTCTCGTGAAAGCTCAGACAGCCGCCGAGACCAAGCGGTATCAGTGCGACCAGCAGTAATTTCCTCATGCAGGAACTCCTTTCAGCACGACAACGCGCGCAGGTAGTCGCTCGCTGACACTGCGGGAATACATTCTGGCTCAAATGGCTGTGCGTGCTCGCCTCCCCTCGGCTTATCGGCCGGTCAGGGCGGATCATCCGGCGGCGGCGTCAGACTGGCCAGCAGTGCGGGGATAAACACCAGGCTTGCAATCAACGTGCATCCCAGGCTGATCAGCAGCAGCTTGCCCATGCTTGCTGTCCCCGGATGAGCCGACAGTGCAAGCGACCCAAACGCCGTGCCGGTGGTCAA
>JBEKLE010000377.1:0-6490 GCA_050010355.1 Rhodopila sp. | reverse complement strand
AGCAGGTACAGCTTGTCCGTGCCGATGATCAGGCCGGACTTCGTCTTCAGCAGCGTGGCCAGCGTCTCGAACCCGACGGGAGACAGAGGGGCTGTCATGAACGCACTCCTTTCAGCATTTCCAGGAGCTTGGGAGCGAGCTTCGGCAGCGGCAGCACGGCGTGGCACAGCCCAGCCTGGGCGATGGCGCCGGGCATGCCCCAGACCACGCTGCTGGCCTCGTCCTGTCCGATCGCGGCGCCCCCGGCCTCGATAACCTTCGTCGTTCCGGCCAGGCCGTCACGGCCCATGCCCGTCAGCATCGCCACCAGCACGCGGCCATCGCAGGCGGCCGACGCACTGCGCAGCATCGGATCGACCGACGGGCGGCAGAAATTCTCCGGCGGATCCGTCGTCAGCCGCGCCCGAAGGCCCGCCCGCCCGCCTTCCACCAGCAGATGCTTGTCTCCGGGTGCCAGGTAGATCCGGCCGGCAACCAGGCTTTCGCCGTCACGCGCCTCGGCACAGGGCATCAGCCCAAGGCGGTTGAGATGGTCCGCCAGGATCGGCGTGAAGGTCGCCGGCATATGTTGGGTCATGACCACGGGAACACCGACAGCCCGTCCCAGTCCTTGCACCAGCGTAAACAGGGCCTGCGGGCCTCCGGTCGAACTCCCCACCGCGAGCAGACGCGCAGGAAACTTCGGCGCGGCCCGCAGGCTCACGGTCGCCCGGGCGAACAACGGCGTCGTTGCGCGGCGGCGCAGCCGGCCCAGGCCCTTGACCTTCTCCAGCAGTTCCCGCTTGAAACTGTCGTCATTGACGGTGCCGACGCTCGACGGTTTCGGAACATAGTCGGCCGCCCCCATGCGCAGCGCACGCAATGCGATATCCGCCCCCCGCGTGGTCAGGGTGGAGGCCATGATGACCCGGACCCCGGGATCGGCCCGCAGTATCAGGGGCAGGGCGGTCAGGCCGTCCATCACCGGCATTTCGATATCCAGCACCACGACATCGATCTGACCGGCCCGGACCTGATCGACCGCGACCTTGCCGTTCTCGACCTTGGCCACGACGGTGATCTCGGGATCGGCATCCAGAATGCGGGCCAGAGCGCCGCGGATGACCGAGGAATCATCGCAGATCATCACCCGCACGGCGGCCGCCGAGGATTGCGCGGAAGCCAGTGGATGCACCGGTCCGGGCCGCGGAGCCCCGGTTACAAAGGCGATCACAGCAGGCCCACCTGGGCAAGTTTGCCGGTAAGGATATCCTCGTCGAACGGCTTCATGATGTACTCCTGCGCCCCGTTCGCGATCGCGGCCTCGATATGCCCGATGTCGTTTTCGGTCGTGCAGAACACCACTGGGGGCTTGTCGGGGCCGAATTCCTTGCGGAGCGCCTTCAGAAATTCCAGGCCGTCCATCACCGGCATGTTCCAGTCCAGCAGCACGCAGTCGGGCAGGTTCTCCCGGCAGGCATCCAGGGCCTTCTGCCCGTCGGCCGCCTCGGTGACTTCGAACCCGTTCGATTCGAGGATGCGACGCGCGACCTTGCGGACGACGCGGCTGTCGTCCACAACAAGGCAGGTGCGTGACATGGTGGGTTATTCCTCTACGGACAGGGCAAGCAGCCGGGCCACGTCCAGGACCACCATCAGCCTTCCATCCAGACGAAAGATGCCGGTGCTGAAATGCGCCCAGCATTTTTCCAGCGTCGGCGGATTCCGTTCGAACATGGAGGTATTAAGGCTCAGCACCTCCGAGACCTGATCGACCAGCAGCGCATAGAGTTCGCCACCCTGTTCGGCGACCACCGACATGCGGGCCTGTCCGGCCGGGGCGGCCGGCAACTGCAGCCGCCGGCGCAGGTCGATCGCGGTGACGATGCGGCCCCGCAGGTTCAGGCTGCCCGCGATTTCCGGCGGTGCGAGCGGGATGCGGGTGATCACCTGCTCCCCCAGGATGTCGCGCACCGCGAGAACGGGGACGCCGCAAAGCTGATCGGCCACGGTCAGGGTGACCAGGACCTGGGTATCTTCCCCGGCGGCGCTATTGGTGGAGGCCGTCTCCGGCCGCTCCAGTAAATCAGTGGCCATGGCTGGTCCTTTCATTGCTCATGCGGAGACGTCCCCGCGAGCGTGGGTCAGGCTGAAACCGCCTCCGAGAGGCTGCTGCGGAGGCTGGCGACGAGTGCTTCGCGTTCGAATTTGGCGACGTAATCGGTGAAGCCGGCCTCACGCCCGATACGCGCGGTCTCAATGTCGGAATGGGCCGTCATCGCGAGCAGCGGCAGCGCTGCCCACGGCCCGCCGGCACGCACTGCACGGGCAAACTGAATCCCGTCCATTTCCGGCATTTCGATGTCGGATACGATCGCATCGAACATCGTCCCGGCGTCGCGCAGGCGCAGCGCCTCAGCAGCGCTGCTGACGGCGGTCACGCGGAACCCGGCGGCACCCAGGGTCGGCACCATCAACTGGCGGAAGAACTCGCTGTCGTCCACCAGCAGGATGTGTTTCTGCCCGGCTGACGAACCCTGCCGCGGGACACCGCGGAACCAGTCTTGCCACGCTTGCATCAGCCAGTACCCAGTATCCAGCACGTCGGTGGCCAGCCCGCCGATCACAGCCGACCCCAGCAGACCCGCGCGGGCGCCAGCCAGTTCGATATCCAGGCGGTCTTCGACCACGTCGATGATCTCATCGACCATCAGCCCCATGATGCGATCGCCCTCGGCGAAGACCAGCAAGGGTTGTGTCGGTGCCTGCTGATCAATGCCGCCGTCGATCGCGATCAGCGGCATCAGTTTGCCGCGGTACTGGGTGACCGGCGCGCCGCAGGACAGTTCGATCTTCTCGCGCGGGATGTCCTCCAGGCGCGCGACCAGACCCAGCGGGACGCCCATGCGCTGACTTTCCCCGGCGCGGAACAGCAGCATCGCGGTCTTGTCGGACGATGTGTGCGCCTCGACCGCGCTGGAGCGCAGCAGCTTGCTCTCCGACCCCGCGCCGACACCACTCGCTCGGGCGATGCCGTTCGGGTCCAGGATCATGATGACCGAGCCGTCGCCCAGGATGGTGTTGCCGCTGAACATGGTGACGTGGCGCAGGATGGGGGCCACCGGCTTGACGACGATTTCCTCGGTGTCGAAGACGCGGTCCACGATGATGCCCATCATGTGCTGGCCGACCTGCGCCACGACGACGTGGGCTGCCGATTCAGACCTGTCCTCGACCCCGAGTGCGAGCAGTTCGGTCAGGCTGACCAGCGGCAGCAGGCGATTGCGCAGCCGCAGCACCGGCGTGTCGTTGATGCGTTCGATCACGCTGTTGCCGGATCCGTCATTGGTCGCCTTGCCGGCTATGCGCCGGGCCCGCACCAGTTCCACCACACTGAGTTGCGGGATGGCGAACCGCTCTTTGCCGGCCTCCACGATCAGCGCGGACACGATAGCGAGCGTCAGCGGGATCTTGACGGTGAACATCGTCCCCTGGCCGGGGGTGCTTTTCAGCTCGATGGTCCCGCCGATCTTCTCGATATTGGTCTTCACCACGTCCATGCCGACGCCGCGGCCCGAAACGGCGGACACCGTCGCGGCGGTGGAAAATCCGGCCCTGAAGATGAACCGCTGGATCTGACCGTCGGTCATCCCGGCGAGCTCGGCCTCGGTGGCCAGACCGGCCGACAGCGCCTTGCTGCGGATACGGTCCACGGCCAGGCCGCGCCCGTCGTCGGAGATCTCCATGATGATGTAGCCGCCTTCGTGGAAGGCGTTCAGAATGATGTTGCCGGTTTCCGGCTTGCCCGCCGCGCGACGCTCCGCCGGCGTTTCCAGGCCGTGGTCGCCGCTGTTGCGAATCATGTGCGTCAGCGGGTCCTTGATCAGCTCCAGCACCTGCCGGTCGAGTTCTGTCTCGGACCCGATCATCGTGAGTTCGATTTTCTTGCTCAGGTCGTGCGACAGGTCGCGCACCAGCCGCGGCAGCTTGTTCCAGGCATGGCCAATCGGCTGCATGCGGGTCTTCATCACCCCCTCCTGAAGGTCGGAGGTGATATGCGACAGCCGCTGCAGGGGGACCGTGAAAGCGCCGTTTTCCTGCGTCCGAGCGAGCTGGAGAAGCTGGTTGCGGGTCAGCACAAGCTCACTGACCAGGGTCATCAGGTCTTCCAGCACGTCCACGGTGACGCGGATGGTTTGCGCGGCCGCGGGTGGCGCTGATTGTGCCTGACCCTGGGCCGCGGGCGCGCCGCCAGCCTGGACCGCAGCGGCGACCGGCGCCGGCGGGACAACAGGGGCGACGGCCGGCGGGGGAGCGGGTTCCGGGGCCGGCGATGGCGCCACGGCCGCAGGGGCAACCGCCGCAGGGGCCAAACTGTCAGTCAGCGCTTCAAAGGGGTCAAGTGCCGCCGACTCTGGCGGTTTGGCGGCCACCTGACTGACGACGGGTGCCTGCTTCGGTGCCGGCGCCTCGTTTGCGGCGGTGAGGTTCAGCGCGGCGATCAACTCCTTGTCGTCGCCGGCCGGTTCGGCGCCGGTTGCACTCAGGGTGGCGACAATCACCTTGATCTGGTCGATCCCCGCCAGCACCTGCGTGATGATTTCGGGCGTGACGCTCAGGGTGCGGTCGCGCAGCTTTCCCAGCACGTTCTCCCCGGCATGGGCCACGCGTTCCAGCCGAGGAAGACCAAGGAACCCGCAGGTGCCCTTGATCGTATGCACGAGCCGGAAAATGAACCCCAGCGTTTCCGCATCGTCCGGCGTGCGTTCCAGTGTGAGCAACGCGCCGTCGAGTTCAGCCAGGCTCTCATTCGTCTCGGTGAGAAAATCGGCAAGCAGATCGTCCACGGTAGCCCCCTCGCAAGCCCGTCAGCCGGGCGGGAGCCAATCCTTGTCATCACTTCGCAAACAAAAGGTAAATGCCGCCGATAATTTTTTGCCGTCAGATCATGATCGCGCCCGGCAGGACCGTCAGAGCCGGTGAATAATGCCCCTGAACAGAGCGCCAGAGCCACATCTTCCCGACTGGAACGCCCAAACAAGGAGATGGAGGGCGCTGACCTGTTCCGGTCAGCCTGGCAGCGCTCCAGGCTTTCGAACGTCAGCCGCCCAACCGAAGGATCGCGGGTTCCTTGGTTGCGGCAGGTGAGAGTGCCACCGATAATCGTATGCCTGAGGCGTGCGCCAGTAACGCCGTCAGAGCCATCTGCAGACTGCGCCGGTCGGTCAGCGCCGATCGCGCCGCCGTCGCATCCGACAGGCAGACGGCCATCCCCACGGGCCATTCGGCATCCGGACCGGCAATCCTGACAAACAGGTCGTCCGCCTCGCCCGCGAGGATGACCGCTCCGCCCGCGCGAAGACTGTCCGCGGCGAGCAGGAGAAGGTTCAGAACGATCCGTCCGGTCGAGGCGGAAAACACCGTGCCTTGGTCCAACGCCGAGACATCGACGGAAACCTGTTCCGGCAGACCGTCCGCGAGGCGCCGCATCCGAACCAGCGGCAGCGGGTCGCCGTCGGGTCCCCACGCCGCCTGGCAAAGCGCCAGCCGGGAGGTCAGTGCCAGTGCGGCATCGCGGGCCTTTCTTTCAACGCCCGCGTCGAGCGGCGCATCGCCGGACAGCGCGTGCTCAAGCGATTCCGCTAGGCCACTGATGTCATGGCACAATCTGGCCGCCGTCAATTCAATCAACCGCAGGACGCCATACGTGCCAGACATCGGCTCTCCGGTTGTAAACCGTCATCAGAATGCCGCTCTTCCGGCCCTGAGTCGAGTTGATATGACAGGTTCAACGTGTCATTCAGCCGGGGGCTTGAACACGGGGCGTGGGTGGCGCAAGTCATGGTGAACGTCATATAAATTCAGGCAAGCGGCGGAAGCCCGGCCCGGAAGGAGACATTCACCCATTATGCCACGCGTTAACTCATGATCGATCCGTTCGGCAGAGCGATCACCTACCTGCGGGTTTCGGTGACCGACCGCTGCGACCTGCGCTGCGTCTACTGCATGTCCGAGGACATGACCTTCCTGCCCAGGCGCGACCTGCTGACGCTGGAGGAGCTCGATCGTCTTTGTGCCGCATTTATCCGGCTGGGCACGACCAAAATCCGAATCACCGGCGGGGAACCGCTCGTCCGCCGCGACGTCATGCAACTGTTCGGCAAGCTCGGTGGCCGCCTTGGACATGGGCTGAATGAGCTGACGGTCACCACCAATGGCTCGCAACTGACGAAGCATGCACAGACGCTGGCGGCCTCGGGCGTGAAGCGGATCAACGTCTCGCTGGATACGCTTGACCCGGTGCGGTTCACCCAGATCACCCGCTGGGGCAAGATCGAGCAGACGCTGGACGGCATTTTCGCCGCCAAGGCCGCCGGTCTGGCAGTGAGGATCAACGCCGTGGCGATGAAGGGCGTGAACGAGGCGGAATTCGACGGCCTGCTCGCCTGGTGCGGCGAGCACGGGTTCGACCTGTGCCTGATCGAGACGATGCCGATGGGCGATATCACCG
>JBEKLE010000376.1:0-6511 GCA_050010355.1 Rhodopila sp. | reverse complement strand
CACTCCGGTCGGGCTACGCCCTCCCTGCGTGAGGCCCCGGCAACGGCACAAGATGAACCCAACCGGCAGGGGATCCACTTAGCGGAACCGAAACGCTGTCTCGACGAAGCCGGCCACCTCTTCGTTCAGGAAAACCGACATACCCATGCCGCGGTGAGGGAGCGAGAATGAAGCGCGCTGTTATTTTGCTAGGAGCAGGAGCCTCCATCGACTTTGGCGTGCCCGCGACCCTCAAGTTTTCGGACATCATCGAAGAGAAGGTGCTGAACGACGCCGTGGTCCAAAGCTATGGCGGCGATAAGGCATATCGGACGATAAAATGCAGACTGAAGGGATATCTGAAAAGCCCCGGCATTGTGCATTTTGAGCACATCTACCACTGCGTGCATGAACTACTTTATCTGCGCGAGCCGACAGCAGGAGCAGTGGACGAATTTCGGCCGATCTTGGTTCCCTTCCTCAAGGACACGTCGGCAACGACGAATGATGGCCTGCGGATGCTCGCCGACAAGATCATCCAGGTTATCTACGAGGTGGTCGCCCGGCGTTGTGCGACGCCCGCATGCCCTCTTCGGCCTTTCGAAACCTTTCTCAAGGGACTAGCCACAACCCAGACGATCCGCATCTACACGACGAACTACGATGACTTCGCGTTGCAAGCATTCCCCGATCTATACACGGGCTACATCCCCTCCGGTGAGCAGGAGACCCGTTTCGATACAGAAGGTTTCTGGCGCCGATGGGACGTGCCGTCGTTGTTCCACCTGCATGGTTCGGTGCATATGTCCTACTCGCACCATCCAGGCCAAGGCCGATTCGGGGACCTAGTTTGGTTCGAAGATCGCGACGAGGCACGAATATCAGCCAGCTTTTGGGGCTCCGGACTTCGCCGGATGGACGGCAGCGAGGTGCTGCGAACCCCAATCATCACCGGTCTCGACAAGCTCTCGCGCCTCCAGCAGCGGCCTCTGCCCTATTTCTACGCAGCGCTCACGCGCGACGTGATGGAAGCGGACGTGCTCTATGTAATCGGAGCCGGGCTCGGCGATCTGCATCTTAATTCGCTTCTCCAGGAGGCACGATCGCGGCCGCGGCCGGCTCCCCTACTATTCATCGACCTGTGGGACGGAGGCTTCGCATTGGATGGGCCAGCGCCCGGCCGCAAGGAGATCGAAATGTTCCATTCTTTGGCAATTCATGCGGGTCGAGGGCATGCTGTCGATCGTTACGACGACCACTGGATAATCCCGCGGGATCGAACTGCGGCTATTTGGGATCATGGTTTTAAGGCATTCCTCGCCGCTCCAGACAGCCACAGTAAGGTCTTGGGCCGCTTGACTCCCCGCCCATAGAAGCACGGTCCGATGCCCTGCGCCCACGCACGACCGGCAGTAGAAATCGTGCCGTGTTCGTGCGAGGCGGTTGGTTCTCAGTGGTCCTCAGGAAGCTCGTGCGTGCATGGCTACCTTCTTTAAGCCGACCCAGGCGGCACCATTGTAATCCGAACTGACAACGGCGGAGCTCTTGCCCGTTTTCTGTGCTGCTCGGCTGGCCTTGTCGCGAGCCTCGGACACTGTGCAATCGGCGACCATAGTGTATTCCGCTGGTGGCAATTGATAGAGCGTTCCATCATCGCCACGGATAGTATTGGAGAACCCCTCCTTTGACATGTAGATGTGAAGATTAACATAGTCTTGATAATTAGCGTCATGCAATTCGACGCGAGTCATAAACTTGGCCATGTTGTGTAGGTCCTTTAGTTGACGGTGTATTCGCGCCAGGGGATTGCCCTGAGGGGCACGCGCGAGAGGAAGCGCGAAATATCCTCCCGCCCGTAGTAAGCAGGCCGACCGGACCCATCCTGTGCCATGAGCAAGACCGGCATGCCGGGGAACACGGGCGCGAAAGAGGCGATGGCATCTCCAGCAGCAGTCCTGTTGTCGAGAACGTGCCGCTGAACGATAACGATGGCGAACGTCTGCCCCTGCTCGCGCAGGACCGCTCCTTGGAATCTCATTCTTTACATTCCTTTCATGGCGCCGCTAACCGCTTGGTTTTCAAAACGAGCTCCGGCATTGTTCGCTTATGCGCCAGCCACCCAGAGCCTCAGACATCGGTTCGCAATGTCCGAGGGCGGCCTGATCCGGCGCATAGGTGTTCTGAAAGGGGATTTCCGCGAGTCTATGTCACCTGGCGAACCTGACAGGCTGGTTCTCTCGCCAGCGGAAATCGCTGCCGCGATTCGAGCTTTGCCGGAGGCTGGCTGGCTCCGATTGCGGAAGATCGCTCACGCCTACGCACGCAATTGCCCACTGGAGGCCGATGACCTGCTACAGACTGCGTTCACTCGTGCGCTTGCCAGTTCTCGCCAATGCCCGCGCCATGTTGACGTGATACGATTTTTGGCTGAGGCCATGCACAGCATCGCATCCGATAGCAACAAGGCCTGGCGGCGGCAGGAAGACGCGAAAGCCAGTCGCCCCGAACTGCGCCTGGTTACGCCGGCCGAGGAAGACGACCCACTAGCCCCTGTTCCGGCGACCCCCGAAGATATCGTCGCGGACGAGCAGGCGGCCGCCAAAATACGGGTGACAATCTTGGACTTGTTTTCGGATGACCTGGTCGCCCAAACCATCGTTGAGGGCGACATGGAAAGGGGGATGGGTCCAGTGCGGCGATCGCACGGATCGCACGCACGACATGGAAATCCTTCGCGACGGCTGCCGTGCCAGGCAGCCCGAAGAAATCGACGACGGGCCGCAGATTGTCAGGCAGCTCATCGCTCAATCGTCAGCTCCATCGTCTTGTAGCGGAGCTTGCGGCTGAACCGGCTGCTACGCAGCCGCACCCGCGGTGTCATTGGCACCTGGGTGCTGCGGCCCTCATTGTAGTCACGCTCGGCCGTAGTCGGCTCCCACGGCACCTTCAGCTTGGTAAGCACCTGGCGCGAGACATCGCCGAAGCCGTCGCCGGCGAGCATGGGTTGGTTGGTTAGCGACGAAATCTCAGCACGGGCATAGGCGCCATAGCCGAGACGGATCAACTTGCCTTCGTCGGTCAATTGGCGGAGCGCGCGCAGCACCTGCCGTTCGCCACCGAGATCGAGGAACTCGCGCGTGAGAAAGGCGTCATCGCGACGCTTGGCAATTCGCGCCTCAATTCGCTGGCGCAGGGTCATTCGTTGGTCGCGCATGGGTAGCCCATCGTCGTGCAAAAACCTGACTCTACTCTATGCAAAAACCTGACACAATGCAAGGAAAATATCAGTATATTCAGTGCAATAAGGCTTCATAGCTACCACGATCCCTATGAATTCATGAATTTAGCAATTATGCAGTCTGGCGCGTCTTTTCAGACCTGGCTCTAGGACAAGCCCCGAGCCGCCCCCCGAAAGAGGATGCGTCTCGTCCCTGCCGGGTGACGATCCCTCGCGCAAGATCACTCTTGCCGCAGACGCGGCGTAGGCGGGGGCCGAGAGGCGTTGCCTCTTCTCTCCCCCAAACAGGCTTCCGTCCCAGAACGACAGACGAAATTGCCGAAGGCGTCAATTTCGTTGCGTTCCGGGTCCCATCGAGAAGCCTGTTTTCCCCCTCCATCTCCATCGCTCACGCGACCCCGGGAAGCAGCTGGCGCTGCTTCGCAGATCAAAAAAGGGGATGGGACATGAGCGAATTTCGGGACGTTTACAGCAAGATCACCGACAGGATCATTACCGATCTTGAGCAGGGCGTGCGCCCATGGATGCGGCCGTGGTCGGCAGAGCACGCTGCCGGAAAGATCACCCGGCCGCTGCGCCACAACGGCATTCCCTACAAGGGGATCAATGTGGTGATGCTGTGGTCCGCCTCGGTGGTGAAAGGTTATTCCTGCCCGCTATGGCTCACCTTCAAGCAGGCGCTTGAGCTCGGCGGCAATGTCCGCAAGGGCGAGCATGGCGAGCTGGTCGTCTATGCCAACCGCATCACCCGCACCGAGACCGATGAAAAAGGTGCGGAGCAGATCCGCGAAATCCCCTTCCTCAAAGGCTATACCGTGTTCAACGCCGAGCAGTGCGAAGGCCTGCCCGCGCAGTATTCGGCCAAGGCTGACGCCCCTGCCCTGCTCCCGGCAGTCCGTATCGAGCGCGCCGACCGGTTCTTTGCCGCGACCGGCGTCGATATCCGGCACGGCGGCACCCGCGCCTATTACGCCGAAGGCCCGGACTACGTGCAGATGCCGCCGTTCGAGACCTTCCGTGACGCCGAGAGCCATGCCGCCACGCTGGCGCACGAGCTCACCCACGCGACCAAGCACGAGAAGCGCCTGGCCCGCGATATGGGCCGTGTCCGCTGGGGCGATGAAGGCTACGCCAAGGAAGAGCTCGTCGCCGAGCTTGGATCAGCCTTCCTCTGCGCCGATCTGGAGATCACGCCGGAGGTCCGCGAGGATCATGCCGCCTATATCGGGCACTGGCTCAAAGCATTGCAGGACGACAAGCGGCTCATCTTTACCGCCGCCGCCCATGCGCAGCGCGCCGCCGATTATCTGCACAGCCTGCAACCGGCCCAGCAATCCGAAGCAACCATTGAGCGGGCCGCCGCATAGGCGGCCCCACCAGGTCCGCCCCGGCGCGGAAGGCGGGTCAAGGGGGCGCCCGAGCACCGCGGCATCTACATTACGCCCCCTGCCCGGCTGAGAGAGAATTACAACTTTCATGAAAACAAGAATTCTTGTAATATCCCATTCCTGAAAGGGAGAAATACGTTTTTCCCAAAAAAGAGAATTCCAATAATACCTCTTTCATGAAAAAGAGAATTCCGCTTATATCCCTTTCATGAAAACTATCGTCATCGCCAATCAAAAGGGCGGCTCGGGAAAATCCACTATCACCGTCCACCTGGCCGCCGCCGCCGAAAAGGCTGGCGACGGGCCTGTGGTCATCTCAGACACCGATCCGCAAGGCACCGCCGCCGACTGGTTCAATCAGCGAAAAAAGGCCGGAATCGACACGCCGCGCTATTCCGCCCTCACCCTTTCGGATCTGGTCAGCCGGGTTGATGCCCTGAGCGACGCCGGCGCCGCCTATCTCATCATCGATACCGCGCCCTCGATCGGCGCGGTGAATGCCGATCTGTTCGCGCTGGCCGATCTGATCCTGATTCCGCTGAACCCCACGCCGGCGGACCTTCGCGCGCTGGTCAAAGGCCTGCCGCTTGTCCGTCAGTCCGGTAGCCCGTTCCAGTTTGTGCTGACGCGCGTAAGGCCCAATTTGCGCAACAACGACGGCACCGCCGTTGCCCTCGATGCCCTTGGCCTGGTGCTGGCCACGCGCATGCATGAGCGGGTCATCTACGCCGAGACCTTCGCGCACGGCAAAACCGCGCTGGAGACCGACCCCAAAGGCGCTGCCGCCCATGAGCTCAGCGCGCTGTGGACTGAAATCAAGAAAAAGCTAGAAAGCAAGAATTCATGAAAGGGAGAATTCTATGAGCAGACGCCCATCGGTCGATCTTTCGGCCCTCACATCCGAAGCCGCGGCGCCCATGAGCGAGGCCTCGCAGCGTATCGCGCGGCCGGCCGTAGTGCAGGCGGTTCCTCCGCCAGCGATCCGCGCGGCCGAAGCACCGACGAAGACCGCCAATCTTCAGGCGCTGGCGTTCAAGGTGTCACCGGGTTTCCGTAAACGGTTTCGCCAGCGCGCGGCCGATGCCGATCTCAAGCTCAATGAGCTGCTGTTCGAGGCGCTCGATGCTTGGGAAGAGCAGCGCGGGTTGAAGAGATAGAATTCTCCCTTTCTGGAATTCACGCTTGGACCGGGAGCGGGGCAGGGGGCTCGGCCGGCCGAGGTCTAGCTAGCGGCGAGAATTCTCCCTTTCCATAAATATCCCTTTCGCGCTTTCCCGCTGAATTCATGAATTGCTGCGTTTTTGCGAGTCGCGCTCGAATCCGGCGGCGCAGGGAGCCACCGACACCTTCTTCAAAAAATATCCGCGACCGGAATTCATAAGCATAACAGCGCTCTTCACGGTGATATGGCACTCACGTGACAGAATCGATGGACAAGCGCTTAATTTCGGGGATACTCGCTAGCGATTCTCCAGCCTGCGAGTCGCTATGACAAACACTGATACCACCGATAAAGACCGCGCCTATCGACGCCGCCTGGCGTCGAAAGGGCACCGGCAGCTTGTCGTGGATTTGCCGCAGGAAATGATCAAGACAATCGACGAGCTCAAGCAGCGCCGCGGCTTGCGTAGCCGCAGCCAGGTGCTGATGGAATTGATCGAGCGAGGGAGGCAACCCGCCCAGCAGATCGCCTGAAATGCAAAAGCCCGCCTTGCAGGGCGGGCTTTTGTGAAACTCGTGACGGTCCTTGCGGACTACGTTGGAGACCTCGAACATCTCCAACCTAGTCCCGAGCCGCTCCATATGCAAGTGAAAACAAACAGTTTTCGCTAGCGAAGGGGCTTGTCCGTCGCGATCCAACCGAGAAGGAGGATCACGATGCAGACGGAATGTGCCCTTGAGGCGC
>JBEKLE010000375.1:0-6524 GCA_050010355.1 Rhodopila sp. | reverse complement strand
GTTTCAGTATGTAATTGAAGAGGGTGTGGAGGGGCAATTTCGGCGCTGGTCCGCGGCTTCCAACGGTCAGGTGCGGCAAGATAAATTCCTCGAACCGCTCGAGGCTCAGTTCCGTCGGAATCACCCGCCAGCACGCACGTTTCGCCATTTTAGTCCCCCAAAAAGGGGAGCGTGTCTCGAATCAGGCGCCAGGGCCAGAGTTCAGCCATTCCAACACCTTACCGGTGGATCCGGCCAGCCCGAAAACCCGCAACGAGTAGTTAAATTAAACACCAAAAAAGCCGCGTGTTTTCAATGCTCTGATTTTGTCTCGTAATTCTCGAATTTCGCACACTATCCGCCAGAGACCATACGACCTATGTCAAAAGGCCATGGGCTAATGCCAAATTCCGATGCCACCCAGTTCAACAGCAACACGCCTAATACTCTGATAGCCCAAACCGTCAGGCCGATGCGGGTTGACACGCCTTTTAAGTCATCAAGGGCAAAAGTAATTCGGACTATCTTATGAATTAGCTCACGCCCAGGGACAGTTTCCTGCCATTCCTGTTCTGTCTGACTGAAAATGTCACTCAAGGTCGAAGCCAGCATCGCGAAAACCCAAAAGCACCCGAAATTTATAAACATCAAATTGAAAGTGTTTTTAAGAGCTTCGGGTTGGCTAACTGTCTCCTTGACCAAGCCCACATACGCCGCGCCCTCGAACGCGCCGACCAAAATGCCCCGTAGCATGGCGCGACCTTGACCATTGATGCCAAGGCGTAAGCCCATCCAACATCCCGCCATACAAGCGGGTGTTAATAGCCCTGCACCTACAATGCGAACATCTACGCGGCCAAGACTATTAAGCCGCACTAGGATGAGGAAGATTAAACAGGGGAGAACAATAGTCGGATCGAGCGGGTCTCCTGCCGCACGTTGTGCGACAAAAAAACGAGCCAGTCGACCTGTTATGCCTGTTCGGAAATGCAATTCCGAACCATCATTCTGACCGCTCACCTATCGGTTCTAGCGCTCACGCCCATAGGGGGCCGTCCTGCTCTTACATGATCATGACACCACGTTAGCTTAGCACCGACCGGCGAAGTGTTCGAGAGGCACCACATTTTCATAACCGGTGCGTGAGCGGTCGTTCTGTACCCGAGGGGGCGGAGACGCCTTCGGCTCCGTGCGCCCTTCGCGCATAGGACGCGACCCCCGCGCTTGCGGGGGACACGCCCAAAACGTTTCGACGTAACGCCAAAAGCCTATGTTTCTTTATCAGCCCTCTTGCTATAACGCATCGGAACGGTTTCAACCCTTGGGGCATCCAAAAATGGAGACCCTGAGATCGGATGAAGACCTGACCCCCCACGTGGGGGCAAGATTGCGCATCGAAAAGGCGGGCCTTGTCTACGAAGGGGTGCTGAGAGGGCGTAGTCCCGTGGTAACGGTTACCAAAGCGAACGGCCCTGTCGTTCCTCACTGGCTACTGGACGCGGACGGCACCGATATCCATTTCGTCGCGCCGGATGACGGCTGGGTCATCCGACGCTGTTAGGGAATGCCCCTTCCTCTTCATGGTGGCCCCTCGCCAGCGCGCGCCACTGCATACCCGTGGATCGAGCAATCAAAAAGGGCAACGCATGACCTTGCCGCTGTCGGGACAAACCGTCCACATGATGACTTGGCTTGATGTCATGCGTGTGTTGTGGAACATGCGCCGCAAAGAAGGGTGCAACGTCCGCGAGCTGGAACTCTACACCACGGACGATCTGCAACGACTCTACCAAGCGAAGAAGAACGATGATCCGATCCATCTCTATGACGGCATCATAAGCCGCGTCCAGCTTGTCGCGGTGATCCGATGGCGCATCTTCCTGGCGCGGTTCAACTATTGCCTACTGCTAGTCGTATCAGTGATCGCAGCCGTTGCTGCCGTCATTGCTGCCGCCGAGGGGTGGAGGTAAGCCGACAGCCCCCTTTGGGGGCGCGGGCGAAAGGAAAGCGACCCGCAACAAGGCCCTGAAGTTGGTAACGCCAATGGTCTCCGGCGAAAGGTCATCAAACAAGAGGTAGGGTTACGACGCTTCAGCAACTAATTACGGTTTGGAGCGGCACCGACAATCGCCACCCCTACTCCGCACCCCCCCCCCTCAAAGTCCGACCTAGCGCCAACAACAGCGGGACCCTGTCATTCAAGACCGGACTTTGAGGTCCATTGTCGCACGTCGTCGCGGCGCCTACGCAGTTTCTTAGTGATGTATGCAAGGCCGTCGCTAAACAGAACTATTCCATCCTCTACATCTACTCCGACCGTCGATTGTGCAAAGGGCTCGCCTTGGTCGCTTGTCCGATTATCAACAAAAGCGCTCAGCAACCCATTATCGTCCCTTTGCTTATTCGCAGAGAAGGCCGATACGGCTCCCAGAGCTGCTTCAGCGACTGTCTCGTCTATCGCAAAAAACCCAGAGCGACTTGTTGGATATCGGATTTGTTGTGTCAGTTGGAGATCTTGGTCACGAAACTCGGTCAAGAACGTTCGCCTGCCAATGCGTACACGCTGTAGCGTTTGAGAACCCAAACTTGCTCCTAATGAACTTGACAGTCCTCGCATCTCTGCAAGTTCTGCGGAAATGCCTGGAGCGCGAATCAATTTGAAGTCGGCACTCAAGGCACTTAGCACGACGTTTGCCGATTCGACGCCTATCGAAATTTCTCCGGAAGCCACCGCGGATGCAGGCACAGGCGGCCGGCTCGCAGGTCGTTCCGTTTCGGCCACATGCACGAAAGCGGGGCTGTTAGGAAAGATTGATAGCGCAACGGCATAACCATGTACTATCTGCCCCAAAGGCGTAACCTCTCCGACGTGGGGACGAACCTGTCTTTCGTAGGCGTCTGTTACCTTGCGACGAATCGAGTTTGCTGTCGCTCTGACACCGGCAGTCCCTTTTGATTCTGCGAGAACCACTTGACGTCCAACTGGCCCACCGGTGTAGAGAAAATCACCCAATGCCTCACGCGTAGGTATTGCCTCCGACGCATTGGCTCTCCAAATATAACCGAGCTCGTTCATAAGCAAATCCGTTACTCCCGCGGCTATACGGCCGACAAAGGAGTTCCTTTCGAAGTCGGCTAGATCTCGTATGCCATCCTTCAGTTCAAAAATAACGCCGCCTTCGTCGACGATGACGGAGGTCATTCGGCCGGTAGCGACTTCGAGCGCCAGTAACAGGTCGATTGGCGCTGGGCGCAACGCCGCTGCCCGCGCTGACGCTGCGAACAGCGCATTCCGGCTGAATCGCAACGTTCCAGGAACACGAAAGCTCGGCGCAACAAAGCCGCCCGGCAACGGCGGCGGACCCAGGTGAGTCATGGGGTGACGCTCTGAGATAGAGATACCTTTCGACGAACCAATCCAAGGCGGCATTGTCTCTAAGTCCCAAAACCGTCTGATACCGAAACATAATAGATATTGCAATCCATATCGTCGGCGGCACTCATCGCTGGCACCGTTCGAACCGAGGGCGATTGTCCGTTTCGTATCGACCCTGCGGGCGCTCGTGAGTTGCTGGAATCACCTTCTATGTGTAGCGGCGCGCAATAATGAACGGCCCGACGCGCAATAGATGGTTCTTTCCGGCGCACATTATCTGAGACGGAAGCAGGCGTCCGACGCACATTCCTTGAGACACAGCGCACGCTCGGTGAGACGGACGCGCAATAGACGGTCGCCGGCGCATGATGCGATTCGACCATGTTGGCAGCCCCGCCGCGCGCATTTCGTCCATCAGTTCGCGTGAACGTGCCGGGTCAAGATCACCGCGTAACAGGCGGCGGATTTCAGCGGGCCGGCTCGCGTGGCCCCTTCAGAGGCAGCCTTCTTCGCGATAAACACCTCGCACCTTGGTCAGGCGGCCTTCGCCGTCTGCGTGCCAATCAACATATGCGGCTTGATTGCAGACGCCGTTGTCCTCGCGCCGCACGGCCGCATGCTCGGTTTCAATTGAAGAGCTCCAATCCTGTCGCGAAAACCCTGGCGTTGCAATTCGGCTCCCATCTTCTCTACGGGGATTCCGATCGGAAAGTCAGCTTTCACGCGTCTGTCGAATTCGTTGCTGACATCTTCCCACTTGCCGCTCAGCCTGGCTGTCAGTGGCACTGCCGTACGAGGCCGAGTAGTCATCCACGCCCAAGTGCTGCAACTCGAAACAGCCGCTACAACTACGCAGACTGCAGATTCCAATGCATCGCGGCCACCTATTACGATTTGATCGCGGCCAGGCTACCGATTTGATGGCGGCCACCATTCCGATCTGATCCCGGCCACCCTCCGAAGAAGAAAGGAGGGCATCCGGGAAAGGAGATGTCTCGCGGGTCAGTGTTCACCTGGGTCCAGTGTTGCCTCATCGCAATTGATGAAGGGAACGCGGGATGCCGACGGAGAGACTGTCCATGCGGCGGATACGCCAGGTTCTGCAGCTGCATTTTGGCGCGCGTGCCAGCGCGCGGGTGATCGCCGGGACGGTCGGCGTCGGGCGGAGCACGGTGCAGGATTATCTGGCGCGCGCGGCGGCAGCTGGGCTGGTCTGGCCGTTGCCGCCGGAATTGACGGATGAGGCGCTGGAGCAACTCCTGTTCCCGGCTCCGAGTAATAGGCCCGGTGCGCGCCGCTATGTCGAGCCCGACTGGTCAGTGCTGGTGCGCGAGATGAAGCGGCCCGGGGTCAATCTGTCGGTATTGTTTGAGGAATATCGGGGGGTTCATCCCGACGGTTACGCTTACAGCCGATTCTGTGAGTTATACAGGGCGTTTGAGCGCCGCCTGTCGCCGACAATGCGCCAGACCCATGTGGCTGGGGATAAGGCGTTCGTCGACTATTCCGGCAAGAAGGTGCCGATCGTCGACCCGCTGACCGGCGAGGTGCGGATGGCGGAGCTCTTCATCGCGGTGCTCGGCGCGTCCAACCTCGCCTATGCCGACGCCACCTGGACGCAGAGCTTGCCGGACTGGATTGGCGCTCATGTGCGGATGTTCCGTTTCTTTGGTTTGGCGCCACGACTGCTGATACCGGACAATCTCAAGAGCGGGGTCAACAAGTCCTCGTTCTACGATCCAGAAATAAATCGCAGCTACGGTAAAATGGCGGCACACTACAACGTTGGGGTGGTGCCAGCACGCCCGCGAAAGCCAAAAGACAAAGCCAAAGTGGAGGCCGGCGTCCGTTTTGCGCAGTCTTACATCCTTGGTCGCCTACGCAACGTTACCTTCTTTTCCCTGGCCGAATGCAATACCGCGATTGGTGTCGCACTCGAGCGGATGAACGGGCGCGAGATACGCCGCCTGGGCGTCAGCCGGCGTCAGCTGTTCGAGACGATCGAGCGGCCGGCCATGCAGTCGCTGCCAGAGCAGGACTACGAGTATGCCGAGTGGCGCTTCGCCCGCGTCGGCATCGACTACCATGTCGAGGTCGAGGATTTCTTCTACTCGGTGCCGCACGCGCTGATCCGCGAGCAGGTCGACACCCGCGCCACCGCACGCACCATCGAGATCTTCCACCGCGGCAAGCGGGTTGCGAGCCATGCGCGGCGCTATGGCGGTCCGCGGCACGGCACGCTGCCCGACCACATGCCCAGTTCGCACCGACGCTATGCCGAATGGTCGGCGGAGCGATTTGCCCGCCAGGCGCGTGACATCGGCCCCAACACCGAGGCGCTGATCCTGGCGGTATTGGCGCGCCGGCCGCATCCGGAACAGGGGTTTCGCACTTGCCTCGGTGTGTTGCGGCTGTTCCGCGGCCTCGACGCGGCGCGAGTAGAGGCGATCAGCCACCGGGCGACGCTGCCCAAGGTTCCGCGCGCGAGAGCGCGTGGAATGGCAGAGGAGGGCGTCGAAGTCGGCGTGCTGACCTACGCCAGTGTTGCCTCGATTATCAAACACCGGCTCGACCAGTCGGCGTCGCCGCAAGCCGCGGACGGTACGCCCCTGCTGCACGAAAACATCCGCGGCTCCGGCTATTTCCATTGAGGAGAAATCACCTTGCTGAACCACCCAACACTGGATCGCCTGCGCGAACTTGGCCTCGACGGCATGGCAAAGGGGTTCCGCGATCTCGCGGCCAATCCCGAAAGCCGCGCCCTCGAACACGCCGAATGGCTCGGTCTGCTCGTCGACCAGGAGGTCACGCTACGCCAGCAAAAGCGGTTCGAAGCACGCGCACGTACCGCCAAACTGCGGCAAGCGGCCGCGGTCGAGGATGTCGACTTCCGCAAGCCGCGTGGCCTCGACCGGACGCTGTTCCTGCACCTGGCTAGCTGTGACTGGGTCCGCGAGCACCGGCACTGCCTGATCACCGGCGCCTGCGGCACCGGCAAGAGCTTCATCGCCTGCGCATTGGGCGACAAGGCCTGCCGGGAAAACCTTTCGGTCCTCTACCAGCGCAGCTCGCGCTTGTTCGGAGCCCTTGCACTGGCGCGCGGCGATGGCCGCTACGCCCGGCTGATGCGCCAGTTCGCGCGGGTCAACCTGCTCATTCTGGACGACTG
>JBEKLE010000374.1:0-6527 GCA_050010355.1 Rhodopila sp. | reverse complement strand
ATGTCCGGGCCGTGCAGCAGCGCGGCGGCCAGGGCAAGGCGCTGTTTGACGCCCAGCGGCAATGCGGCCGCCACGTTACCGGCCATGGTCCGCAGGTCGAAGCGGTCCAGCGCCTGGTCGATCGCAACCGCCTGGGCTTTGCGGCCAAGCCCATAGACCCGCGCGAAAAACCGCAGGTTCTCCAGGACCGACAGTTCGGCATATAGCGAGAAACGCTGGGCCATATAGCCGATCCGGGCACGCGCCGCGGCGGAGGCGCTCATCAGGTCCTGGCCGGCGACACGGGCGGTGCCGCCGCTTGGCCGCAGCAGCCCGCACAGCATGCGGAACGTGGTGGATTTGCCCGCCCCGTTCGGACCAAGCAGCCCGAAGATCTCGCCCCGGGCAACCTGGAAGCCGACACGGTCGACCGCCGTGAAAGCGCCAAACCTGCGGACCAGATCATGCACCTCGATCGCCGGTCCGGCCGTGGTTTCTGGGCGAGCCGGCAGCACCGACGGAGCCGTGTGCGGTTGCCCGCCCAGGCGGTCGACGAAGCCGTCTTCGAAGCGTGGCGGCAGCGGCGACAGCGTCAGGCCGCCGAACTTCGCAGGGTCCGGCGGCGACGCGTCCTTGCGCAGGACCAGGCGCACCGCATCGCCCTCCATAACCGCATCCAGCACCCCCGGGTCAGCCGCCGCTCGGCCGGCAACCATGCGGCGGGCGCCGTCCGGGACTGTCAAACGGAAGACCCGGCCGCGCAGCGGTGCCACGAAGTCCGCAGGCGGTACGTCGGCCAGCAGCGATCCCTCGTGCAGCAACAGCACCCGTCCGCAGCGCGCGGCCTCATCCAGGTAGGCCGTCGCCCATATCACCGCCATGCCCTCGGCGCGTCCCTCGTCCAGCATCGCCGACACGATCGCCCACAGTTCCCGCCGTGACGCCGGATCGACACCCACCGAGGGTTCGTCCAGCAACAACAACCTCGGGCGGGCGAGCAGCGCGCAGGCGAGCCCCAGCTTCTGCTTCATCCCGCCGGACAGTTGCCCGGCAAGCCGCGTGGCGAACCGCGCCAGCCCGGTGAAGCGCAGCAGCCGAACCGTGCGTTCCGCTCGCAGGGCCGCCGACAGGCTGTGCAGGTCGGCGAACAGATCGAGGTTCTCCGCCACGCTCAGGTCATCGTAGAGGCCGAAGCGCTGCGGCATATAGCCGATCGATGCATGTGCCTTGGCCGCATCGGTGGCCATATCGAAGCCCAGGACGGTGATGCGGCCCTTTTCCGGCCGGAGCAGACCGGCAAGCAGCCGCAGCAGGGTTGTCTTGCCCGCTGCGTCCGGACCGATCAGCCCGGTGATGATGCCGGGCACGATGGTCGTGGAGATGTCACGCAGCGCGGGACGGCCATCAAAACTGTGGGCCAGACCCTCGATCGTCGCGACCGGCGCCGTCATGGTCCGGACTGCGCCGGAAGCTGGATCGTCACCGGCTGACCCTGCCGGATGCCGGAGTCAGGATCGGTCATGCGAATCCGGATGCGATAAACCAGTTGAGTCCGTAATTCCGGCGTCTCCACGGTCCTGGGTGTGAACTCGGCAGCGGGCGCCACGTACCCGATGCGGCCGTGATAGGGGCGTGCCGGGCGGCCATCGGTGGTGACAAGGACCTCCTTGTCCGGTGATGCGCGCGCCAGCATCGTCTCGGGCACGAAGGCGCGGACCCAGACCTCCCCTGTTATGGCGATGGAATAAACCGCCTGCGCGGGCAGAACGACGGTCCCAGGCTCGACGACACGCGTCATGACGATCCCGTCGCAGGGCGCCTTTAGCACCGAACGCGCAAGCTGCGTGCTCGCCAGGTCGAGCAATGCTTCGGATTGATGCAGTTGCGCCTGGGCGGCATCGATGTCCTCGACCCGCGGGCCGTTGACCGCCTCGGCGAGGGCCGCATTTGTCTGCGCCATTTGGGCTTGCGCCGAATCCAGCGCACGCTGCGCGTCATCGACCATTTGGCGGGTGGTCGCGTTCGTTGCCGCTAGGCCCTGCTGCCGGTCGAACGACACTCTGGCATCCGCCATCACCGCCTGCGCGTTGGCCACATTGGCGCGCGCCTGATCGAGATCCTCCTTTCGCGTCCCGTGTACCAGTTTATCGAGTTGGGCCTGCGCGGCGTCCCGCCGGGCTTCCGCCAGGGCCTTGGCGCTCCGGTAGGTCGCGTCGTCGAGCGTCGCGATGACCTCATCCGCTCGGACCGGATCGCCTTCCCGCTTGCGCATCGCCGTGACCGCGCCCTCGCTGTTGAAAGCCAGGTCGACCTGACGGATTTCGATATTGCCATAAAGCGTGCCGTCGGGCGGTCCGGCACCAACGCGCTGCACGATCAGCCAGACCACACATCCTAGAGCCACCAACGCCACGATTCCGATGATCAGACGTTTCATGGCCGGAAGCCTTTGGGTCAATGTGAGGCGATAGGGTGACGACGGCCAACCCCGTTGGCCCGCGAAGACATACGCGCCGCGCCGCGTCGCGCCTTGATCCACGTCAGGCAAGGCGGCCCGGAGAGCAGCGCCGTCCCGTCATGCCGACGCAGTTCGACATATGCCTTCTGTCTGGCCTAACGAAGGAACCAACCCGCGATGACACCGTCTCTCCGCCGGCGCCTCCCCAATAGGGGCCGGGAAGGCGCCCGCCTCCCCGTCATGCCGACGCCGGTCGGCATCCACGCCTTTCCCGCAACCAAACAAAGCCATGGGAAACCAGCCGGCGCCTGCAATAACGAGACAGGCGGATCCGAATGCCTCAATCGTTCGTCCGGCCGGTATTACGCGGCCAGCTTGTCCAGTTCGCGCAGAATCGACTCGCCCATCACACCGGTGCCGACCCTGGCACTGCCCGCCGCCATGATGTCGGCCGTCCGAAGCCCGTTTTTCAGCACATTGACACACGCCGTCTCAATCAGCACCGCGTCCTCCTCCATGCCGAAGGAGTGCCGCAGCAGCATCGCGAAACTCAGCAACTGCCCCAGCGGGTTGGCGATGCCCTTGCCGGCGATGTCCGGGGCGCTGCCGTGGATCGGCTCATACAACGCATACCGCTTGCCGGACGCCTGCACCGCCCCCAGCGTGGCCGACGGCAACATGCCAAGGCTTCCGGTCAGCATCGAGGCCAGGTCCGACAGCAGGTCCCCGAACAGGTTCGACGTCACGATCACGTCGAACTGCCGCGGATTGCGGACCAACTGCATGGCGCAGTTGTCGGCGTACATGTGGCTCAGTTCCACGTCCGCGAACTCCCGCTCCCGCAGCGCGGTGACGGTCTGGCGCCAGAACAGCCCGGACTGCATCACGTTGGCCTTCTCGACGCTGGTCACGCGGTTCTGCCGCTTGCGGGCGAGTTCGAAAGCCACGCGGGAGACACGCTCGATCTCGCAGGTGGTGTAGGTCTCGGTGTCATAGCCGCGCTGCTGGCCGTCGGGCAGGTTCTCAATACCGCGCGGCTCGCCGAAATAGATGCCGCCGGTGCTCTCACGGACGATCATCAGATCCAGCCCGCGCACCACGTCGGCCTTCAGGGTGGAGGCATCGACCAGCGGGTCCAGCACGATGGCCGGGCGCAGATTGGCGAACAGATCGAGTTCCTTCCGCAGCCGCAGGATGGCGATCTCGGGCCGCAGCTGGAACCCGAGCTTCTCCCATTTCGGGCCGCCCACCGATCCGAACAGGATCGCGTCGGCGTCCCTGGCCTTCTGCATGGTCGCGTCGGTTATCGGAACGCCATACGTATCGATCGCCGAGCCGCCGACATGATCGTCCGACGCGTCGAACGTGACCATGCGGCGGCGGTCCATCCAGTCGATGACCCGGCGGACCTCGCGCATGACCTCGGGGCCGATGCCGTCACCGGCGAGTATCAGAAGCTTTTTGTTGGCGGGCATCGGCGGCGTTTCCTCGGGTCAGGCGGCGGTGGAGGGCAGCCACGGCTGGCTCTGGCGGCGGTCGGCCTCGAAGCTGTCGATCCGCGATCCGTGCTGCAAGGTCTGTCCGATGTCGTCCAGGGCGTTCAGCAGCGAGTGCTTTCGAAATGGATCGATCTCAAAGCCGATCTCCTCGCCGTTCGGCCGGATCACGACCTGCCGCTCCAGATCGATCGTGACCCGGGCATTGCCGCCCAGCCCGGTGTCCTCGATCAACTGGTCGCACACCGCGCGCGGCAGCCGGATCGGCAGGATACCGTTCTTGAAACTGTTGTTATAGAAAATATCGGCGAAGTCGGGCGCAATGATGCAGCGGATGCCGAAGTCCAGCAGCGCCCAGGGAGCATGCTCGCGCGACGAACCGCAGCCGAAGTTTTCATGCGCGATAATGATCTGGGCATGCCGGAACGGCTCCTGGTTCAGCACGAACTCGGGCTTCTCGTTGCCGTCCTTGTCGAAGCGCAGCGGATCGAACAGGTGAACGCCAAGCCCGGAGCGCTTGATGGTCTTGAGAAAGCGCGCCGGGATGATTTTATCCGTATCGATATTCTGCATCGGCATCGGCGCCGCAACGGCGGTCAGTGTGGTGAAAGCTTGCATTATCTACTCCGTTATGCGGGCATATCGCCGTGCTAGCGCCAAATAAACGCATGGGCATAGTTGTAAAGCGTGAACGAGGACGTGGAGATACTCCCCGCATAATCAATCAGTCGTTCTTCCATCACCCGTGCGTTGGTCAGTGACGTTGTCATGTAAACCGGGTAAAGTTCCGCCCAACCACGCTGGAGGTAAGCGTAGCGTCGGATCTCCGGGTCGGCCGTATATCCCACCTTGATATGTGGCCAACGCCCAAGTCGGCCAAATGCGCCAACAACTCGCCGGAGTTGGGTATATGCGTCCGGTACCGGACCACTCCTACAATAATCCCAGCACACGGGCATGGGCGACTAAACAAGCTGCCGCACATCGGTCAGCCGTCCCGTTACCGCCGCCGCGGCCGCCATCGCCGGCGACAGCAAATGCGTCCGCCCGCCCTGACCCTGCCGCCCCTCAAAATTCCGGTTCGACGTGCTCGCACACCGCTGCCCAGGCGTGAGCTTGTCCGGGTTCATCCCCAGACACATCGAGCAGCACGGATCACGCCACTCGAACCCCGCCTCCAACAGGATCCGGTCGAGCCCCTCCTCCTCCGCCTGCCGCTTCACCAGCCCCGAACCCGGCACCACCAGCGCCTGAACACCCTCGGCCACCTTGCGCCCTTTCGCGATCGTGGCAGCCGCTCGGATATCCTCGATCCGCCCGTTGGTGCACGACCCGATGAACACGACATCGATCGCCAGGTCCTGCATCTTCTGGCCCGGCGTCAGCGCCATGTATTCCAGCATGCGATTGAGCTGCGCCCGCCTGCCCTCATCCGGTTCGTCCGACGGATCGGGCACGATGCCCGTCACCGAAACCACCGCACCCGGCGTCGTCCCCCAGGTGACCATCGGCGCGATCTCCGCCGTGGTCAGCTTCACGATGGTATCGAAATGCGCGCCGGGATCGGAAGGCAGCGTCTTCCAGTACGCCACAGCCTGCTCGAACGCCTCGCCCGCGGGCGCGAATTCACGGCCCTGGACGTAATCGAACGTGATCTGGTCCGGAGCAATCAACCCCGCCCGCGCGCCCGCCTCGATCGACATATTGCTGACCGTGCAGCGCCCCGCCATGTCAAGCGCTCGGATCGTATCCCCGGTATATTCAATAACATGCCCGTTGCCGCCACTGGTAGAAATCTTGCCGATGATCGCCAGCACGATGTCCTTGGCCGAACAGCCAAAGCCCAGCGTCCCCGACACTTCGATCTGCATGTTCCTGGCGGGGTTTTGCAGCAGCGTCTGAGTCGCCATCACGTGCTCGACCTCGGATGTCCCGATCCCGAACGCCAGCGCCCCCAGAGCCCCATGCGTCGAGGTGTGGCTGTCCCCGCACACGATCGTCGTCCCCGGCAAAGACAAACCAAGCTCCGGCCCAATGATGTGCACGATCCCCTGCCGCACATCGAGGATCGGAATGTACGGCACCCCGAACTCGACCACGTTCTTCTCCAGCGTCTGCACCTGGATGCGGCTGTCCGCCTCCTTGATGTCGGACGGCGAGCGGGAGCCAACCGTCGGAATATTATGGTCTGCGACCGCGATCGTCATGTCCGGACGGCGCAACCGACGGCCGGCGAGGCGAAGGCCCTCAAACGCCTGCGGGCTCGTGACCTCGTGCAGCAGGTGCCGGTCGATATAAAGAATGCAGGTGCCGTCGGGGAGTTTCTCGACGACGTGGCTGTCCCAGATCTTGTCGAAAAGGGTGCGTGGCCTGCTGGCGGACATATTTGCTCCCGATTGTCGCAATGACGTTCGTAACTCTGGGCGCTGATTTGGACGAACGCGTCGTCTTGTGCAACCCGTTGGCGGCTCGGAGCGGTAGCGGTAGGGGACCGGGTTGCCCCGGCCCCCCCGCGCAGATCCCGGCGTGCGGCTTTCCCGCACCGGGCTCCTGCCGGAAGTGAAACGTGATAGTGGTCGGCGGCTTGGGCGGCC
>JBEKLE010000373.1:0-6532 GCA_050010355.1 Rhodopila sp. | reverse complement strand
TTGCAGCCGATGGCGCCGCTGCCTTCGCCCGGGGCGGACCGCGAATTTTTCCCCGGCGGCGGCGGGCTTTTGTCCACGGCGTCGGACTATCTTCGCTTTCTTCGGGCGCTGATGAACGAGGGCGAGCTGGACGGCAACCGCATCCTGAAAGCGGAAACCGTGGCGCTGATGGGCCAGAACCACATGGGCGAGCTGGACGTGCAGCCGCTGCCGACGCAGTTGCCGCATTTGTCGAATCCCGTCGATCTGTTCCCGGGGATGTCGAAGAAGTGGGGACTGAGTTTCCTGATCAACACGGCACCGGGACCCGCCGGACGGAGTGCGGGCAGCCTGGCCTGGGCGGGATTGAACAATACTTACTATTGGCTGGACCCGGTCAAGAAGGTTGCCGGGGTGCTGATGACGCAAACGCTGCCGTTTGTTGATCCGACTGTGCTTGGGGCGCTCGATGCGTTTGAGGCGGCGGTTTATAAGTCGGTTGGCTAGCGGGGTTGGACTTCGGGTATGCCGGCCCTCGCGATCGGCGGACATCGCCTCCCCGTCAAGCCGCACTTCTTTGGCGGCATTCGGCTCGAAATCGGCTCGCCGGGTTCGATCATCATCATCGTTTTCCGGTCGTGCCGTGACGCAGTCCTGTCGACCGTTACGCATCTTCAAGCGCCCGTGCTCTGAACCTCAAGACTCTTGTCCCTCGCCTTCCCTGGTGGGTCGGCACCGTTGATCCCGAACTCGTCAAGCCGAGCGACTGCCGTGCCCCTATACCGCCGCCATACCGCCGAATCGAAAACGCAATCGTGGACGTTGAAGAATCACAATGTATGTGGTAACGGCGCGGATCATGACGAAATCACATGTTATCACCTCAGGCGATGCTCTTGCACTTGCGACTCGAAAGGAGGACGACCTATTCGACCGGAAAGCCGCCGCTGTTGATGGACGTGGTATCCAGAAAATATGCGTTGCTTTCGCAAACGCGGACGGCGGCGAAGTCGCTGTCGGAATCGCTGACGAGAAATCGGAACCTGATCCGTCTCGGAGATGGGCAGGCTTACCAGAGCCTGAGTCGTTCAATAGCCGTCTCCAGGCGGTATACAATTTAAATCCAACGATTGATTTTAGGCATGAGTTTGTCCAAGCGGAAGGACAAGTTGGCTATGTCCTGCGACTCTATGTAGAGAAGTCAGCAAGCGTTGCAAAAACGGGCGATGGAAAGGTTTATCAGCGCACGGGAGCACAGTGCCTCCCGATAACGGATCCCGAGCGTATCACCGCTCTTTCCTTCGCCAAAGGGGCCAGTAGCTTCGAGGACACGTCGTTGCCGAAACTCATAGCCGAGGAGATAGCTGAATCCAAAGAAATGGCGAGGTTCTGTGATGAACTGGCACCCTCGCAACTCCCGCTAGCTTTCGCGTTGAACGAAGGCCTGATAGATCGCAAGCTGTTCATCCCCAACTGCGCCGGTGTGCTGCTCTACTCGGACAACCCTCAAGCGGTGTTTCCGAGGCGGTGTGGAGTAAAAATCGTCTTCTATGACACAAAACTTGATGTCCCGGAGCGGGAGCACTTGAAGATTAACGAGGTAATTCTGGGACCGCTATACGAACTTGCGCATAAGTCGGCTGCTAGAGTCGCAGAAATCATGTCGGGCATAAGCATAGTTACGGCAGAGGGGCTTGCAAATGTGGCCTATCCTCCGGAAGCCATCTGGGAGGTTCTTGTCAACGCTCTTATTCACCGTGATTATTCTATAGCTGATGATGTTCAGATCCAAATATATCAGAATAGGATCGAAATCCAAAGCCCTGGCAAACTGCCCGGTTTCGTCACCGAACAAAACTGCCTACATGTGCGTTATAGTCGAAATCCGAAAGTCGTTCGTTGTTTGGCTCGCTACCGGAATCCTCTAAACAAGGATCTCGGCGAAGGTCTCAATACGGCATTCCAGAAAATGAAAGACTGGAAATTGAAGTCCCCACGACTGTTCGAGGATGGCAACTACGTTCGCGTTATCATATCCCACACACCGCTTGGCAGTCCGGAGGAGTTGGTTCTTGAATTCCTGTTGACGAACCCTGAGATTAGGAGCGCCCAGGCGAGGGAGATAACCGGTATAAAGTCCGAAAATCAGATGAAGAATGTATTTTATAGGCTTAGAGATCAGGCGCTGTTGGAGCGCGTTCCTGGAAAGCTCGGTAACTCGGCGGCGTGGCGGCGTTTGAATACATCGGAACCGCTCACCAAATAATTTCGCAGGGTCCAGCGGGCGGAGCGAGCTAACCAAATGCGCCGTTCGTTGTGCCCACCGTTTTTCGAGGCAATCCATAACCACCTTCCTCGTGTATGGAACACTCCACAACTCGGGCGAAGGTCGCCCGACTCAATCGCCCCAGCCGAAACCGATTGACAATCGCCTCCCCAGTCCCTACCCCCCCGCCTCCCTACTGAACCGAGCACCGCTAAACATGTCCCGCCGCAAGCCTCGTGGCCGCCCGCTCGACGGGTGGCTGATCATTGACAAGCCGGCTGGGATGACCAGCACCGACGTGGTCAACCGCGTCAAACGGCTGTTCGACGCGCAGAAGGCGGGGCATGGCGGGACGCTCGACCCGTTGGCGACCGGGCTGCTGCCGGTGGCGTTCGGGGCGGCCACCAAGACCGTGCCGTATGTGATGGACGGCACCAAGCTGTACCGGTTCACCCTGAAGTTCGGCGAGGCGCGGGACACCGATGACGCGGAGGGACAGGTGACGGAAACCAGTGACGTTCGCCCCGGCCAAGCGACGATCGAGGCCGCGCTGGCTGCCTTCCGCGGTGAAATCATGCAGGTTCCGCCGATTTTCTCGGCCATCAAGGTTGCTGGGGAACGTGCGTATGATATGGCCCGCGAAGGCCGCGCACCGATCCTGGAACCGCGCCCGGCCCGGGTGGACCGGTTCGCGCTGATCGAGCGCCTCGATGATGATACCGCGATCTTCGAGGTCGCCTCGGGCAAAGGCGTCTACATGCGCAGCCTGGCCCGCGACCTCGCGCGCGCCTGCGGCACGGTCGGGCACATTGCGGCGTTGCGGCGCCTGCGGGTCGGCCCGTTCCTGGAGCATCACGCAATTCCGCTGGACAAACTGCGCGAACCGGACGATACCGCGCCGGCTTCCCCGGACCTGCTGCTTCCGGTCGCGACCGCGCTGGCCGACATCCCGGCGCTGGCCTTGACTGAGCAGGAGGCCGCCGACCTCAAGTACGGCCAGCCGATTAGTCTGGTCGCGCTGATGGGCCGGATTCCAGCAACGGCCGATCCCGATGGCGGATTGGCACGAGCGATGGCGGGGGGCCGCGTGATAGGGCTTTGCCGCCTTGAGGGTGGCATGCTGAAGCCTGAACGGGTCCTGTGAACACTGTTCCTGGGGGAGCATTGTTCGAGGCATCCGGGCGCGCGTCGTCGCAAACCCTTATTCAGGAGTTACCTGATGTCGATGACGGCGGAGCGTCGGACGACGCTCATTGGTGAATATGCCACGGGTACGGCCGATACCGGCAGCCCGGAGGTTCAGGTGGCCTTGCTGTCCGAACGGATCGTCAACCTGACGGAACACCTGAAGACGCATGCGAAGGATTTCCACTCGCGCCGCGGGCTGCTGATGCTGGTCGGACGGCGGCGGCGGCTGCTGGATTACCTGAAGAAGAAGGACCAGGCGCGTTATCAGACCCTGATCGGGCGGCTGAGCCTGCGCCGGTAGTCAGGGGTATCGTGGCATGGGCCCTGGCCTGAGCAAGCAAAATCGTGGGTGAGGCGGCCGAGCCCCGTCATGACACGGGGGCAAGCTGGTTGAACTTGGTCATGACACGGGGGCGAGCCGGTCGAGCCCGGTCCCACGACATGGGGGCGAGACGGTCGTGCCTGGTCTCATGACTCGGGGGGCGAGACGGTCGTGCCTGGTCTCAATGACACACGGACGGGCCGTCGCGTCGTGGCAGCGAAGGCGAGTGCCGGGGCTAAACCGTCGGCGGACGGTAGATAAAGCTGGTCAGCGGCGGGAATGATCACTATTTCCAAGCCGTTGATCGAACGAAAGACCTGAGCGGGGGCAGGACGTCCCCCGGCAACACCGCGACACGCGGTGGACAGAAAGATCGCCGATCCGGCGCGCCCCGAAAGACGCGGGACAACCGACGGCGTTTCCGGCCACATGGCCGCGGCTGCGACCCTTCCAACGGCACGCAGCACGCGCTCCGTGTTACCCGAGACGCCGCCACCCCGCCCACAGCAGGGACCGGCCGAGATGGCTGTCTGGTTGTCCGCCGATGCCGCGCATCTGAAGGACGACTGAATGTTCAATTATTTTCGCAAGGAACTCGACTGGGGCGGCCGCAAGCTGGTCCTGGAAACCGGCAAGATCGCCCGTCAGGCCGATGGCGCCGTCATGATCTCGTACGGTGAGACCATCGTGCTGTGCACCGCCGTGGGCGTGAAGTCGGCCAAGCCGGGGCAGGATTTCTTCCCGCTGACCGTCAACTATCAGGAAAAGGCGTTCGCCGCCGGCAAGATCCCGGGCGGGTTTTTCAAGCGCGAAGGCCGGCCCAGCGAGGCCGAGGTGCTGAAAAGCCGCCTGATCGACCGGCCGATCCGCCCGCTGTTCCCGGAGGGGTTCCGCAACGAAGTCCAGATCGTCGCCACGGTGCTGAGCTACGACAACGAGAACGACCCCGACATCGTTTCGATGGTCGGCTGTTCGGCGGCACTGACGCTGTCCGGGATTCCGTTTTTCGGCCCGATCGGCGCCGCCCGCATCGGCTGCCGGGACGGCCAGTACATCCTGAACCCGACCCGGGAACAGATGGAGACCAGCGAACTGGAACTCGTGCTGGCCGGCACCGCCGAGGGCGTGCTGATGGTCGAATCCGAAGCGCAGGAACTGTCGGAAGATGTCATGCTCGGGGCGGTGACCTTCGGGCATGCGGCCTTCCAGCCGGTGATCAACGCGATCATCGAGCTTGCCGAACACGCCGCCAAGGAACCCTGGCCGCTGCCGGAGAAATCGGCGGAAGAGGTGGTTCTGGCCGCCAGGGTGGACGCCGTGGGGCGCGCCGCCTTCGCCGAAGCGTATCAGGAGAAGGTCAAGCAGGCGCGGCACGACAAGGTTGCCGCCGCCAAGAAGGCCGCCGCCGCGGCACTGGCCGCCGAAGGTCTGGACCCGGAGAAGGCCAAGGGCCTGTTCCACGACCTGGAAGCGGATGTTGTGCGCAACGCCATCCTCGAAACCGGTATCCGGATCGACGGCCGCGACACTCGCACCGTCCGCCCGATCATTGCCGAGGTCGGCATCCTGCCGCGGGCGCATGGCAGCGCGCTGTTCACTCGCGGGGAGACGCAGGCGTTCTGCGTCGCCACGCTGGGCACCGGTCAGGACGAACAGGTGGTTGACGCGCTGCTCGGGGAATACCGCGAGAATTTCATGCTGCACTATAACTTCCCGCCGTATTCGGTGGGGGAGGCGGGGCGCATGGGCTCGCCGGGACGCCGCGAGGTCGGGCACGGCAAGCTGGCCTGGCGCGCCGTTCATCCGCTGCTGCCGCCGAAAGAGAAATTCCCGTACACCATGCGGGTGGTGTCGGAGATCACGGAATCCAACGGATCGTCCTCGATGGCGACGGTCTGCGGGGCGTCGCTCGCGCTGATGGATGCCGGCGTGCCGCTGAAGCGTCCGGTGGCGGGCATCGCGATGGGGCTGATCAAGGAAGACCGCGGGTTTGCCGTGCTGTCCGACATCCTGGGCGACGAGGATCACCTGGGCGACATGGACTTCAAGGTGGCCGGGACCGAGGCGGGTGTGACCAGCCTGCAGATGGACCTCAAGATTGCCTCGATCACGTTCGACATCATGAAGACGGCGCTGGAGCAGGCCCGGGAAGGCCGGCTGCACATCCTGGACGAGATGGCCAAGGCGCTGACCGGTCATCGCGGGGATGTGGCGCAGACGGCGCCGCGGATCACCATCATGAACGTGCCGAAGGAGAAAATCCGTGAAGTGATCGGCACCGGCGGCAAGGTGATCCGGGAGATCGTCGAGCAGACCAAGTGCAAGATCGACATCGACGACGACGGCACGATCAAGATTGCCGCGGTTGACAGCGATCAAGCGCAGCGGGCGATCGACTGGATCCGCGGCATCGTGGCGGAGCCGGAGATCGGCGTGATCTACAACGGCAAGGTCGTGAAGACGGCGGATTTCGGGGCGTTCGTGAATTTCCTCGGGTCCAAGGACGGGCTTGTCCATATCAGCGAGCTGACCCAGGGACGCGTCGGCAAGACCACGGACGTGGTCAACCAGGGCGACGCGGTGAAGGTCAAGGTGATCGGCTTCGACGAACGCGGCAAGGTCAAGCTGTCGATGCGGGTTGTGGATCAGGCGACGGGTGCCGATATCACGGAACAGGTAGGCGCCAAGCCCAACCGGGGTCCGGACCGTCCGGAACGGGGTGACCGTCCGGAGCGGGGTGAACGTCCGGAACGGGGTGACCGTCCGGAACGGGGTGA
>JBEKLE010000372.1:0-7093 GCA_050010355.1 Rhodopila sp. | reverse complement strand
ACCGGCCTGCCGCCGGCCCCGCGCGGCGTGCCGCAGATCGAGGTGACGTTCGACATCGACGCCAACGGCATCGTGTCGGTCCACGCCAAGGACAAGGCGACGGGCAAGGAGCAGCAGATCCGTATCCAGGCCAGCGGCGGTCTGTCGGAAGCCGACATCCAGCGTATGGTAAAGGAAGCCGAGGCCAACGCCGAAGCCGACAAGAAGCGGCGCGAGACGATTGAGGCTCGGAATCACACGGAAAGCCTGGTCCATCAGGTGGAGAAGAACCTGAAGGAGCACGGCGACAAACTGGGCGCCCAGGAGAAGGGTGAGGCCGAGTCGGCGGTCGCGGCTGCCAGGTCGGCGCTGGAAGGCAGCGATACGGAAGCGCTGAAGCAGGCGTCGGAGCGGCTGAGCCAGGCGGCGATGAAGATCGGCGAGGCGATGTACAAGGCTGAAGCGGCCGGTCAGCAGCCGCCGCCGGGTGGTGGTGGTGCAGGCCCGCAAGGTCCGGCCGATGACAAGGTCGTCGACGCCGAGTTCGAGGAAGTTGAAAGTCGGCCTGATTTAATGGGCTGGCGACGGTGACGTATCGCGCCCGCGCTTCTTCGAAGGCGGGCGCGATTTCTGTTTTGGCGGTGGACTTTTTTAAGGCGCACTACGCGCGCAGAACGTAATAAAGGGCTGATATGGCCAAACAGGATTATTACGCCACGCTGGGTGTGGCGAAAAGCGCAAGCGCAGACGACCTGAAAAAGGCGTACCGCAAGCTCGCCATGCAGTATCACCCTGACCGCAATCCCGGCGACAAGCAGGCCGAAGCGCGGTTCAAGGAAGTCAATGAGGCGTACGACGTCCTTAAGGACGACCAGAAGCGCGGCGCCTACGACCGGTTCGGGCATGCGGCGTTCGAGCAGGGCGGTGCGGCGGGCCCCGGCATGGGCGGTTTTGATTTCTCGGCAACCGGTGACCTCGGCGACATTTTCGACCAGATGTTCGGGATGGGCCGCCGCGGCGGGGGGGCGCAGCGCCCACGCACCGGCAACGATCTGCGGCAGGGCGTGGAGATCGACCTGGCCGAGGCGTTCGCCGGCACAAAGGTCAATCTGCGGGTCCCGACACGGGTGAAGTGCGAAAGTTGCGACGGCACCGGCTCGCAGGAGAAGGGGCGCGCGGCGGAGACCTGCCCGAGCTGCCAGGGTGCCGGTAAGGTGCGGACGCAGCAGGGTTTTTTCCTGATCGAGCGGACCTGCCCGACCTGCGGCGGCCAGGGCAGGGTGGTGCGCAATCCCTGCCGCGTCTGCCAGGGTTCCGGAACCGTTCAGCGCGAACGCAGCCTGTCGGTGCCGATTCCGGCCGGTGTGGAGGACGGCACGCGCATCCGCCTGACCGGCGAGGGCGAGGCCGGCGGGCCGGGCGCTCAGAACGGCGACCTTTACGTTCATGTCTCGATCCGGCCGCACGAGTTCTTCCAGCGCGATCAGTCGAATCTGCTGATGCGCGTGCCGCTGCGGATGACCCAGGCAGCCCTCGGGGACGACATCGAGGTGCCGGTAATCGACGGCACGCGGACCAAGGTGAAGATCCCGGCGGGCACGCAGACCGGGGATCAGTTCCGTCTGCGCGGCAAGGGTTTCTCGGTGCTGCGGAGCGCGGCGCGCGGGGATATGTTCATCCAGGTGGCGGTGGAAACGCCGCAAAATCTGTCGCCGAAGCAGCGCGAGTTGCTGGAGGCGTTTGAGGCCGAGGCCGTCAAGGGCACCAAAGGCAGCCCGGATCACGAGGGATTCTTCGCCAAGGTGGCGGCGTTCTTCGAGGGTGGCCGGGGGTAAACGCCACCTCCGATCCGCGATAGCGCGGATGCCGGACGATCCGCGGGCGACCGGCGTAATGGCTTATGGGCTTCTCCGTCGCGCCTGCGGGTCTCCTTAAACATGAAAAAGAATGCCCGCTCTCATCATTGACGTTTTTTCGTTGATTCTGGTGTGGGAACGATCGGGTTGTGGGGCATCGCTGATACGCGACGTTTGCACGGCGAATACACGCGGGGCGTTCAGCCGGCGCCCCGTGGAAACGGTCCTGGCTGTTCAGCATTTATTGAGACGCAACGAAGAATCACGAAGGTTCATGGAGGCTGTTCGTTTTGAAGCACCGTACGCTGGCGGAACGTGCCAAGCTTGCGTTCGCAGGTTCGATCAAGCCGGGATTCGATTTCACTGCGTCATCGTACCCGGTCATCTGCGAACGGGACAGGCGACGTCCCCGCCGGGCTTTCGAGCCGATGTCCTGGCTGATGGCGCCGAAGTCAAAGAGCGGTCACGGGGTCGCATCTGGCAAGCACGGCTCTCTATCCATTCGTCATTAGTGTCAGCCTGCTGGCCCATTTGCATGCCAACCTGCTCGAGCTGCTCGAGAAAGGGTTTTCGTCGTCTCGTACCAGACGCCGGTAGGACCGCTCTCCGGCCTTACCGCCCCGTCATGCTGCCGTATTCCGGTATTCGCAAAACACGATGGCTTCGATCCGACATAACGGTCGTGGCGTACCTTTCGAGGGGTTAATCTTTGCCGCGGCTGGTCTCACCCGTTCAAACCCCTCCGTGCATCTTCGTGATTCTTCGTGCCCTCCGTGTTGAGAGCCTTTTTGAGGACCGGCCAGCCACGAAGCCAGCCGGATCGATCATCCATTATCCGAGTTTGAAGAAGCCGACCGCGCCGCAGCGTCCCATGCATGTACGACCGTAACGGTATCGGCGCTATCCCGATACCGAATGCAATTGTCGCTGCCGGTTACGCGAACCCACCGCGAATCGGCTTTGTCCAGCAGCCGAATGACAGTCCCACTGTCCATGACTAAGTCTTGACTGCCACGGCGAGGCGTATCGAAGGTCGCTCCAAACGCCGACTCGCTTCATCGACCCACGGAGAACACCATGACAACACGCATCGGAATCGCCGGGATCACCGGCCGCATGGGCCAGCTTCTGGCCGAGGAAGTCCGCACCGCCGGGGCAACCCTCATCGGCGGCACCAGCCGAAGCAATCCTGACCTTGCTGCCCTCGCCGCCGCCTCCGACGTTGTCATCGACTTCACCAACGCGGCCACCGCTCAGGCCACCGCCACGACAATGGCGGCCTCCGGCAAAGCCTGGATCCTCGGCACCTCCGGCCTGTCCGCCGCCGACGAGGCCGCCGTCGAACAAGCCACCAGCCAAATCCCGGTGGTCTACGCCTCCAATTTCTCCGCCGGTGTCAATCTGGTCCTGGCACTCGCCGAGCGCATGGCCGCGGCACTGCCTGCCGACACCTACGACGCGGAAATCGTCGAGATGCACCACCGCCAGAAAGTCGACGCCCCCTCCGGCACCGCTGTCGGCATGGGCCGGGCGGTCGCCCAGGGACGCGGTGTCCGCCTCGATGACGTCATCGAAAGCGGACGCCACGGCCACACCGGCGCCCGGAAAACCGGCGCCATCGGATTCGCCGCTTTGCGTGGCGGCCAGGTCGTCGGCGAGCACAGCCTGATCTTCGCCGCCGCCGGCGAGCACATCGTGCTGACCCACCGAGCCTTCGATCGCCGGACATTCGCGACCGGCGCTGTGCGGGCCGCACTTTGGGCCGTGTCACAACCCGCTCGGCTCTATTCCATGATGGATGTGCTCGGCATGGGCTGACCGATGCGTGTTCAGCTTGACCCTGACAGTGCTTTCCTTCACACAGCGGCTCACTTTGGCATCCTGCCACCAGCCGCCGTTTGGCAGGCGTAACTGATCAAAGCACGAGAAATCATCTATGCGGGACACGGGCGAGTATCTGTTTACATCGGAGTCGGTTTCTGAGGGCCATCCAGACAAGGTCGCGGACCGGATCAGCGACACCGTTCTGGACGCGTTCCTGACGGCCGATCCCTATGCCCGCGTCGCCTGTGAGACACTTGTCACTACCAACCGGGTCGTTCTGGCCGGCGAAACCCGCGGGCCGGAGACGGTCACGCCGGAGCTCCTCATCCACCTGGCACGCATGGCGATCCGCGATATCGGCTACGAGCAGGACGGCTTCCACTGGGCTACCGCCGACGTCGCCGTCCACCTGCACTCGCAATCCTCAGACATCGCCCAGGGCGTCGACGGCGCCGGCAACAAGGACGAGGGCGCCGGCGACCAGGGCATCATGTTCGGCTACGCCTGTCGCGAAACCGAAACCCTGATGCCGGCGCCGCTGTACTATTCGCACGAGATTCTGCGCACGATCCGCGACCTGCGGAAGGGCGGCGACATCGCCGTGAAGGGGCTGCTGCCGGACGCCAAAAGCCAGGTCACCCTGCGCTACGTCGACGGCAAGCCGGTCGGCGCCACCTCCGTCGTGGTGTCCACGCAGCATGAGGCCGGCATGGAGCAGCCGGAGATCAAGCGCCTGCTGTGGCCGTTGGTGGAGAGCATCCTGCCGAGGGGCTGGATGTGCGACGAGGACGAATTTCACGTCAACCCGACGGGCAACTTCGTCATCGGCGGCCCGGACGGCGATTGCGGCCTGACCGGCCGGAAAATCATCGTGGATACCTACGGCGGCGCGTCACCTCACGGCGGCGGCGCGTTCAGCGGCAAGGATCCGACCAAGGTTGACCGCTCCGCCGCCTATGCCTGCCGGTATCTCGCGAAGAACGTGGTCGCGGCGGGTCTCGCTGACCGGTGCACGCTGCAGATCAGCTACGCGATCGGCGTGGCTCGCCCGTTGTCGGTCTATGTGGATCTCCAGGGCACCGGCAAGGACGTGGATGAAAAGCGGTTGGAGAAGACGCTGCGCGACGTGATGAACCTGTCGCCTCGCGGCATCCGTGAGCATCTGCACCTGAACCGCCCGATCTACGTGCCAACCTCGGCCTATGGGCATTTCGGGCGGGAACCGGACGAGGCGAAGGGCACCTTCACGTGGGAAAAGACCGATCTGGTGCCGGCCCTGAAGGCAGCCTTCGGGCGGTAACGCCCATAACGCTGAAGCCACCGCCGGATCGGTTGTATGGACGGTCGCGCGGGCACAAGCTCCGCCCGCGCCAGGAACTTCTGCTGGCGGCGACGCTGCCGCGGCTCGCGTTGCCCGCAACGTTGCCATCGGGTCCGCTATGGCTGGAGGTCGGCTTCGGCGGCGGCGAGCACGCCCTGGCGCAAATCCGGATGCACCCGGAGGCGACGCTGATCGCCTGCGAGGTTTTCGAGAACGGTATCTGCTCGCTGCTGTCCGCGCTGGTGCCCGAGGGTGGCGAAGCCGCGGCGCCGTTGCCCCCGAACCTGTTTCTGTGGACCGACGATGCGCGGTCGCTGCTGCGGACCCTGCCGGATGCCTGCCTCGACCGCCTGTTTCTGCTGTTCCCGGACCCCTGGCCGAAGGCGCGGCACGCCAAGCGCCGCTTCGTGCATCCAGAGATGCTGCCGTTGCTGGCGCGGGTGCTGCGACCCGGCGCCGCGTGGCTTGTGGCCAGCGACGATCCCACGTATCAGGCCTGGGTGCGGGACGTGATGGCGGCGCAGACGCTGTTCGAGCGCGCGGAGCCGGTTGTGATGCGCCCCGCTGGATGGCCGCCGACCCGCTACGAGGCGAAAGCATTGCGGGCCGGACGGCGGCCGCACTATTGGCTGTTCCGGCGGTGCGGGGCCGCTGGTGACACGAACCAAACGGCTTGACGTTGGCCGGTTGCGTCGCTGCGGAGTCACTTTGAGAACGGAACCGCCGGGCGCCTGTCCGTCTCGCCGGCCGGGCACTGTCCGCGGTGTTCGCCGAACCGGGGGCAGGATGTTTCCGCGCTGTTGCCCTTGATCCGATGGGACGAGCTGGCTATACCCCCTGCCTCACTGCCCGGGGCCGTAGCTCAGTTGGGAGAGCGCCTGAATGGCATTCAGGAGGTCAGGGGTTCGATTCCCCTCGGCTCCACCAGTCGTTGAGCGGTTGTGTCATGAGGCCGGGCAGGCCTTTCGACCGCCTGCCGGTTGATATCATTCTTAGGGCGGCTGCGATCGACGCCGTGCCGTTTTGTATCAATTTGCGCGAAATCGACGCTCCCGCGACGCATCCCCGTCATGCCGGTGAAGGCCGGTATCCACGCCTTCACTTTGCCATTTCACGACTGCGCGACGAACCCGAGCCCCTAAAGGGCCGGTCCTTCGTTGCCGGTTTATTCACACAGACGGTTGCTCGCGTCATCCGGTACACCGGTTTCAATGCCGACCCGGTTGGCGACGTTTCGGCTCGCGACCGCAGTCCAGACGGCGGCGTCGCGGCGACCCCCGACCAACAAATATACTGTGACCGGCGGCTGTTGGTCTTGATTCACACACAGACTTCTTCCGTTAGAGAGACATCACCCTTACTGGAACAGTCGGGGTGATAAAGTTCCTCTCTCGAACAAAGAGATAGAGCGCGCTGACTGTTTCCAGTCAGCTTGAAAGCGCTCAAAGACGTTGTCTGGAACCCGTTCTTACAACCGTCGGATAAACAGACGCGTGATCTTCTCAGCATCGCGATGAGCCGTCAAACTCCAGCGACGTAAGACAGCAACCCAGTAACTATTTTGTATGTGATGGTTCTCATTACTTTCTACGATAACAAATAATATTTACCGTTACCAATTTTAGTGGCGAGCGTCCGAACTTCCCGCTATCAGAAATATAGCGATTTCGTAACCTACTGGGTTTGGCAAAGGCATGGCTGCTCAATATATTGGTGCCTTGCCAAGGTAAACGCTCAACACGTCTAACCGAAAGGAGACTAAAATGATCGATCGTATTGTGTTCTTCTTGCAGTCAGCGCTGACCGAACGCAAGGGGGTCACCGCTCTCGAATACGGCGTCATCGCCGCTGCGACCATCGTCGTCGGTTTGGCAACGTTTGGAATAGTTGGTACTGACCTGGCTAAAATAGTTACGAAAATCACGACTCTGCTGGATCCGATTGCCGGCTGAGACAGTTCGAAGTGGATGGCAAGCGGGACGTGTGTCAGGGACTGCAAGTCTCTGTTTGAGTCACGTCCTTCTTCTTTGCCTCCACATTCGCCCGCCGGCCGCCCCAAAGCGAGTGTCCACATGTCCCAAATGGTGCCTCAGATCATCGCGGCTTTGATCAT
>JBEKLE010000371.1:0-7276 GCA_050010355.1 Rhodopila sp. | reverse complement strand
ATCGCGCAACCCATCCTGTTCAACAACGAGCCGCACACCGCTGGTTCGCCGCCACCGATGCTCGGACAGCACACGCGCGAGGTTCTGCGCGAACTGGCATATCCCGACGGCGAGATCGACCGCCTGACCGCGTCCGGCGTGATCCTGGACGGTGCCGCATGACGGAGCACATTGTTTTCGCTCGGGATGGCAGCATTGCCACGGTGACGTTGAACCGTCCGGATCGCCTGAATGCGCTGACCGATGCGATGCGCGACCGCATCAGCGAATTGTTCTCGGATATGGTGCAGGATGACAGCGTCCGCGCCATCATACTGAACGCCACCGGCCGAGGTTTCTGCGCCAGCGGCGACGTCACCAACATGGGCAACTTCACCGCCGTTTCGGGCCGCCGCCGTCTGAAGAGCGCGCACCGAATGATTCTCGCCATCGCCAATATCGAGAAACCGGTCATCGCCGCGGTGCGTGGTCCGGTCGCAGGCATCGGCTGGAGCATCGCACTGGCGTGCGACATGATCGTCGCATCGGAGACCGCGGCTTTCTCGCAGGTGTTCCGCAATGTGGGGCTCGTCCCCGATGGCGGCGCAATTTACTTCCTCAGTCAGGTACTGGGCGTGCTAAAGGCCAAGGAACTGGTCTACACAGCGCCCCGGATGCCGGCAGAGGAAGCCAGTCAGCTTGGCTTGGTGACCCGTCTGGTTGCGGACGACAGACGCTGGAAACCGCGTTGGACGCCGAAGCGTGGGCACAGGGTCTCGCCCTGATGACCGAGGACCACGCGGAGGGGGCTCGCGCCTTCAAGGAAAAGCGCAAGCCGGCGTTCAGGGCTCAATGACTGCCTCATTGATTCTGTCGGCCGCACGCTGCTCGCGGTCGACATCGCGCTGCGCACGGGAAATCGCTGCTCGAACTGGACATCCCAGACCGTCAGTTAGGATACACCAATGAACAAAAGCCGTGGCAACACAGCCCGGCGAAATGGGGGACACATGATCAAGACACTGGCGGCGGCACTCCTGCTCGCAGGCTTCGCAACCGCGGCGCACGCCGTGATCCCTGGCAATACCGTCACGATCGGGGTCCTGACGGACATGAATGCCGGGAACGCGGATGCGACCGGTCAAGGATCGGTCGTCGCCGCGCAGCTTGCCGTCGAGGACGCAAAGAAGTTCCTGCCGGGCGTAAAGAGTGATGTCATCAATGCCGATCACCAGAACAAGGCCGATCTCGCCGCCAGCATCGCGCGCGAGTGGGTGAGCGAGGGCGTCAACGTGATCGCGGACGTGCCCTTTTCGTCTGCCGGCCTCGCCGTGAGCGAGGCAACGCGCAATGCACCGCGCTCGATCTTCATAGCGTCCGGCACCGGCACGAGCGACCTCACGGGCAAGGTCTGCTCACCAAACACGGTGCACTGGACCTACGACACCTATGCAACGGGCAATGCGGTTGCACGTGCGCTCATCGGCCAGGGGCCGAAGACCTGGTTCTTCATCACCGCGGATTACGCCTTTGGCGCGGCCCTTTAGCGCGACACCTCGCAGGGCATCGTCGCCCTGGGCGGAACGGTGCTCGGCCACGTGAAGAACCCGTCTTTCGCTCCCGATTTCTCTTCGTACGTTCTGACGGCGCAGAACAGTAAGGCTGACGTGATAGCGATCGCCAACGCCTCGATCGACTTCATCAACATCGTCAAGCAGGCGCGCGAGTTCGGCATCAACAATGGACCGCAGCGCCTTGCTGCACTGCTGACGCTTGTCACGGATGTGCAGTCCCTGGGTCTCGAGGCGGCGCAGGGTCTCTATCTGGCCTCGCCGTTCTACTGGGACCTGAACGACCGTGCGCGCGCGTTTTCGGCTCGGTTCTCCGAACGCATGCGCGGCCGCAAGCCTACCATGCTCCAGGCAGGCGTCTATTCCGGCGTGTTGCATTATCTTAAAGCTGTGAAAGACACCGACAGCACCGAGGCCGCCTCGGTCATGGATGCGATGGAACGTCTACCGGCAGATGACGACGCGTTCGGCAAGGGGTCCGTCCGAAAGGATGGTCGGGCTCTGCACGACTTCAACTTGTTCCAGGTGAAGGCGCCGGCCGAGTCGAAGGGGCCGTGGGACCACTACAAGCTTATCGCGACCGTTCCTGGCGACCAGGCGTTCCGTCCGCTCGCTGAGGGCGGCTGCCCACTGGTAAAATAGCCCGCAAAAACAACCAACGCGCAGACGCATCACGCATGCCGAACAGGAAACCACCAACATGATCGACAAAAATCTATCTCGGCGCGGCGTGATCGCCGGTGGCATGGGCACGGCGGTTGCCGGGCTGGCAGCCGCCCGGCCAGCCCGCGCGCAGGCACAGAGGCCTTTGCGCATTGGCGTGCTGAACGATCAATCCGGCATCGTAGCCGACCTTTCCGGCATGGGAACCGTCACGGCCGCCACCATGGCCGTCGAGGATTTTGGCGGCTCCGTCAGTGGCCGGCCGATCGAACTGCTGCACGCCGATCACCTGAATAAGACCGACGTCGGCGTGGGGATCGCGCGGCAATGGTACGACGAAGGCGTCACCGCGATCTTCGATATCGGCCTGACAACGATCGCGCTGGGCGTGCAATCGCTGGCGCGGGAGAAGAACCGGGTCCTCGTGCTGTTGAGCACCGCAAGTGCCGACTTTACTGGCTCCAACTGCTCGCCGAATGGCATCCACTGGACCTACAACAGCTACTCCCAGGCGCTGGGACCGGTGCGGTATTTTGCTGGACGGGGCGCCAAGACCTGGTTCTTCATGACGGTCGATTACGCTTATGGCCGCAACGTACAGCGCGATACGACGGTCATGATTGAGGCCGCGGGTGGCCGCGTGGTCGGATCCACTATGCACAGTTTCGATACGAAGGACTTCGCCTCGTCGCTCGTTACGGCACAGGCGTCCAAGGCCGACGTGATTGCGTTGGCCACCACAACGGCGCATGCAGCCATGATCGTCAAGCAAGCCGATGAGTTCGGGATCAGAGCGGCAGGTCAGCAGGTCGCCCCATTGTCCATCACATTGCACGACGTCAAGGCGCTCGGCTTGCAGGCCGGACAGGGCCTGATCGAGACGGCGCCCTATTACTGGGACCAGAACGACAGTACGCGCGCCTTTGCGGAGCGGTATTTCAAGCGCTTCGGCAAGATGCCCAACATGATCCAGGCGAGCGCCTGGGGTGCGGTGACGCACTACCTCAAGGCCGTGCAGGCGGCGGGCACCGACGCGGCGCCGGACGTGATGGCACGCATGAAAGCAACGCCCGTCAACGATTTCATGACCAAGGATGGACTCGTCAGGGCAGATGGCCGCGTCATGCGGGATATGTACATCCTACAGGTCAAGAAGCCAGTGGACTCGAACGGGCCGTGGGACCTGGAGCAGGTCGTGTGGGCATGATCCCGGCCAATGAGGCGTTCCAGCCACCCAACCCTGATGTCTGTCCGCTGGTCAAAGCATAAACGGGGGTATCCGCCATGGCTCAGTCACAAACCGCCGCCGTCGATGTCGTCGTTGTCGGCGCCGGGTTCGCCGGACTTTACCTGCTGCATCGTCTGCGCGGCGCCGGCATGACGGCACGCTGCTTCGAGGCCGCCGCCGACGTCGGGGGCACCTGGTACTGGAATCGCTATCCCGGCGCGCGCTGTGACGTGGAGAGCATGCAGTACTCGTATTCCTTCTCGGACGCGCTGCAGCAGGAGTGGCAATGGAGCGAACTGTTCGCTTCGCAGCCAGAGATATTGCGGTACGCCTAGCACGTCGCCAACCGTTTCGATCTGCGCCGGGACATTCAGTTCGAAACCCGTGTTACCGCCGCAACGTATGACGAGAATATCGGCCGCTGGACGTTAAAGACGGACCGCGGTGATATCGTCTCCAGCCAGTTCTGCGTTATGGCCTCCGGATGCCTGTCCGCCGGCAAGCTGCCGGAGATCCCGGGCATCGATGATTTCCGTGGCGCAACCTATCACACTGGCGACTGGCCGCATGAAGGCGTTGACTTCACCGGTCTGCGCGTCGGTGTGATCGGCACAGGGTCTTCGGCGATCCAGGCCATCCCGGAAATTGCCAAACAGGCCACATCGCTCGTCGTTTTCCAGCGCACGCCGAACTACAGCATCCCGGCGCGCAACCGGCCCATGACCGAAGACTACGAAGCGACCTGGAAGACGTCATACCCCGAGCGGCGAGAAACGGCCCGGCACACACGATCCGGAACGATCTACGACTTTGGCACGGTGTCGGCGATGGAGGTCTCGGCGGAAGAGCGTGAGCGCGAATACTGGGCTCGCTGGGAAAAGGGCGGCGCCAATTTCATGTCGGCCTTCAATGACATCGCGGTCAACGAAGCATCGAACCAAACCATGGCGGACTTCGTGGGCGCGCGTATCAATGAAATCGTCCACGACAAACGGATCGCGGACGTGCTGACCCCGCGGGACTACCCGATCGGCACCAAGCGCATTTGCGTCGATACCGCGTATTTCGAGACGTTTAACCGCCCCAACGTTACACTGGTGGATATCCGCGCAAATCCGATCGAGAAGATCGTGCCGAATGGCGTCGGGACCCTGGACGAATTGTATCCTCTGGATGCGATCGTTTTTGCGACGGGGTTCGACGCTATAACCGGCGCATTGTCCCGCATCGCCATTACCGGTCGGAATGGACAGCGGCTGACGGATAAATGGAGCAGCGGCCCGCACACGCTGCTTGGCCTGATGACGGCGGGGTTCCCCAACATGTTCATGGTGACGGGACCGGGCAGCCCCTCGGTGCTGAGCAACATGTTCGTCTCGATCGAGCAGCATGTCGATTGGATCACCGACTGCATGACGTTTCTGCGGACGAGGGGAGTCCGGACGATCGAGGCGAAGCCGGACGCCGAGGAAAGCTGGGTCGCGCATGTGAACGAGGTTGCGCACCGAACGCTCTACCCACGCGCAGCCTCCTGGTACATGGGCGCGAACGTGCCGGGCAGCCGCGCGTGTTCATGCCCTATATCGGCGGCGTCGGAGAGTATCGCCGGCGCTGCACTGAGATCGCGCAGGCGGGATATCCCGGCTTCGAATTGAGCGGCGAACCGGGTCGCAGCGCGCGGGCTTCGGCAGCATAGCCGTCCTGTCGAGCCAAACAGCCAACCAGAAGGGGAAGCGTTATGGAAGCATGGGTTGTCGAACGGAATGGCGAGCCGCTTGTGCGGATCGAGAAGCCGACGCAGAATCCCACCGGGACCGAGGTGCTGGTCGAGGTTACGCACAGCGGCGTCTGTCACTCCGACCTGCATTTCTGGGAAGGCAGTTACGACCTGGGCGGCGGGCGGAAGATGATGCTGACGGAACGCGGCGTTTCACTGCCGCGGGCCATCGGCCATGAGATCTTGGGCCGCGTTGCAGCTCCGGGCCGGATGCTGCCGGCGTCCAGATCGGCGACCGCCGCATCGTGTATCCCTGGATCGGTTGCGGAACGTGCCGACCGTGCAAAGCGGGACAGGACAATCTGTGCTTGAACCAGCGTAGCCTCGGGGTGATGCAGGACGGCGGTTTCGGCTCCCATGTTGTGGTGGCGCATCCGCGATATCTGGTTGATCCCGGTGATGTCGATCCCGCCGTGGCCGCCACGTTCGGCTGTTCCGGCATCACGGTCCTCAGTGCGATTCGAAAGGTGATGCCGCTGGCACCGGACGATCCGGTGGTGCTGATCGGCGCCGGGGGGCTCGGACTGGCCGCGATTGGCATGCTCCGCGCCCTTGGGCACGAGGCTATTGTCAGTGTGGACATTAGCGCTGTGAAACGGCAGGCCGCTCAGGACGCTGGCGCCACGAAGGTTGTGGATGGGGCGCAGATCGACCTCGCTGCTGCCATCATCGAAGCCGCCGGCGGCCCGGTCTACGCCGCGATCGACTTCGTCAACGGATCCGCGAGGCGCGCGGCGCGCTGGATGCGCTGGCGAAGAGCGGGGCATCACTCATTCTTATATTGCTATGTTCCGGTTGCCGTATGATGCCGTGAATAAGACGGGCTAGTCAAGAAAACTGGCTCGGCTGATCTGCCACGACCTTGACCTCCGCAAATGTCAGCAGGCGACGGGACGAAGGGTCACCATCAGATCTGCCGTCCACGTCTGATGCGTGTTGACGCACCTTTGCTGGTCGCGTGCGGCGTGACTGCTACGAAAAACGCCTAGGAAGAAAAAAGGAATGACCTTCTCCAAATCGCCACATGCTCACAATTTTTGCTCGATGACTATCAACATTCCGGTGCCGGGCACGTCGACCGGGGTCCTAAAGATCTTATTTGTGATCAGCGGCCGCGGCCAACATATCACGAAGTCGTCGCGGAGTTTACTCCGCCGGGAACAGTTAACCCCGTACCCACCCAAAGTAGTGCCGACGACTGGAAGGTAAATCGGTGGGGAGCTCAAGGTCGAGGAAGTCCCGGGCGCGGCAAGGAGATCGTCCACCAAAGGGTAAGATCTTTGCAACAGAACCCGTGTACGTGCGGTCCCCCACCGCCGGTAGCGCGTCACGTTGCCAAAGAGATGGATGTGGCAGTCGACGCCTCCGTCTGGGACGTTGCTCACGCTTGCTGTTCCTTACACCTGCGCCAGCGATCCGTCGGCAAAGGCCCTATTTTGCAATCCGGCACATGAGGTTTGTCTTTTGATCCGCTGCGATCTCGTGAGGCTTGCTGGGCGGACCCGGCCTGCCTTCCGTGTGCCCCACGAGCACCACCAGGACGGCCGAGAGCGCCGGCGCGGCTGCCAGGCAAAGGAGCGCGACGTTGTTGCTGCCAGTGCCCTCCTTTACCAGTCCGAACACCCATGGACCCAGCCAGGCAACGAGTTGCCCGACCGACTGGATCATGGCTATCCCGCCCGCTGCGGCGGTCCCTGTCAGGATGGCGCTGGGAATTGCCCAGAAAGTCAGTGCGATCGATTGCTGACCCATTTCCGCCAAAATGAGGGCTGTCGTGATGGTGGCGGGATGGTTCGGCCCGACGACGATACAGACCGCCATCCCGGCAGCACACAATAGACACGCGATGGCGCATTGCCACCTTCGCTCCCCCAGGGGAATCGCACTTGGAATTTTCTTGACGCGCGAATCGGCGCTTGCCCGATTCGGACCCGAAGGACTCTACCTCCGGCATGCCAATCCCGGAGGCTGCATTGGACAAGTTCGTCGCCTGCTTCGAAGGACTGAAGGACCCACGAACCGGCAATGCCGGTCTGCATGACCTGCACGAACTGCTGT
>JBEKLE010000370.1:0-6568 GCA_050010355.1 Rhodopila sp. | reverse complement strand
AGCAGCTTGCCAACCAGACGGCGCAGTCGACCCAGGCGATCGCCCGTCACATTGCCCAGATTCGTTCGGCGACCGGCGCTTCGGTCGCAGCGGTGGCGCGGATCGAGGAGACCATCACCGCGATCACCGAAATCGCCGGATCGATTGCCGAGGCGGTTCAGCAGCAAGGAGCGGCGACGGTGGAGATCACGCGCAACGTGATCGAGACCGCGCGGGCGGCAACCGAAATGACCACGCGGAACCAGGAGGTCTCGGCGGAGGCCAGCGATACCGGCCGGCGGGCCGCGGACGTGCGCGACAACGCAACCAGCCTGAACGAAGAAATGCAGGAAATGCGGCATTTCATGATCCGCGTGGTGCGGACGTCAACCTCCGAGGTTGATCGGCGGGCTCACCAGCGCTTCGAAGCCGACCTACCTTGCCGGCTGACGGTGGCTGGCCGGGTCTACGAGGCGCGGGTGCGCGATCTGTCCGATGGCGGCGCCAGTCTACTCGGTGTTCCGCCGCACCCGTTGGATACGCCTGGCAAGCTCGACATTGAAGGGGTCGGCATGGCAATGCCGATCGTTGTGAGACGCAGCGAGGACGATTCGCTGCAAGTTACGTTCGTTTCAGACGCGGCAACCGCGGCCAGGATCGAGGGGGCGCTGGCACGATTGAAACCGCGGCAGGCTGCGTGATCTCCGTTGGCGGACGGCCTCACGGTGCAATGTCGTTGCCAAATCTCAGCCGCCCCTACAGGGCTGCGTCGGCAACGCGAGCAGAATAGCTTCCGTACACTGTGCGGGCGTTCGTGACGCCGTATCCAGAACGAGCCGGGGCCTGATCCACGGATCGTAGTGACGCTGCTGGACAGCGTCCCAGGTTGGCAGCACCAAGCCGGGGACGTCATTCGAACGGGTCTCGACGCGGCGCCGGTGTTCCCCGGCGTCGGAGCAGACGACCTCGACTTCAAGCACGGGAACGGCGGCACGGCCGGCCACGGCGACCCAGGCATCGCGGGTGACTGCCAAGGGATTGACCGAATCCGCAATGACTGTTCCGCCGACACGAAGATTGTCCTCTGCCAAACGGTAGGCGACGGCGTAGCCCTCGGTCACCACGCCGGCCGACAATGTGGAACATGCGCGCAGGGCCTGCTCGATCGTATCGATGCGGATATAGGTTGCCTTCAGCCGTTGCGCGAGCAGGCGGGCGATGGTGGATTTCCCGGTCCCGGGCAGGCCACCGAAGACGATCAACATGTGGACGCCTCAGCTAAAGAAGTTCAGCAAACGGTGCAGCAGTTCGGCCGGTTGCTCCTCGGGCATCCAGTGGCCGCAGTTTTCGATGACACCGCCATGCACGTTCGCGGCGAGGCGCTGCAACGACTCGACGACCTCCATCCGACGGCCCCAGGAGCGGTCGCCGCCCAGGGCCAGCACCGGCATCGGGAGTTTGAACCGCGCTGCCGTTTCGGTATTGTCGGCGATATCGCGCGGGATCGCCCGGTAGTATGAAAACCCGGCCCGCAAGGCGCCGGGCTGGCGGTAGACCCGCAGGTATTCCGCGACATCTGCCTCCGAGATCGCGTCGGGCCGAGCGCCGTAGGTGCGGTAGAACCAGCCGAGGTAGATGTCTTCGCGGCCGGTTACCAGAGCCTCGGGCAGGTCAAGGGTCTGGTGGAATGCGTGGTGCCACCGACGGCCGCCCTGGCTGATGTTCGGGCTGCCGTCACCGGGGATCGTCACATCCAGGATGGCCAGCTTCCGCACGGCGTCCGGATGCGCGGACGCGACCGCGAAAGCCGTGGGACCTCCCCAGTCGTGGCCGACCAGATGGAACGCGTCGATTCCCAGAACATCGTGGATCAGCCGCCAGATATCGCCGCCGACGGTTTTCTTGTCGTAGCCATCGGCCGGGCGGGACGAATCGCCCAGGCCGCGCAGGTCGGGCGCGATCACCCGGAACCGTTCGGCTAGGCCGGGGATGATCAACCGCCATTCGTACCAGCTTTGCGGCCAGCCATGCAGCAGGACCACGGGGAAGCCGGATCCTGCGGTCACGTAGTGAAGCCGCACGTCTCCCAGATCGGCGTGATGATGATCCATCGGTCCGTCTCCCTTCCCCGTTGCTGTCTTTCCCATCGGGGGCAACGCCCCTAGCATGGGGCCACAATAAGACGGGGGGAAGCAATGCACTGGACCGATCGCCGCGAACGCTACCGGGAGACTATCGCGGGCAGCGCCTGCATCCACCCCGGTTCCGTGTATGACGCGATCTCGGCCCGCATCGCCGAGGAACTCGGGTTCGAGGTTGGCATGTTCGCCGGGTCCATCGCGTCGTTCACCGTGCTCGGTGCGCCCGATCTGATCGTGCTGACGCTGACCGAGTTCGCCGCGCAGGCCTACCGCATTAACCGTGCGGGCAAGCTGCCGCTGATGGTCGATGCCGACCATGGCTACGGCAATGCGCTGAACGTCATGCGCACGGTGCAGGAACTGGAGACCGCCGGCGTTGCGGCACTGATGATCGAGGACACGCTGCTGCCGCGGGCGTTCGGTGAGAAGAAGCCCGCGGTCATTTCGATCGAGGAGGGGGTCGGCAAGATGCGCGCTGCCCTAGCGGCGCGAGAGGACAAGGCGCTGGTGGTGATCGGGCGGACGAGTTCGCCCTCGATCAACGGGCTGGCGGATGGGATCGCGCGGCTGAAAGCATACGAGGCGACGGGCGTGGACGCGCTGTTCATTGCCGGAGGGCTGACACGGCATGACCTCGATTCAATCGCCGCAGAGGTCAAGCTGCCGCTCATGCTTGGCGGCGTGTCGGGCGACTTGCAGGACAAGGAATACCTCGGCAGCCGCGGGGTGCGGATTGCGCTGCAAGGTCATCAGCCGTTCTCGGCGGCGGTGAAGGCGACCTACGACACGCTGAAGGCGCTGAGAGAGGGAACGAAACCGTCGGCGCTGCCGGGGATTGCGTCCTCCGAGATGATGGCGAAGGTGACCCGTGAGGGCGCCTACAAGAGCTGGACGGAAAAGTTCCTGAGCTGAGACAAGATTGCCGCGTCATCCAGGACCTTTCGATGTTCAGGCAAGTCGTGGGTGGCCGGGATAAGCCCGGCCATGACACGTGGGGCACGCTGCGGCGGGCGACTGTAGCCGACTCGATTGTTCTTGGGATGAGGCATCGGTCGCGCGGCGCTGATCGGCTGGCGGCATGAGAATCATTGGCCTTACGGGCGGCATCGGGATGGGGAAGTCGACCGCCGCCGCGGCTTTCCGCCGAGCGCGGGTTCCGGTATTCGACGCCGATCTCGCGGTGCACCGGCTGCAGGCCAGGGGTGGGCGGGCGGTGAAGGCGATCGAGGCGCACTTTGCGGGAACCACCAGGGACGGGCAGGTCGACCGCGCGGCGCTGCGCCAGGCGGTGCTGGGTAATCCCGCGGCGCTCGCGCGGCTGGAGCGTATCCTGCACCCCATGGTCGAAGCCGAGGAACGTGCTTTCGTCGGCCGTGCGCGGCGAGCCGGCAAGCCTGCGGTGGTGCTCGATATTCCGCTGCTGTTCGAAACCAGGGGCGACGCGCGGGTCGACACCGTTGTGGTGGTGTCCGCCCCGCGGGCGATCCAGATCCACCGCGTGGCGTTGCGCCGGCGCATGAGCCGGGTCGATGTCGAGGCGATCATCGGGCGGCAGATGCCGGACGCGGAGAAGCGGCGGCGCGCCGACCTGGTGGTGCGAACAGGGTTGTCGCGGAATCACACCTTGCGAATCATCACGCGCTTCATCCAAACATTGCGTGCATGATCCGCAGCGTACTGTTTGACACCGAGACGACTGGGCTGGACCCGTTGAACGGCGACCGGGTGATCGAGGTCGCCGCGCTGGAGCTGGTGAACGACTTGCCGACCGGCAAGCATTTCCACGCGCTGATTGATCCGCAACGGGATATTCCGGCTGAGGCGTCGCGGGTGCACGGCTTCACCAATGGGGATCTGGCGGGCAAGCCGCTGTTTTCCGATATCGCGGGGGCGCTGGCGGGATTTTTTGCTGACAGCAAGCTGATCGCGCACAATGCCCCATTCGACTTCGGGTTTCTGGATATGGAGTTCGGGCGGGCGGGGCTGCCGGTGCTGGGGCGGGATCGCATGATCGACTCGCTGGCGCTTGCCAAGGTTCGGTTTCCCGGCATGCCGAACAGCCTGGACGCGCTGTGCCGGCGGTTCTCGATCGATCTTTCGGCGCGCACAACGCATAACGCGTTGCTGGACTGCAAGCTGCTGGCCGAGGTGTATGTTGAACTGACGGGTGGGCGGCAGCGTGGGTTGTCGCTGGCGGCACAGGACGTGCGGGGGCCGGTCACGGTGTATGTGCACACCGGGCCTCGGACGCCGCATCCGATCGAACCGTCCGAGGCGGAACTGGCGGCTCACGCGGCGTTCCTGAGCCGGATCAAGGAGCCGGTCTGGCTGCTGGGGTGATACGCTGCTGGCCGCGCGCTTGGGGGACGGCGGGCCATGGTCGCAGCAGAGCTGCGGCTCCCGCCAGTCGGGCGAGGCCTCAGGCGACCCAATGTCCGACGCGCCAGACCCAGCCGTTGCCCTGTTGCTGCCACTGGCCCGGCACCCAGGCGGTGGCCCCGGGCGGGACGGCGACGTATTCCCCGCTCTGCCAGCTCCAGGGGTTGCCGGCGATTCCGGTGTAGCGCCAGTGGCCCGGTTGCCAGATGGTGGGTGTGGCGCTGGACGGTGGCGGCGGCACGAGTTCGGACATCGGCGGGGGCGGCGGGGTTGGTGCGGTCGGGACAACCGTTGTCGGCGTGGGCTGCACGATGACCTGGGTCGTCTGCGGCGGGGGTGAATTATCGCAGGCCGTGAGACCCAGCACCGCGGGGATCGCCAGCGGCAGGGCGTGAACGAGGCGCATCTGTGACTCCGTTACTTTTAAGCAATGGGACCGTATCAAGTCCTTGCCGCGGCTAGCTGCGCCAGTGACCATCGACCCAGACGTAGCCTCCGGTGGGGTGCTGCGACCAATGGCCCGGTTCCCATACGGCGGTGGCCTGTGGAGGTTGGGCATAATGGCCTTCGTCCCAGGCCCAGGCGGTGCCGTTCCACGTCCAGTGCCCGGCCTGCCAGGTCATTGCGCGCGTGCTGGCCGGCGGCGGTGGCGGGGGAACGGTTTCCGCGCGTGGTGGCGGCGGTGCACTCGGCGCGATGATGATGGTCGAGGTCTGCGCCGCGGCTGATGCCGCCAGGGTGGCGACGGTTACGGCGGCGAGAGATACGCGACTCAAGTATAGGCGGCGCATGGATCGCTCCTGTTTTGGCACGGCACAGGCTCGTCCCAGTAACGCGATGACTGGACTGCCTGCGGTCGCAAGGCTGAACGCCGAAATGCGGCGCCGGTGACGCGGGCGGAGCGGTCACAAGTCGTCGAGGCCACGCGGGATCTCCCGCGCAGGGACGCGGGTTCAAAGGACGGCGCCACCGGCGGGGCTCCGGCCATGAGGCAACGCCCAAAAATTACTGCTTCATCAAGGACCATTTGATACGGAGGCGTCGGCAAGTCGTGGGTGGCCAGGCCAAGCGCGGCTTGGGCCGGCCATGGCACGAGGGGGCATGATGCGGCGCGCGACTTCAGCCGACTCGCTTGTTTCCGGACGTTGCCTAAGGGCAAGGGTTTGCTGCGTCCCGTGTTGGTCGGTTTTTCCGGCTACGGCCGGGGTATCGGCACGGGGAGGCCGGATAGCAGGTGGCTGGCGGTGCTGCCCAGGGCGGCAGCGCGAAGGGAGGCGGCTCTGCGCTCCGCGGCGGGAAGTTGCGGGAGGCTGGCGGTGTATTCCTGCGCCACTTCGGCCATCGCGGCGGCCCATAGGGCGTTCTTTTCGCGATCGGTCATGTCGGCGGCGGGGATTGCCGGCGGTTCTGCGGGGGCTGAGGCCGGGATGGGAGCCGGGTCGGGGTCCTGGAGGCGGGGCTGGGTGTCGGCGACCCGATTTTGTGAGTCGCCGGTCTGTTGTTGTGAGGCTGCGGCCTGTTTTTGTGAGGCTGCGGCCTGTTGTTGTGGGTCCGCGGGCTGTTGTTGTGGGTCCGCGGGCTGTTGTTGTGAGGTTGCAACCTGTTTTTGTGAGTCTGAGACCCGTTTTTGTGAGTCTGCGACGCGTTTTTGTGAATCTGCGACGGCGGCGATCACGGCGGCTTCGTAGTCGGCGTCGACGGGGGGCTGGGCGATGTCCGCCGTCTCGGACCGGCTTTTCCTGATGGCCCGGCGGTTCTGGTCGGCGGAGCGGCTCAGGGCGTTGGCGTTGTTGCGGAGGCGGAGGGTCATCGAAAGGGAGATGTCATCGACCATCGACAGGCTGAGGGACCCAAGTGCCGCGAGGCCAAAAGCGATGATCTGCGCGACCGCGATCAGGTCTGCCCGGTTGCGGGTTCGGTAGGCGTTGACCGTTTCTATTGCCGCCATGCGGGCGAAGGCGATGTCGCCGCCGGAGGCTCCGAGGAACATCGGAGCGAGGAGGATGGCGATGAGGTTCAGCAGAATGTTGGCGGGGTGAACGGGGCGGTCCGCGGCCGGTGCGGCTTCG
>JBEKLE010000369.1:0-6569 GCA_050010355.1 Rhodopila sp. | reverse complement strand
CACTCCGGTCGGGCTACGCCCTCCCTGCGTGAGGCCCCGGCAACGGCACAAGATGAACCCAACCGGCAGGGGATCCACTTAGCGGAACCGAAACGCTGTCTCGACGAAGCCGGCCACCTCTTTGCACCGCTCGCTCGCAAGCTCGCTAAAGAACGAATACGCGATGTATTGCGATCTCCGCGATGTGGGCGTGATGTGGATACAAATCTGCGCGTGGTGCGACGACCGAGATCAGCACGATGGAAAGCGGATCAGCGCAGACAAGTGGGCGAAGGAGAACGCCCCGATCGGAAAGCGCCGACTGGATGAGTATGCGACCTTCGCGCGGCGATGGGACGAGTTCTCGGCCTGCTGGAAATCCATGCAGGAGAAGGGCGACACGCCGGAGCGCCGGCCATCGATGGCAACGGCCTTTGACATCATGGACATCAATAGGACAGAGACCGACCGTTCGGATACCGACATATCGAGAAGTCCAGTTCGCGTTGGACCGACCCTGGAAGGAAACGCGGGAGCTTCTGCATCCCGATTGGGCATTGTCACGCCGACCACGACGGTGATCGGTGGGGATGTGGCTGAGAAGGGACGGATTGCACATCGTGACGATCAGACACGCGATAGCAAGTATACTCGTCGAGTAGCCGCACCGTGGCAGCACGAGTCCGACGACTGGGGGACGCCATCCTCGCTTTTCGATTTTCTGAACAGGCTTTATCATTTTGACGTAGACGTGTGCGCGTCACCGACAAATACGCAATGCGCAGTCTATTTCACAAAGGATCAGGACGGCCTGAAACAGGAATGGAAATCTGGCCAAACCCATTGGATGAACCCGCCGTATAGCAAAGCGGGGGCGTGGTCGAAAAAAGGCAGCGAGGCGGCGCAAGCAGGCGCTGTCGTGGTTGGTCTGTTTGCAAATCGTTCAAGCACCCGGTGGTACCGCGATTACGTCGTGCCGTCCGCGCTTATTGTTCAGTTGCATGGTCGAGTGACATTTATTCGGGGCGGGAAACCAGTTTGCTCTGAAATGTCCTCTGCGCCGTTTCAGTCCATTATCGTCATTTGGCCGAAGGCCGCAGGCGCACGAATCCTGCAATTCTGCACGCCCATTTCGGCGGCGCTGCTGAAGATGCCGTAATTTCTTAGGTCGTGGGTTGGAGATGGTCCTGTCGTGGCAATGAGGCACTAATCAGGGTTGCCGCGATGAGGCTCAACGGCGGCCCGTGGAGGGCTTGCCTGGAGCCGGCGCGGGTCAGCACGCCCATCGAACCCGATCCGCCGTACAGCCCCCAGGCGACGCCTAGCGGGTCTTCGCTTGGTCGCAGCCGACCAGAGCGGATTGTCGCGGCGTCAGCCGCCTTGGGTTTTCGCGCGTCAACTGTCCAACTCTTTAAGGAGTCGACACTATAAAGGAGAGATAATCCCCTTCTTATCCGTAGAATCCTTAATAAGTTGGACAGTTGGACGGCCCTAACCGTTAGCCGATCGCTTCGGCTCATTCGCCCCCTAACCGATGATATCCGGCCAGTGCCAGCGGAGCACATGGGCGCCTTCGGCAAAATCATTTGGTGCGATCTGCGGCAAGCCGCAATCGATCCGCTGATCGCCGATCTGGAGAAACAACCGGTTGTCCGGCATGATGATGGCGGCTTGCTCGAATACCCTTTTCTTGGAAAACTTGCTGCTGCCGCCCAAGCAGCCGATGAATTTGGCGTCGTCGGCATTCAGATAATCCAGCGCGGTGCCCAGTTGGTTACGCAGTGCGCGACTACCTGGGGCGAGCATCGTCATATAGAACGAACCGCATGTGCCTTCCCGGTGCTTCCTGATCTCGCTCTTCACGCAGGTCCAGACATTGAGCTTCAATTTGAAGTTGGCAGTTCCTCGCCCGGATTTGCCAAGGGCCTTCTGTTTCGCCTTGGCCGCCAAATTGTTGAACAGTTGTACCTCCAGGCGGGTGATGTCGGCGACGGGTGGCAAGGTCTGACGCAGATCGATCGGCTTGGGTGAGGTGGCGCTTGGTTGCTCACGCACCTCATTGCGTAAATGGCGCATCTGAATTGACAGGTCTTCGGTCATGGCCAGCAGCCGGCGGTTGATGCTATGCTGGTCGTCTAGCTGGCGCTGGAGCGGCTTCACAGCCATCTCGACCATCGCCCGGACTTCACCCTCGGTCAGCACAGGATCGGCCGTGGGACGGGCCGGGAAAATGATTTCGGGTCGCTCTAGGATGGTGGGGACGGACGGAACTTGCTTCCGTTCGGCCATCAGCCGTCTCAAGGCATCGTGGCTAACGGTCATAACGAGTTTCCTTATGGTTGCGATGGAAACCTGTTGGCGCCCGACAGGGATGAATGCCGAGCAATCGAAACTTCATCTTGCCGGTTGTCGCGTGTCCTAGAAAATTCCCGCCCCCCGGACACCATTCTCCACCTCCGCTATGGCGGTCTGAGACAGTGGTGATGGCCCGGCTGAACCGCAAGGAGAGCCTGCTTTCACAGTCCAGATTTGTTCCACCTTCCTGATTTATGGCTGCTACACGACACAGAGTCAGAACGAGTCAAGTAAACGATTTCAGTCACTTTCGTGCCGACGGTTGCATACCTTAGGGGTGGTTGGATATGTCGTGGGGACCGGCGCCGCAATTACCGACCGGGACACTGGACTATGATATGACGGCGTGTCTGCGCCGCCTCCATTTCAGCAGGACTCCTACATGCCACCAGCTTACCTACTAGGCCCTGAGGTCGCGCCTGATCTCGCGCAACGCAGCGGCGGATCGTTTTGTCTCGGCAAGACCCGGCATCATGGACCCCAGGTTGCCTACGAGATCATCAAGCGCCGCAATCGGCGCGGTCGGGCTACCCGCCGCCGGGATGTTCCATTGTATCGTTGCGCAGGACGCGGACACTGGCATCTCGGCAGCCAGTTCCGCAGGCCGAAGCGCAAAGCGCGATAAAAGTCCAACCCTGTCTAATCAAGCCGGACGTGATAAGCTCGGCTTCCTTTAAATCGTATTAGCGTCTGCCACCTCGAATCGGCGGCACGATCAGGCGGATTTGCCTGCCCACTCGCCGTGTAGCCGCAGTAACCGCCGCTAATCCAATCCGATCCAATTTCAGGTGGATAAATACCTGCACATCATGAAGGTAAACCAAATGGACACCAGTGAACAGCAAGACTATTCGTCGGACGACGACGACGACGACCACGAAACTCAGCGATCGATCATTCGACAGTCGCTCGCCGGGATCGCCGACGACGTGGCGACCGCAATGCGCGACGCCAACTTGCGTTTCGCTCTCGGCATTGCAGTGCCGAGTTCTGGCGCTCTGCTGACCATGATCACCCCCGAGGACCCGACTGATGCGGAATGGTCGAGCGTTTCAACTATCGTTTGTGAGGTCGTAGCGGCGAAGTTGGACGGGATGCATCTGCGAAGCCGATCATTACCGTGCTCGATGGTGAATGCGACATTGACTGTCGCTGAGATCACCACCAATGCACTCACCTTCGACTTGCCCTCATAATGCGTCTAACAGGTTCGTCGGCCTGATCGACGGTTGATTTTTGCTGCTCCGCACGGATGGTGTAAGGTCATCAGCGGCTCGACCGGGCGATAAACGCCGAAGTTGGTTGATGAAAATTTGGATGTCCTGTGCAGGTTGGATGGGAGTTCCGGGTCGGTGAATTCGCTGAGGCGCATGAGGTTTTCCTTTTCGGGGATTTATCCTGAGCGGGGTCTTACGCTGTCGCCGCAGCGCCACCGACTAGATTGTCCCGATGTGATCGCCGGCTTCGAGCCACCGCATGATTCCGCACACGCGACATGAACGGCTCCGCGCCTGTGGGACAAGGCCAGCCGCGCCTGGGTGATGACCGCAGCCGAGAGCATACCTACGGCACCTTGTAGTTGCCCTCAAAGGTGACGTAGTTGACGTAGGTTCCTTCGCTCGGCGCCCGGAATTCCGGCGCATGCACCACATAGTGCAAGGTTCCGCTGACCCCGGCGAACTTCCCCGTGCCGGAGGTGAACGTGGTCGTTCCTTTCATTGCCTTATCTTGGGCGGCTTTCTCGCCGGCAAACTTTGAAGCGATTTGATCGCCGCTCGGGTCAGTCCCTACGCAATAACCATGGTTAGCCGTGATGCCATTTGCGACTTCGCCGATCCCCCAGCAATGGAGCGTCAAGTGATCGGCGAAGCCATCTGCCAACTGCGGGCCAGTCTCGTCGAACGTGGTTAGAGAGAGGTCTCCGACCTTGATTGTCTTGTTGGTTCCGTAGCTGCTGAAGGTGCCTTTGAAGGTTCCCTCCTTCGGCAAATCGGCCGCTATAGATGCGGTTCCGAGGGTCAGTGAGATGACGAATGCGCTGGTGGCAATGGCCCGCTTATACGGTTTCATCACGTTCCGCTCCCTATTATTTCTCGTTGGACGTTACGTGAGATCGAATCAAGCGCGGGCGCCTCGGAAAAGTCAACTCTCAACAGCCACTGCTACGAGCAAATATTGATATCGGCGTGAACTCGGATACCGCCGTGCATGCCGGCGCCATAGTGAGCCAGAAGTTGCGTTCCCACACCGAGTCCGGGCACGGACTCATTCCATCTACCGATGAAATACCGCCGACGCCTGACCAGTTGACGGGTCACGCTTTCAGAAGCACCGCGTTGATCAGCCGGGTGCAACCTTCAACTATCGCTTTTTGGGCGTTCCGCATTTTCTCCCGAAAGCTGGGTCCGACGACCACATGAATGCCGAGGATCGGCGTAGGCGCCGGAGTTCCAGCGGTCTGGCGGCGTTCAGCTTCCGGCTCGGCCAGGGCGGTCTCGGTGTTATCGACCCAGTGCAGGACGCGGAATCCTGTCGCTTCGAGCATCGCCCGTGTGTCCTCGGGCGTGCGGAGGAAACTGATCTCCGGCCTGTCAGCCCACATCACCGGAAACTGCAAGTCGCCGCCGTTCCCCATCGCCACGTCCTGAATAGCCAACCGCCCGCCAGGGCGCAGAACACGGTGCATCTCGGCGTAATAGCGCGGTCGATCTGCGATGTTCATCACCACGTTCTGCGACCATGCACAATCGAAACTTGCCTCCGGAAACGGCAGGTCGAGCGCGGAGCCGACACGGAAATCCACCCGATCGGTCAGACCGACGCGAGATGTTAGCGCCGTGGCAGCCTCAACGAACTCTGGCGTCAAATCAACTCCACTGACTCGGCATCCGTAGGTCGCCGCGAGATAGCGTGACGGCCCACCAAGCCCTGAACCGATATCGATGACACGATCGTTGGCCGATGGAGCCAATAAGGCAGCCAGTTCTTCGGTGGCAAGACGACGGCGCGAATGGAACTCATCCACCGGCGCGAGATCGTCGATGGTCAGGTGGGCGATATCCTGTCCAGCCTCCGCGAGCGCGCCCAATATCCGATCCAGCAGGGCGCGTTTCCCATAATGCTCTGCAACCTGTTCGGTCATCGCGTTTTCCTCCCACCAGACCCCGACACTTTCGGACGGTGCGGGCGGGCTGTCGAGGCAGGTTCGGGATCGGGACGGCCTGGACGCTTCGCTCAGCAGCCCAGTGGTCGGCGACAGCGGGGTTCCATCATCATCAGGGTGGCAAACTGCCGCCCCGGCATTCCCGTCCTCGTGCATGAACATCGCCAGGGCCACAGAGGCGCGACGTAAAGCCGTTGCCTTATGATGGGGCGACCGCCGAGAAGAGGACCGAAACGAAGGTCGCAGGCCATGACGACAACAAATGTCGGACGCCGGCCAAGTATCGGTGGATGTCGTCTGTGACAGATGGCGCATGTCTGATTTTATCGTCTCGGCCACCGAAGCACTCATGGATCGTATCGTAGCGTTCGTTTCAGCGCGCCGCCATGAGTTCCAGCAAATTTCCATCCGGGTCGCGGAAGTAAACCGAATCACTCAGCAGACCGTCGGCGGTTCGGCGCGGTGACGGGCCATCGATCACCTCGATCCCGTGCTCGGTCAGCAGCGCCAAGGCGCTTTCGATATTCCCGGCCCAACGCCAGCAGAAATCGGCCCCGCCGATCGTTGGGCGTTTGGCAACGAGGTCGAGGCCGTTTCCGGCCTGATGAATGCTCATTACGGTATTGCCAATGGCGATCTGCCGGACCAGCACTTTATCAGCCGGAGCGTATTGAAATACCGTTCTCGCCCCGACCAATCGTTCATAGAACGAGCACGCGATCTCCATGTCCGCGACAGTAATCGCAACATGATCGATGCCGACGACCTGATGAGACACGTTCTCCCGCTCCCGTCGAAAAGACGGACGTTATCCGCCGCTGCTGACCGGATCAATTTGGTCTGCCTGACCGTGGTTGGAAGGTGCTGATCGAGACCGCCCTCACCGGGTCCCGGCGGCTAACCGCCGCCCGTGCCGCCGTCCCGGCAATCACGCCAACGGACGCCGCCGATCTGGTGACCAAATCGGATGCGCTTGTCGTCGATGTGCGGGATGGAACCGAGGTGGCTGCCAGCGGCAAGGTAAAGGGCGCGCTGGCGGTGTCACGCGGTCTCCTCGAATTCAAAGCCGACC
>JBEKLE010000368.1:0-12085 GCA_050010355.1 Rhodopila sp. | reverse complement strand
GACACGGTCTGGTCGCACGGCACGCTGGACTCGATGCCCTATGTGGTGAACGGCGCGAAAGCCCACGGCCCCGGCATCTACGACATGAAGGCCGGCAGTTTCCTGGCGTTCCATGCGGTCCGGTCGATCCTTCAGCAGGGCATCGCAACACCCCGCCCGATCGTGCTGCTGCTGACCCCGGACGAGGAAGTCGGCAGCCCGACCAGCCGCTGGCTGATCGAGCGGGAGGCAGCCCAGGCGGCGACGGTGCTGATCCCCGAACCGGCGGGTCCGCGTGGCGCGTGCGTGACGGCCAGGAAGGGCGTGGGACGGTTCACGATGCGGGTCGAGGGACGCGGCTCCCATGCCGGCGGCGCGTTCGAGGACGGCGCCTCGGCGATCCTGGAACTGTCGCACCAGATCATCGGGCTGCACCGAATGGTCGATATCGAGCGTGGGATCACGCTCAACGCGGCGCCGATCTGGGGCGGGTCGCGGCCGAATGTGATTTCCCCGGATGCGGGGTGCGAGATCGATCTGCGGGTGAACTCGGCGGCGGACGGGGTGCTGCTGGAGGAGAGACTGCTGGGGCTGACGGCGAAGACCGCCGGGTGCCGGGTGATCGTCGAGGGGGGCATGAACCGGCCTCCCTACACGGAAAGCGCTGCGATCTCGGCGCTTTATGCGCATGCGCAGGCGATCGCGCAACAGGTGGGGCTGGCGCTGCCGAAGCAGCATCGCGGCGGCGGTTCGGACGGCAATTTCTCCGCCGCGCTGGGGGTGCCGACGCTGGATGGCCTGGGTTGCCCCGGTGCGGGGGCGCATGCGAGCCATGAGCATATCCTGTGGGGCCACCTCGCGCAGCGGGCGGCGCTTATGGCGGGGCTGCTCGAGACGCTGGCGTGAGAGGGTCACCGAGCTGCCCATTGAGATAATCGCAAGGCTGCGAGAGGATTTTGTCTCCTCCAGTAGATGGCTTCTCTGCTCACGAATTTGCGAATTTTTTCGTTGCGCTCCGAAAGGGTGGTCGGTATGGGATCGGCGTGGATGACGAATGAGAATCGGATGACGAGGCTCCAACGATGACGACCTTCAGCTTGTGTCGGATTTTGATTTGATTACTGACAGTAACGACCTCCCGCCTCCTGACGGGTTTTCGGCCACCCCGCGGGAACCGGATGTGAAGCGGCCGCTTCCGTCGCCGCTCCAAGAATGGGGTGACAGCGGTCGGATAAGGTTCGGTGCGACTCGGGACCACTTGGTGAAAATATTGGCGCGTCATACCCTTTGGGTCCAGACTAATGGAACCGAAGGCGAGCGGTTGGATCTTCGCGGAGCTAACCTCGTAGAAGCGGCCCTCGACGGAGCTGACCTTTGGCGTGCCTCCTTGAGAAAGACGAACCTAGCACAAGCGGATCTTCGGGAAGCTAATCTGGACAGGGCGGTCCTTTGGAAGGCTAATCTAAGCGGGGCGGACTTGGGCGAGACAAATCTTTGCACGGCAAATCTAAGAGGCTCGGATCTGAGCGGCGCGAAAATGGAGACTGCACGAGGAGTTCAGGTATCAAAAAATCCCCTATCGGGCCATTTAGAGGCGCATGCATCTAAGGCGGGAGATGGAGCGGTAAAATATGTTTCCAGCGGTCCGGAAACGGATCCTTAGGATCGCGCGGCGGCATTCCATGCCGTACTATGATGACATTAAAAGTTTCGGATATAGGGATGCCGTCACCGCTTTCCAGCGTGACGTGGTGATCTTTGCCGAAACAGGCATGGTGTAACAGCATATCCTGTTTCGAATACTGACCGGCGGCCCGAGGCCCAAATGGTCCCATCTGAAGGCACTGGTGGCCAGGGTTGGCGGCAGAAATATGACTGATCACAGTATTAGGGAACAATGTTTTTGTATGGGATTGTTTCTCAATGAAGGCCGAAATCAAAAGTACTAGAAACCGATTGAGCCCATAATGCGAAGTCAAAAATCTTTCACGGTACACCAATTTTACAGGTACTACATTAGCCAAAACGCCGCGCAGAGCGTTACAAACGGAACTCGATGCGAGCGCGAATCTCACCGACTGGTCGATGATAGAGTCTAGTTCCGCTAGATAAGGAGCCTCGTGCTGACGGTGATGCGCCCAGGCGCGCCCGCGATGCGCCCTGTCTTCTGCACTTTGCAAACTAGGAATGATTTCTTCCGGAATGGCGCAGGCATTGAAGACGGACGATGCACTGTCAAGTTGAGTGGTGACCCGGAGATAATCCTGCAAGGCACCATCCCCTGAACCACTAATAAGGACGGATGGGCTGGGAACGTTGCTCCGAAGATCAGTGAAATCATCGGGTCCCCAAAAGGGTTGTCCCTCATAAAGTAGTCTACCAAGCGCGGATGGGTCGGAAGGTTTCGCCGCGACTGTGCAATTCTCTTGACCGAAACCGGCAGCCCAAATCATGGCACCAAATCTCTGAGATTTGCGAACGTCGAAGGTAACATCTATCGCCGCATGCCCACCTGCATTTGGAACAAAATCCAAATCCGTCACGTGATCATCGTAATCAACCTCCAGCAAACAACTGGGATCATTCTCGTACTTTTTAAGTCTGCTGGTCCAAATCAATGAAAGATCGCGGCCCATTGCGGCCCTGAACCCAAGAGGTATTGGGAGAGACGGCCCCCAAGGGAACTTCGCGCGCGGCCAATGATCAAGTGGCCAATCATATTGGGTAGGGTCGACAAATCGAGTCCGAGCGCACGCTTGAGCCAAGAACGGCGACGGATGATACTCGACGAGCACGGTAGGAATTTTTTTGTCGATTGCGGCAGTGATTGCGGCCGTCGCACCACCTGCTCCCGCACCGACAACAAGCAACGGACGGTCTGTCGAGTTGATATATCCACACTCAACCAAGCGACGGGCCAACAAAACTCCCCGCAGCATTTGATCGCGAATACTTATTGGTGTTGGCCCACTCAGAAGATAGACGCGCTCTTCTACTTGGTGAGCTTCTAGAACAGGATCCCCCATGAGAGCACACTTATCACATAGCATGCTGTTTCAGCAAGGGTTTTACCTGTTCAAGAAAAGCCTTATAATTTGCATTGATTTCCTCCGCGTCAACCGGCGCATTTTTCTTAGCTGATGTTTCAGACATGACCGTAAACTCGGATTGCAGACCGACATATGTGTCTGTTGTTGTTCTTTCCTGATCCTGCTCGCCACGAAGTAAGGCATCAGACAGCCAGTTCCCGAGGACTTCTCTGAATTGGTCGGCACCGTGCAACGTCCGACCTGCAAACGTGCCGGTCAGCACTATTGCTCCGCCTGAAATCAAATCAAGCTGGTCTGCGTCTGGCATTTTCTCGGCATAAACTACGAAACCAGGCCGGGGCTTTATCGGGTCGGACGCACTGCATATTTCCTGAATGTAAGACGCGATACCTTCGTATGACCCCTCACCGTAATCAGACCCGACGTAGAAGCACACAAAATCCGGGTGCTGTCTTCGAATATCGCCGAGGCTCACACTACCTTTGGCCATATACAAATTTGGACGCAGCCGCCCGCTCATCGCTTCTTTTGCAGCGATCAACAATTCAGGTTCCTCACCCGGAGCCCACAAAAACTTGAGCGGACCTCTCTCAGTCGGGTCAATTGGCAGACCCAGATCCCACGCCTCGCCTGAGTGTGTCGCTCGAACTTTCTCCAAATCTCTATAAAATGGGCCTTCTAAATTTGCCCTGCTCAGCGCCCTCTCCACATGCAATAGCGCTTGCTTTGCGAATCCCAACGCCTGAGACAAGTTCTCATCGGCGGCTGCGGTTGCGGCTTGGTAAGCTTTATCGCCGGCGGCGGCGGTTAAACGCACAGCCTCAATCGCAAGCGTGTCGCCGTTCACAGATTTGAGAGAATTGGCGGCCGCAACAATTTGCCGCCTCCACAATACAGGACTTGGCGCCCCAGCGACAAAAAACGACGCCAGATCTATCGCATCGCGGCAAACCCTACTTGCTCCGCTTGCCTTTTCGGCGAGCACAATTATTCGCTCCGTCGCCCGCACAATGATTACAAGGACGCCACGAAGCTGTAGTCCCGATAGCCAATCTTCCAGTGCCATCCATGCAAACTCCCAAAAGCAACCCCCGCGGTTGGGATCGCGACCTATACGGCCTGGACTTGAACGCAGGTTAAGTACATGGGTGCCGCTTCGTCAACGGCAATCGCTTTCATATGTATAAGAATGCTATCGTCTCCCAGCCGAGTAATGCTCCTGAAACGGAAGTAACTCGTCTTTTGTCCGTAATTTGCGTGTTATCTGACGACCCAAAAGCCAATCAGCTGATAGATTTTATACGGCAGAGAACCGTTATCTGCATAAGTTGCCTCCCTGATGACATAATCGTGTTACTGACTTTAGCCGCAGACGACTAGACTTTTTTGGCTATCGAGCAAAGCTTAGCTCAGGCTCACGAAGGTTGGAAGGAAAGTGAAAAAGACGGAACGCAATTCGATCTCGGCGCTTTACCCCCATGTGCAGGCGATCGCGGAACAGACGAAGTTGGCGTTGCCAAAGCAACGCCGCGGTGGCGCGTCGATAGCAATTTCTCCGCTGCGCTGGACGTACCGTCAGTAGCATGGCCTCGGTTGCACCGATGTTGCAGCGACGATCTGAGATTCCGGACGCGGTTGCGTAACGCGACGAGCCGGTTGTAGGTCCGGATGAGGTAAAGCAGCAGAAGAAGGCTGATCCCGGCAACGATCCAGGCGCTCATGACTTCTCCCTGCGTTGGCAGGCATCAGTGCATAGTCGCGTGGAACATTAAAGCGCTGGCGGACCAGATTCGGCGCAGGCTCGCCAGCCACGCCTTCGATCAGTTGCGGAGAAGGTTTCATGGCTCACCTCTTGATGCCACCCGACGGACCGCCGCGACGGACGATTCGCCGCTTTCGCGAGTCGATCACCCCCCGCCGCTCAACACCCCGGCAGCGGCCCCGACGCAACGCTCGAACACGGTCAGATCGTTCCAGCGGTCCTGATCGTCGCGCACCAGGGTACCGCCGGAGTCGATGATGCCGCCCTCGATCATCAGATTATCGAACAGGCCGAACTGCTCGACGAGCAAGCCTTCCGTGTCCCACCAGGAGCCGTCCGCTTCCTGACGTGCGCCGCCGATCGCCGACAGCGTACGGTCGAGGAACCCGGCCGTCAGGGTCGCGTAGCCGAACACTTTCAGGCCGAGGCCGCGGGCGAACCCGATTTCATAGACCGTGCCGACATCGGCGCTCGGGCCGCGGAACGGCGTCAGGTTCGCAACGATTGCCACGCAGCTTCGGATATGGGCCTCGTTGCGTCGCGCGATCCGGTGCCATTCGGGCAGGGTGCCCCACTCGGCGGGCTGGTCCGGCAGATCATCGAGCGGGGAGACGCCGACCAGGTGAAAACCGGCGCAGATGGCTTTCTTCCGCTCCATCCACGCGACCGCGTCCGGCAAGAAGACATCCGGCCCGGCGAGATACACCCTGGTCATGCCGGCAGGCGGTGCGCTCAGGCTTCCAGGGCGGCAACACCGGGTAGCGTCTTGCCCTCCAGCCATTCCAGGAAGGCGCCGCCGGCCGAGGAGACGTAGCTCAACTGGTCGAGAACGCCGGCGTGACGGAGCGCGGACACCGTGTCGCCGCCGCCGGCCACGCTGCGCAGTTCGCCCCTCTGGGTCGCGGCGGCAACGGCGTGGGCCAGGGCAACGGTGCCGGCCTCGAACGGCGGGGTCTCGAAAGCGCCGGGGGGACCATTCCAGACCAAGGTCTTGATGGTCGGGAGCAACTTGATCAGTGCGGCGACTGAAGCCGGCCCGATGTCCAGGATCATCGCGTCGGGCGGGACGGCATCGACTGAAACGGTCTCGGTCGGTGCGTTCGCCTTGAATTCGCGGGCGACGACGGCGTCGGTCGGCAGCACGATCCGGCAGCCGGCGGCCTTCGCCTGAGCGAGAATTTCGCGCGCGGTGCCGTGCATCTCGGCTTCCTGGAGGGACTTGCCGACGCCCTTTCCCTCAGCGGCCAGGAAGGTGTTCGCCATCGCGCCGCCGATCACCAGGATATCGACCTTGGTGACCAGATTACCGAGCAGTTCAAGCTTGGTGGAGACCTTTGATCCGCCGACGATTGCGGCGACCGGGCGCACCGGATTTCCGAGCGCCGCGTCGAGCGCTTCCAGTTCGGCTTGCATGAGGCGGCCGGCATAGGACGGCAGCAGATGGGCCACGCCCTCGGTGCTGGCATGGGCTCGGTGGGCGGCCGAGAACGCGTCATTGACGAAAATGTCGGCCAGCCTCGCGAGTCCCGCGGCAAAGGCGGGGTCGTTCTTTTCCTCGCCGGCGTGAAAGCGGGTGTTTTCCAGCACACGCGCCGGCCCAGGATTTGCTCCAATGCGACGGCCATTGGCGCGAGCGACATGGACGGGACACGTTTGCCCTTCGGCCGATCGAAATGGCTGCAGACAATGACTTTAGCGCCCTTTTCCGACAGTTCGCGGATGGTGGGCGACAGACGCTCGATGCGGGTGAGGTCAGAAATCTTGCCATCGTGCACCGGCACGTTGAGGTCGGCGCGCACCAGGACGCGCTTGCCGGCGACGTCCAGATTGTCGAGAGTTCGGAAGGACATGGATGACGCTCCTGTGTATTTTATGTCGGCTCGAGTTCGGCGGTCATCACCGCACCCGTGGTGCCGGCGCCAAGCCGGGTGCCACATCGGCTCGCAACACCTGGACCCCTGCGTCCCGCCTGATTACCTGAGCCGGACACCTTGCAGAAGCGCCCCCGCCGAACGTTGACAATCGAGATCCGTAAAATCGTACCGGAGCGCCGCGGCAGCCACCGCAACGCTCCCGCTTCGAGCCTGGCTGGTCGTGGCCGGGCCTACAAACTGCCCATCAGCGCGGCCGTGTCAGCCATGCGGTTGGAGAAGCCCCATTCGTTGTCGTACCAGCCCATGACGCGTGCCAGTGCACCGTCGACAACGGCGGTTTGCGAGGCGTCGAACGTGCAGGATGCCGCGCTGTGGTTGAAGTCGATGCTGACCAGAGGCGCCGTGTTGTAATCCATGACGCCGGCCAGTTCGCCCTTCGAGGCGTCCTGCATGGCGGCGTTGATCTCGGCCTTGGTCGCCTGCTTTGACAGGTTCACATCCAGCGACACGATCGAGACGTTGGGCGTCGGGATCCGGATGGCGGTTCCATCCAGCTTGCCCTTCAGATCCGGCAGCACCAGGCCGACGGCCTTGGCCGCGCCGGTCGAGGTCGGGATGGCGGAAACCGCCGCCGCACGTGCGCGGTGCAGATCCTTGTGCAGAGTATCGACCGTGGTCTGATCACCCGTATAGGCGTGGATGGTCACCATGTAGCCGCGCAGGATGCCGAACCGCTCGTGCAGGACCTTCGCCATCGGCGCCAGGCAGTTGGTTGTGCATGACGCGTTCGATACGACGGTCATGTCCTTTGTCAGGATCTTGTGGTTGACGCCATAGACGATGGTTGCATCAACCTCGTCCCCTGGGGCGGAGATCAACACTTTGCGAGCGCCAGCTGTCAGCAGCGCCGAGGCCTTGGCTTTGCTGTTGAAGTGACCCGTGCATTCCATGGCGATATCCACGCCCTGATACGGCACTTTTGTCGGATCGCGCTCGGCGGCAACCTTCAGAGGACCATAGACCTTGCCGTTGTGGCGGATGGTGATGGTGTCGCCGGACACCTCCACCTGCCCGGGGAAACGGCCATGCACGCTGTCGTAAGCGAACAGGTGGGCGTTGGCTTCGACGCTGCCAAGGTCGTTGATGGCGACGGGGACAACATCGTCCCGTCCGCTTTCGATGATCGCGCGCAGTACGAGGCGCCCGATGCGTCCAAATCCATTGATCGCGACTTTGACTGCCATGACTTGCTTCCTTTTTCCCGTCGGCTGGAAACTCAGCATAGCTTATCGTCGGGCTCATTGAGATAGATCAACGACAGCAACTGCACAAATTCCGGAATCAGGAAGCGTCCGAGCCGATGCGGCGCGTCACCGCGGCGACCACCGCCTCCGGCGTGATGCCGAAATGGGCATAAAGGTCCTCATAATTGGCTGACGCGCCGAAGCCCGTCATGCCGATGAACGTGCCATCCGGCCCCAGCCACTGTTCCCAGCCGAAAGCGCCGGCGGCCTCGATCCCGATGCGGGGCGCCCCGCCCAGCACCTGGGCGCGGTAGGCTTCATCCTGCTGGGCGAACAGTTCCCAGCATGGCAACGAGACGACGGCGACGGGTATGCTGTCCTGCGACAGCTTTTCCCGGGCGGCCATCGCGATCGGCACTTCCGATCCTGTGGCGATGATCGTGGCCTGGCGCGGACCTTCCGCCTCAGCGAGGACATAACCGCCGCGCGCGGTGCGGTTCTCGGTGGTATCGGTTCGCCACGGCGGGAGCGCCTGACGTGAGAGCACTAGAAGACTTGGGCCGTCCGAACGCCGGACCGCCAGTTCCCAGCATTCCGCGGTTTCCATGGTGTCGGCCGGGCGGAACACATGCAGGTTGGGCATGGCGCGCAAACTGGCCAGATGCTCCACCGGTTGATGCGTCGGGCCATCCTCACCCAGGCCGATGGAGTCGTGGGTCAGCACATAGACGACCCGCTGGCGCATGATCGCGCACATACGCAGCGCCGGCCGCAGGTAATCGCTGAAGACGAAGAACGTGCCGATATAGGGGATGATACCGCCATGCAGCGCCATGCCGTTCGCGGCGGCGGCCATGCCGTGTTCGCGGATGCCGAAATGGATGTACCGGCCGCTGTAGTTGCCGGCGGAAATCGCCGCCATGCCCTTCACCAGGGTCAGGTTCGACCCGGTCAGATCGGCCGAACCGCCGATCAGTTCCGGTGTCGCCGGGACAAGGCTTTCCAGGCATCTTTGGCTGGAGGCGCGACTGGCGAGCTTGGGCCGGCTGTCGGCGATGTCCTGCTTCAGTTCGGCTACGGCCTCGTGCCAGTTGTCCGGCAGACGGCCGGCGATGACACGGTCGAACTCGGCACGCTGGTTATGCCGGGCAAGACGCTTCAACCAGGATCGGCGGGCGACAGCGCCCCTTGCCCCGACCGCGTGCCAACGGTCCTTCAGGTCGTCGGGCGTGACGAAGGCCGGTTCGTGCCAGCCCAGAAGCTGCTTCGCGCCGGCGGCCTCCTTCGGTCCGAGCGGAGATCCGTGAACACCGTGTGTTCCTGCCTTTGTCGGCGCCCCGAGCCCGATAATGGTGCTGCAGGCGATCAAGGTTGGTTTCTTCGAGCGCACGGCGAAGGACAACGCCGCGTTGATCTGCGCCGGGTCATGGCCATCGACGCGCCTGGCCGCCCAGCCGTATGCGACAAACCGCTTCAGCACGTCGTCCGAATAGGAAAGCTCGGTATCGCCATCGATCGAGACGTGGTTGTCGTCGTACATCACCGCCAGCTTGGACAGGCACAGGTGTCCGGCCAGCGCCGCCGCCTCGTGGCTGATCCCTTCCATCATGTCGCCATCCGAGGCGATAACCCAGGTTCGGTGGTCGACCAGTGACTTGCCGAAGCGCGCGGCCATGTTGCGTTCGGCTATTGCCATTCCCACGGCGGTCGCCAGGCCCTGGCCGAGCGGGCCGGTCGTGGTCTCGATCGCGGGATGCGCGCCGTATTCGGGATGGCCCGCGGCGGGGGAGTGCAACTGACGGAAATTCCGGATGTCATCGATCGACAGGCCGGTGTGCCCGGTCAGGTAGATCAGCGCGTAGAGCAGCATTGACCCATGGCCGGCGGACAGGACGAAGCGGTCCCGGTCGGGCCAGTGCGGATCGGCGGCATCGAACTTGTGGAAGCGGCCCCAGAGCGCCGTCGCGACATCGGCCATGCCCATCGGCAGGCCCGGGTGACCGGATTTCGACTGCTCGGTCGCATCGATTGCAAGGGCGCGGATCGCATCCGCCATGCGGCGCGCTGGAGTCAGGGGGCGCGCGAGGATTTCGGCCTGCCGAGCCAGCGCGGGGTTATCAGGATACAACGCGGTTGTGGCGTCCATGCGAACTCCTTGGAGGGCGCTATAGGGGGCGGAAAGCGTTGCAGCAACCCCTGCGCTTGCGGAGTGGAACCATTCGGACGTGCCGCGAGACAAGGAGCGGAGGTTGACGGTCATGGTTGCGCGGTGGGGGGCATGGGCGGAGGGGCCGCCTGCCGATCGCGGCGTGGGGGCCGATGCCAGGTTGAGGCAGACGTCACACTTCCCCCGACAACGCCCCCAGTGCGGCCTCGACACCGAAATCCCCCGGCAGCGCGCCACGTGGGAAAAGCCTTGTCACATGGCCCATCTTGCGACCGGGGAGAGCCTCGGCCTTGCCATAGAGATGCGGGATCACACCGGGTTCGGCCAGGGCGGCTGGCCAGAGCGCGATACCTTCCGGGCCGATCAGGTTCTTCATCACGGCGTCCGAGTGCCGCGTCGCCGGCGGCAGCGGTAATCCCGCGATTGCCCTGATATGCAACTCGAACTGGCTCGCCGGGCAGGCGTCGATGGTCCAGTGGCCGGAATTGTGCGGCCGCGGCGCGATCTCGTTCACCAGCACCTGTCCGGTGCTGTCCAGAAACATCTCCACCGCCAGCAGGCCGATCAGGTCGAGTGCCTTCGCCACCCGGCGGCCGACGGCCTGGGCGGCCTGATTGACCGCTTCGGAAATCCGGGCGGGGGCGAGAGTCAGATCGAGAATGTGCTGGCGGTGGCGGTTTTCCACGGTGTCGAACAGCGAAACGCAGCCGTCCGCGCCACGCGCCACGATCACGCTGATTTCCTGGGCAAAGTCGATGAAACCCTCCAGCACGAGGGGCTTGGGGTTCAGCCGTTCCCAGGCCGCGTCGAGTTCGCCGGCGCTGCGCAGCATCGCCTGGCCCTTCCCGTCATAGCCGAGACGGGTGGTCTTCAGGACAGCCGGAAGGCCGAGGCGCTGCACCGCCTGATCGAGTTCCTGGCGTGAGCCAACCGGCGCCCAGGGTGCCGTCGCGACGCCCGCTCCATTGAGGAAGGTCTTTTCATCCACTCTGTCCTGGCTGATCCGCAGGACCGAAGGCGCCGGACGCACGGGACGGATCGAGGCCAGCAGGTCGAGCCCCTCGGCGCTGACATTCTCGAACTCGAAGCTGATAACGTCGACCGCGCCGGCGAACGCACGCAGCGACACGGGGTCGCTGTAGTCGCTGATGGTGACCGCATGGGAGACCTGCGCCGCGGGGCTGTCGGTTTCCCGGGTCAGGATATGGCAGCGGTAGCCGAGACGTGCTGCTGCGAGGGCCGACATCCGCCCGAGTTGTCCGCCCCCTACAAGCCCGATGGTTGCATTGGGCGGCAGGGGGAAGCGCGTCATGACGGCAGGAGGGGCACAGGTTCGGAGGGCACAGGTTCGGGGGACACGGGTTCGGGGGGCACGCGTTCGGGTTCCACACGTTCGGGTTCCTCTGGCACGCCGGCTGTCTGCTCCGCCCGCAGCGCGTCGAGCCGGCCGGCCAGCGCGCCATCGTGTATCGCGAGGATCGCCGCTGCAAGAAGCGCCGCGTTGACCGCGCCCGCCCGGCCGATCGCCAATGTGGCGACGGGAACGCCGGCGGGCATCTGGACGATGGATAACAGGCTGTCCATTCCATTCAAGGCACGGGATTCGACCGGAACACCCAACACCGGCAGCGACGTCCAGGAGGCGCACATGCCGGGGAGATGAGCCGCTCCGCCGGCTCCGGCGATGATCACTTTCAAGCCCCGATCCCGAGCGGTGATCGCGTAGTCGCGCAACCGGTCCGGGGTGCGGTGGGCTGAGACGATGTTCACCTGATGGGGCACGGCGAGGCGGGCCAAAGTTGTGGCGGCATGGGTCAGCGTCGGCCAGTCCGACTGGCTACCGATGATGATCCCGACCAGAGGCGTCTCGTCCGCTGGCGCCGGCATTTCAGAGCGGTAGCGGTAGGGGACCGGGTTGCCCCGGCCCCCCCGCGCAGATCCCGGCGTGCGGCTTTCCCGCACCGGGCTCCTGCCGGAAGTGAAACGTGATAGTGGTCGGCGGCTTGGGC
>JBEKLE010000367.1:0-10448 GCA_050010355.1 Rhodopila sp. | reverse complement strand
TGCACCGATGACATGCAGCTCGGTCATCGCCACCTCTTCTTGCACTAATTCAAGAACAGTATAGTAAGGCAGTCAGACCGTTACAGCAACATTGTGGTGGTGGCGGTTGCTACATAATACCGCAGAATTTCCTCCAGGCAGCCGGGTCCGCAGAGGATCTTCGAGATTTCGTAGATGCCGTAGACTTCCATCTCCGAGCGACCCAGCAGGTCCTCGTTGTGTTCCAGGGCAGGGGAGGCCCGTTCGCTGATCATGTGACAGCTCCTACCCGCCGGCGACGACGCCCAGTCAAGTGTGTAGCGACGGGGGGCTACGATCTTTCGGACCCTATGGACGACGCGAGTCTCCGGCAACGCTTATTTTGCAGTGCAGCAAGGTAAGCCGGTCAGGGCATCGCCTCTACGATCGTGGTGGCATGGAGGTTGCACCACGTATCGTGCGGGTATCATTGGGGCGGGTTGCGACATTCTTCCCTTCATCGTGTTCCATCCGCGCACGATTAGTTCATCGATGAGAGGACAGGCGATGATCATGAAACAGCGTTCGGCGACAAAGCAGCCGACACATTTGACGGCCCAGGTCGGCGTTCTGCTTTACGATGCCTCGATCGACGTTGATACAATCCTGGCCGAAGCCGTGGCGAAGATCCACGCCCGGGATATCGCGGTTGGCGGCTTGCTGCAGTATTTCGGCGAGCGCCTCCCGAACGGCAAGCGCAGCATGTGGGTGGAGGATATCGGCAGCGGCGCCTTGATCCGGCTCGACCGGCCGCGGGGGCCGGGGGCTGTAGCCTGCCTGCTTGACCCCGATGCTCTCGCACAGGCAGCGTGTATGATGCAGCGTGCAGTCGATTCTAGACCGGATCTATTGGTGGTTAGCCGCTTCGGCAATGCCGAGGCAGACGGACGAGGCATGCGAGCCGAGTTCGCCGAAGCCATTTGCTCAGGAGCCGCTGTGCTGGTCGCCGTTAAGTTCTCCTTGCTAAACGACCTTGAAGGCTTCCTCGGTGCGCCAGCGCACCTGCTGTTACCCTCGGCGGACGCTATCACGACATGGGCGCAAGATATTATTCCGCAACTCGATACTGTGCGAAAAGGATTCGATCCAGTTCATCGCTGAAAGGCTAAGTGCAAGCGCTTTCTGGATCAGGAGGGAGGGTTGAACGCCGAAACATGCAATCTCGGTGAGCAACGCTCCTTTCGGCGAGAGCGTGTTGCGTGGACCGGCAGGGCCGCCGCAAGATGGAATGCAAATCGTGTACATCTGTCTGTGCAATGCGCTGACTGACAGAAGATTAAAGGAGGTCGTGGCGACGACCGGGAGCCAACGGCCGGGTGAAGTGTACGCGGCCTGCGCCTGCCGCGTCCAATGTGGTCGGTGTGTCCTTACCGTGCTGCAGCTCCTGCGGGACCACGCTCTCCAAGTGGAGGGCGCCCGTCAGGGAGCGGACTGAGATAACTGGTGCGACGGGACGTGGGGGATGCGCACGATCGTCCGGCTTTAGATGGAGATGAGGCAGATGCTGCGTGATCAACCGGTCATCGAACACCTGAACACCCAACTCACCAACGAGCTGACGGCCGTTAATCAATACTTCCTGCATGCCCGCACCTTAGCCCATTGGGGTGTGGCAAAGCTGGGCAAGCATGAATATGCCGAATCCATTGAGGAAATGAAGCATGCAGACGTGCTGATCCAGCGCATTCTGTTCCTCGATGGGCTACCCAACGTGCAGCGGCTGAACCAGATCGCTGTTGGCGAAACCGTTGAAGAAATTCTGGAGGCTGATTTACGTCTTGAAGAGAAGGCTCTCGACGATCCGCGCGAGGCAATTGCCTACTGTGAGAGCACGCGTGACTTCGTGTCCCGGGATTTGCTGTTGCACATCCTGGAGAACGAAGAGGAGCACGTTGATTTCCTTGATCGCCAGTTTGACCTGATCAAGCAAATCGGCATGGAGCGATACATCCTACTGAACGCAACTTCCGCATCCGACTAGGGGTCGATCCGCGTCGACCCCGAGCGGCATGGGCGCGCGGCGGTCGTGAGCGGCGCTGATCCGAAGCCGACCCTGGGCGGCAAAGACGTGGATCAGTTCTGCGATGACCGGAACCACTGGGCCGGATCGGGCGACGTGCACGTCTGGCGGCGGCTCTGTCGGACGCGGCGAGAACCTGCGGATGGATGAGTCGTCTTCGTTTCATATACTGTGTGTGTCGCGTTTTCGTCACTGGTCAGCCGGCGGCCCGGTCGTCAGTCTGATACCGAATCGAAGCCAGGTGATCGCGGCGATCGGGTTGTCAGTTGGGCTCTCGGTGGACGTGCCGCGGTGGGACGGCCGCCGATCATAGAAGGGGGCAGCACGGGTCAGTCAGGTGTGCTCGTGCGGATCACGTTTGTTGACGGCCTTCGGTTTTCTGTGTCCAGCCATCACAGTTCGTAAAACGTTGTCAGTCATCGGAGGCGGGAGACGGGAACTCATCAGCTTTGGCCGCCCCGCTTCGAATGGTCACCGGGTGTTCATGCGCCCCAAAGGGAGGGTCCTCAAGTGTCCAGCCAGCCGCGCCTTGCTGGTCTGACCCCCGTCGTGGCCAGACCAAAGATGCATAAGGTCGAAGTTACCGGTGTCAGTGCTCGCGCGTTCCAGAGCGCCGGATGCCGCCCCGCGGTTACTATCTATAAGATTGCACATAGTCCGGCCAAGACGAACAGCAGTGCTGCCCCGATCCCCAGCGCGGTAATGTATGTGACGATACCAGCTTCATTGATCCGAGTGGCAATCGCGTCATCTTCTTCCAGGTCCGCAGCCGGGGGGATGTCGGCCTCGATGTCGTTCGCGCCGGCTGCCAGCCACGCCGCGATGACAGCAGCCTTTGCGGTTGCGGCGAGGGCGATACCGAGCGTCTGCACACCAGCGCGGGGCGTGGTATGGTCGAATGCGAATCGCTCGGTCATCTCGGGCACGGTAGGCACTCCAGTTGTCAGCAGCAACTAAACTGCAAATCCGATGCCACACACTAATCTATGATAATTCAGTTCGTTGCCGTTTGAGCGCGGCGGGGGGAGTGTCGGTTTACGCCGGGTTCGACTTTATCTGAAAAGGCTAAGTTGAGAACGAACCTTTTGTCGTATGTCGGACACTGGAGATCGAAGACGGCCAGGTATCGGGTTTTGTCCTGGCGCGGGCGGAGGAGAGTGGCGACACCAGGCCGTAGCCGATCTTGATCACACACAAGGCCGATCAGTTCTTAGCATTTGATGCTTGCCCGCATCAAGGTTCGCGTCTGGATACGAGGCCCAGTTCGATCTGGCTATAGACCATTGCTTTATCGGTACATGCCAAGGTCACTGCCTGAGGTCGATCGTGCTGGTAATCGACGATGGCGATGTTTGCTTAACGGGGATTCGACCGGTGGAAGAGGGTGGGCTCGATATTCCCGATCCGGGGGAGATGGGATCCACCCCGCCCCCTCCTGCCCAGCCCTCAAACGTTTGTCGAGTTTCCCCTCTGACGCTACGGGAAACCTGCTGGCGGTGATCAAAAGCAGCTTTGAAAACCCTTGCACGCGGAGGTCGTCAACAACGGAGCCGCGCTACTGGGCGACCACGGACGTCGGCGGCTGATGCAGATGTCCTACACCCAAGTTGCGGACATCCTGGGCACGCTTGCGGACATCGTGCAGCCGCGCAGGCTCGAAGAACTGACGCGTTATCGTTTCGAGGATCTGCCGACACGGGCCTCTAGAGGGAAGCGAACCTGACGCGGTGAGCCCTGACATCATCATGTGGCTGGCCTCGCCGCTTGACAGCTCCTAACGGGGTTTGGCTACTAATCATCAGGGCAGGTCTAAGTGCCCGAATGTTGGCGCAGGACATCCGGACCGCTGTTGTAGAATTGGCGCCTATCATGCCCGGTGGCGGCTGCAGTCAGGGCAAGGTAGGGAGATGCTTCTCCTCGGGTCGGACAATCAATAAGGCACATTGCAGCCGATGCGATAAGGCAGGCATTTCGCAAACCTGCCCAGAGGTACAGTTTATGTTTCTGTTATAGGGACGTGAACCTAATTAAGCCACGGGAGGCGACAGATGCGCTCACCGGTCTTGTCTCAATTGGCCTTGTCTCGGCGCAAACGTAGCTTTGGTCTTGGAACCACTCTCGTCGGCGCCGCTGCTTCGACCATAGCAGAGGCCGGCAGAGCCAAGCCCACGTCCCTGCAATGGTCGTTTGCACCGGTTCCGATGGTAAGTGTCGCGCCGCCTTACCCAGGTAAGCGCCGTCCGCAATGGCCGCACTGGCGGCGAGGCAGGCTCACGCTCGTGTTACGTTGACGCCTCATTGTGATCTTGCCGTCAGAAGTTCCCTCGGTTTCACCGATGAATTCGGATTGTTGCCGGAGCTGGACTTTGTCGAGACTCCCGTCGGGATCCTCCCTCGAGTTCGGCCTGGTTGGCGCGAAGGGAATTCGCTGTTGCTACCACGGCTGGCTGTTCGACGTGGACGGCGCGATCCTGGAGACGCCGGGTGAGCCAGCAACCAGCACCCTCAAGGAGCGGCTCTGCCACGGCGCCTATCCGGTGCACGAGGACCACGGGATGGTCTTTGCCTATATGGGGCCGCCTGAGCAGATCCCAGCGTTTCCCGCCTATGACAGCTTCACTCGGTCGGGCTATCGGATGATTCCTGGGCAAAAATACTTTTATCCGTGCAACTTTCTGCAGATCCTCGAAAACACGATGGATCCGGTTCACACCGCCTTCCTGCATACAATCGTCAGCGGCGCGGTGTTCATCTACATCGCCACAAGGCGGGTGGGCGATAACGTCTGGGCGCGCATGGTCGAGAACGTGCTGCCCAATCTGCAGCAGGTCGCGCCGATCTGGGAAACCGGTCAGCAGGTGTGGAAACAGAATTGCAAAAGCAAATACTCTGCATGAACCAAAAGCGGGGGGAGGGTTGCCGTGGCGGACCGGGCTCCGTTCTTAAAAGCACGTTATAGTGGCTACCATCATCGGCGCGTTCCGCAAGAGGATACGGATCTCACCCATGTCGGGCCGGATACGCCCTGTGGCGAATACCTGCGCCGCTTCTGGCAGCCGATCTGCTACTCTGACGATCTCAAGGATTTGCCAATGGCGCTCAAACTCCTCGGCGAGGAACTAGTGGCCTTTCGCGACGGCACTGGATCGGTCGGGGTGTTGGAGCACCACTGCCCACATCGCGGAACTGATCGAATTCCGTCATATCAGTGAGACCGAAGATGTTGTGACGCCGGCTTGGTGGGCCGACCGCGACATCATGCTGCCCGGCCAGCTTGGGGCCGACAGCTATGAGGAAAGTCAACGCCGCCCGGGCGACTTCGAGGCGCAGGTTTCGCAGCGCCCGGTGGCGGTGCATGGGCTGGAACATCTCGGCACAACGGATCGCGGGATCACAATGTTTCGCAACCAGATGCGCCGCGGCATCAAGGCGGTTAGAGCCGGCGGCGAGCCGGCGGGCCGGTTCCGCGATGGCGGCGGGATTATTCCTACCTATTGCAACGACACGGTTGTGCACGCGCCGGCGGCAACGACGCCGGAGTTGGATAAGAAGCTGTTGCGCGAAACCGGGCGGCGGCTGGCGGAACGGTACATCGAAGCGCCGCCGCTGATGGCGGCAACCGAATAGCCTGCCCGCACCAAACCTCGACTGTCCGGCAAATCCGTGGGCGCCGGATAACGTCGGGATTCCGTCAAGTCGGCCAGCCTCTCATCCCGGCACCACCTGGCTCCATCGTCTTGGTGAGCGCAGGCCCACCAGCCACGCCTTACCGCGCCCGCAACACGGCCCGCCGCGCCGCGACCATCGTACCCAGCCGTGCACCCACCGCCGGATCGCGCCACAGTAGTATCAGGGCGGCGAACACCCCGGCGTGCAGCAGCAGCGCGCCGGTGCGGACATACGCCATCTGCCAGATCAGGCCTGGCCCCGCCGCCATGCCAGCGCAGGCCAGCGCATAGGCCGGCCACCACGCCAGCGTGACCGGCGACCCGAACCGCCACAATACCGCCGCCGCCATCCCGGCGGCCATCGCCACCTTCAGCAGGGCCATCGCCCGCAGCAGATGAGTCAGGTCCGCGCCAGCCAGGGCGATGGCCGAAGCGGCGGGCTCCGCCCCCGTCGCCAGCAGCCCGGCGGCGACGCTGGCGGCGGTTACCAGCACCAGCAGCGCCCGCGCCATGGCGGGGGACAGTGTGCTAGTGCCGGCCGGTGCGGTGGTGGACGATGCCGGTGATGCGATGCTCGTCATGCCTCTCTCTCCCGTGCGTGGTGATGGCGAATGCAACGCAAATGCCGCTGCGGTCAGATAGTCTGCTTGTGGATCGTGCCATCCTTCATCACGACGACAAACTTCCACGCCCGATTCTCGATCAAACACCTTTCGATACTCAGGCGCCGGCACGTCGTGGGTGGCCGGGCCAAGGCCGGCCATGACACCCGGGGGGCATGTTGCGGTGGGCGATCTCAGCCGACTCGCTTGTTTTTGGGCGTCGCCTAAGTGGCCAGAGTCGCCCGGCGGCGGACCGACCCGGGCTCACTTGCATAAGGAGCGCCGCGGCTGGATCAGTTATCCTCGATATGCCGTTGGCGACGAATTTGATGACTTGCCAGCCCTTCACGAACAGTCAGCCGCAACTTCTCCTTCTCGATAAGCGTGGCTAGATTGGCATACCCTTATGCGAGCACTATGCAGGCATCCCGCTCCTTACCTTGCGGCAAGGTTTCCGCTTCCGTTTGCCACTTCTGCGTGCGAGCCCGGTATGTCTCCGCGTCCCAAGTGCCCGGCATGGCCTCTCCCTCTTCGGCCGCCACGGATGTAAGGATTATCTACATTCAAGCCCCGAAAGTGCCACCCCACTCACACTTTCGTGCGGATCGTTCCCACCCGTGTCGTAAGCTTTGCTGATATCGCAACCACCGCTGCCCGCATCGTTGCCGAATCGAGGACCTACCCCAGGAGACATTGGCGAGCGCTCGAATTGAGATAAGGCATCGCAACCGCAGAAACCCAGCGTGGTTACGGTCCCGAGGTGTCCAGATGAAGAGAGCAGGCGAGCTTCGCCAACAAGCCGAAGGCTATCGGCGGCTGAAGAGGCAGATCAGCGACCCACGCATGGTGAAAGCGCTCTGTCAGCTTGCGGGCGAGTACGAGATGACGGCGTCCGAGTTGGAGAAACGCCAACACATCCGCGAGCGCGCACATGAAATCTGGATCGAACGGGGGCGGCCGCACGGACGCGACATCGAGCACTGGCTCGCGGCAGAACGAGAGCTGGCTGAGGAAAGTCGGCGTTCACAGCATATCCAAGGGCGTGCCTGACAGCCTGTGCCGCTCGCCGTTGTCCGTTAGGCCTGTTGAAGGCGGCGCGAGCCGGTCGGTGCAACTTTGATTGCAACCGCAGTTGATAGTATTGGGTGTCGAGTCAGGTGATCATCCACCTATCGCCGTCACCAGTCGCATCGAGTCCCGAAGATGGGAACCGCCGTCCGTCCCCGCAAAGACAACGGCTGCGAGCGCTAAACAGCATCCGTTCGGAGCAGCAGTCTGTTGATGCAGCAGCAGAACGACAACCTGCTGTTCCGCTGGTTTGTCGGGCTGTCAGTGGATGATCCGGTGTGGCTGAGCCGGCGGTCGGCACAGCCGGACTTCGTTGCGCATAACGCGAACGCTGACAGAGTATCCGTCGTGGATGAGTGTGTCCGCTGAACATGTCGAGCAAACCAACCGAGATGTTGGGGAAAATCCCCGTTCATCAATGCGTGGCTTGGCTTTTCCCGTCGGTTCGCGGTAAGTTCTTGGTCGGTCCGAAGGGGATTGCGATGCGCGTCGAGCGGCTGACTGGGACGACGAATGTCGTGCGCTTTCCGGTCGAACGGCGGGCGCGTCCGACAATGGCTGTGCTGCTCGCGGTCTTGCCGGATATCCGCCAAACCTTAAGTCTTGCGGATGCGTACGGGTTGGCTTTGCCGGTGTCTGATCTAGATGATCAGGTGGATGCGGCGACGGCTGAGCATATCGCCAACCAGCTGCCGAAGGATGGGCCGGAAGGGGCGGCTATGCTGACGGGGCTGCTTGATCCGGTGATCGCGCGCGGTGGCGGCGTGCCATGTGGCGAACGATGCCTGGCTGGAGGGGGGAATGGCTGTGGCGGCGTTGCGGTGGGCAGAGATCGCTGGGCATTCCGGCATTCAGTCGCTGGAAGTCCGGGCGGATGCGTTGATGGCGCGGGCGGCGCGGCTGCTCGTGACGGCGTATGAGCATTACCAGGAGGTGCGCGGGGTTTCGCGGGCGGTCGGTCTGGCGCGTCGCGGCGTAGCCTGGACGCCGCGACGCACTCACGAGGACATGGAATGGCTCTTGCGGTTTGAGGCGACCGGTTGAGCCAGTCATGTCGAAGTCCCCTCGATCCGTGAGCACGTCGGGGTAGGCGATGCTGCGGGCCGCCCCGAAAGGCACGGCGTCGGGCGTGCCGCTGTCGGCGGCCGAGGATCGTGTTTTGCGGGCGGCATTCGGTCGCCACGGCGGTCGAAGGGAAGCGCGTGTTGCCGCGGCGCGCATCGTGCGGCATGACCAGCAGCTTGGGCCAGGCAAGTGGCTGTTGTGCGATTGCCTGCGGGCCCAGTGGCTGTTGTGCGATTGCTTGCGGGCAGCGCCGCATCCGCCCGTTTTGGTGCTGGTGTCGCAGACGCACATCCGCCGGCACGAGCATACGCCGTGGCCGCCGCACCTGGAGACCTGCGATTTCTTTCGTGAGCCGGCGGAGCAGCGGGAGATCACCCCAAGCTACCGGGCACAACGCCGGTGCTGCGCTTGGTGCGTGGCTTTGATGTGGTTCGGCCGGTGCCGACGCGGTCGGTCACGCGTTCGCACCATGCGCGCCGGCCAGGGCCTCGCACGGCTTCTCGCGCGTTTGATGACCGACGCTGGCTTGCAGGAGATCGGGGCCGGTTGCCGGCCGCACCGCTGAACGAGCAGGTCGACGCGGATACACCCGCCGCGCAGTGATTGCCCTTTTCCCGGAAGCCAGCGAACGGAACGCTTTCCATCGAAAAGCGATGCTCGCAGGCAACCCGGTACTCCCTGCGGATCGCGCCGATGCAAGAGTTTGTTTGCCGATGCTTGTACAACAGGCCGCCTGGACGATCCTCCACCAGCACGATAGTGGTGCATCGGCTGCGGCGCGCCGCAGGAGGGCAGCGTGGCTGTACAGGGAACTCAGACCGAAGCGGAAGCCGGGAAAACCGACATCGTTCTCATCGTGCCGGGTATGGACACTTCGCGGCTTGGCCACACCTTGGAAATCCTGGTCGATCGCCTCGACCTGCACCTGCGGGCTCGGGCCGATGCAGCGGCGGTCGTCGTCGTGAGCCGCCAGGGTGAAGGCGTGGGCCAGGCCGTGGTCCACGTGCGCTTAAAGGACGGAACGGACAGGCGCATTGAGTTGCGTGAGCTCGCCTGGTCGGACGTGCGGCCGACGGTCGGCGACGCCTCCGTCTACGCGCGCCTGGTCCGTGGCACCATACTGATCCGCTACTGGATCGGGTCGTGGATGCTGAAGCGTATGCCATCCACGTCCGCCTCGATGCGGCGGTGGACAATACTCAACTGCCTTTTGCTGGGCCTCTGGTACGCCATGGCGCTCGCTGCGGCTGGCCATCTCCTGCTCACGCAGATCGTTGATCTGTTTTCCCTCGGGGAGACGCTCGGGACGCCTTGGTGGGTGAAGGGCTTGTGGTTGGCAATCCTCGCCGCCCTCGGCTCCGAGGTGATGAGCCACGGGCTGAATATGTCCTGGGGCATTTACTCGTTCCTGGCTGACAAGGACTCGTTCCGGCGCAAGACCAGGGCCCGCCTCCTCGGGATGCTGACGCGCATCGCCGGTGAAGGGGCTCCGGCAGGGCGCATCGTGGTTCTGGCGCACAGCATGGGGACAGCGATCGCCGTCGATGCGTTGGAAGCGGCGGAAAGCGTGGCGGTGAACCGTCCGCCGATCGATCTCATCACGCTGGGAAGTCCCCTCGAATTCATGGCGCTCCGCGAGCCCGCGCTGCTCGGCGCGGTGGAAAAGTGCATCCGGTCACCGATGGTCTGTACATGGACGGATTTCTTCGACGAAGCCGACGCCTATTGCAGCCGGGTTCCGGTTCCCACCGAAGCCGGCCGTAAATTCATCGCGCACCCGATCGATCTGGAGAGGACCCTAGGCGAGGCCCTGGGGATGCTGGACAGGCACAACGCCTATCTGAAGCTACCTGAGGTGCTGGATCAGGTCGCCGGGATGGTGTCCTCTGCAACCGGGCACATTGGTAACACTTTAGACCGGCTACGTTGGTAACAGTTTTCATGCTCTGTTCCATGTTGCGCCGCGCGGGAAAGTTGCGACTTGTGGGCAAGTCCTCGTCCGTGGGC